>NC_021172.1:3442500-3790000 GCF_000230975.2 Hyphomicrobium denitrificans 1NES1 | reverse complement strand
CCGCCGTTCGACGCGGAACTATCGCAGATAGCCAAGAACGACGGCGGCGATCCGCAGAACGCCAGTCTTTATGCCGCCGTCTACAATGCCGGCCTGATGCAAGGTCTGCCGCCAGACACGATCACGCAGATCTTGCGGATCAATGCCTTCGATACCGACTTCCGCCGCCGCGTCCGCCCGGGCGATACGCTCGAAATGTTCTTCGATATGAAGGACGACCAATCGACGGAGGGAAACCCCGGCGAGCTCCTTTACACAGCCATCAGCAGCGGTGGCTCTCTCTACAAGTTCTATCGATTCCGTTCTGCGGATGGCGTGGTCGATTTCTATGACGCCGACGGCAACAACTCGAAGAAGTTCCTCATGCGCAAGCCGGTTCGCGGCGACGACGTGCGCCTGACCTCTGGCTTCGGCGTCCGCTTTCACCCGCTGCTCAATTCTCGAAAGATGCACACGGGCGTCGACTGGGCTTGCGCCACCGGAACGCCGATCATCGCCGCGGGCAACGGCACGATCGAAGAGGTCGGGCGGAAAGGCTACTACGGCAATTACATCCGCATCCGGCACGCCAACGGCTATCAGACGGCTTATGGTCATATGAGCCGCTTCGCCGACGTCCATCCGGGCATGAAGGTGCGCCAAGGCCAGATAATCGGATACGTCGGGTCCACTGGATTGTCGTCCGGACCGCACGTGCATTTTGAAGTGCTCGTCAACAGCCGCTTCGTCGATCCAATGTCGATCCAGGTGCCGCACGAAAGAAAGCTTGAAGGCAAGGATCTCGCTGAATTCGAGAAGGAGCGGGCCCGCATCGACGAGTTGATGCACCGCGCGCCGGTCATGACCGCGAACAAGTAACGCTCACACCCATCCCGTCGCATAGTAGAGCGCGATAACAAACGCGACCGCGAGCGTCTTGATGCACGTAATCGCGAAAATATCCTTGTACGATTGTACGTGCGTCAGCCCTGTCACCGCCAGGAGAGTAATGACCGCCCCGTTATGCGGCAGCGTGTCCATGCCGCCCGATGCCATCGCCGCCACGCGATGCAGGACTTCGAGCGGAATACCCGCCGCATTCGCCGCCGCGATGAATCGGTCTGCCATCGCACCGAGAGCGATGCTCATGCCGCCGGACGCCGAGCCGGTCACGCCCGCAAGCGTCGTCACCGTCACCGCTTCGTTGACCAGCGGATTGGGAATGGCCTTCAGCGCATCGGCAATGATGAGGAATCCCGGAAGCGCTGCGATGACGGCACCGAATCCATATTCAGACGCAGTGTTTGTTCCGGCGAGCAGCGCCCCCGCAACGGCGTCCTTCGAGCCCTCCGCAAAATTTGCGCGAACGGCCCGCCACGCACACACGACAACCATCACAATGCCGAGCAAAAGCGCACCTTCGACAGCCCAGATCGCAGTCGTCGCGCCGACGTCCGCGGCAACGGCTTTGCCGCCCGGCGTGAGGGAGACTTCGAATTTATCGCCGTAGATCGCAGGGATCAGAAGTGTCAGAAGCTTGCTCGCAACACCGACGATCACGAGCGGCAGAACGGCGATCACCGGGTTCACGCCTTTCACGTCGAAGTCGGCTGCAGCGATCGGCTCATTCAGATGATGTTCGCCGTAACCTTCGCCGCTGGCGAAAGCCCTGCGGCGTCGCCAGTCGAGATAGGCCATCCCGAGCGCCAGAATAAAAATCGACCCGAGCGTGCCGAGCACCGGCGCTGCCCAGGCAGTCGTCCGGAAGAATGTCGTCGGGATGATGTTCTGGATTTGCGGCGTGCCCGGCAGCGCATCCATCGTGAACGTGAATGCGCCGAGCGCGATCGTCGCCGGAATGAGCCGCTTCGGAATATTCGAGCTGCGAAAAATCTCGGCGGCGAACGGATAGACGGCGAACACCACGACGAACAGCGACACGCCGCCGTAAGTCAAAAGCGCTGCGACCAGCACGATGGCGAGCATGGCCCGTTCGGCTCCGAGCAGCGCGATCGAACTTGCGACGATAGCGCGCGCAAACCCGGAAATTTCGATCAGCTTGCCGAAGATTGCGCCAAGCAGAAAGACCGGAAAATACAGCTTCAGAAACCCGGCCATCCTTTCCATGAAAAGGCCGGTAAAGACGGGCGCGACGGCATGCGGATCGGTGAGCAGCACCGCGCCCATGGCAGCCACGGGCGCAAACAGGATGACGCTAAAGCCGCGGTACGCCGCGAGCATAAGAAAGACGAGCGCACCAACGGCGATCAGCAGGCTCACGTGGGGTCCCTCAAAGCAACCTCCTGCAAGATTAGCGCGCGAACGAACGACGAGCACAAGATTTTGTGCGAGGGATCGGGCAGCCGTCGGACCGCGGCCGCGAGGACACAGTTCGCCAGACATCCCGATCTATTTTTGAGTGACTGAGCACAATAAAGTCGGAGGAGATGCGTCGCCATTGTCGCCGCATGTGCGCGCTAAAAATCGAATCACCAAAGATGCTATAGATGTTCCGGGGAGGTCCGCTTGGAACCAGCTAGAAAGATAGAGGGGACCCAGTCTATGAAAGCTTTTGCACGAGTTGCGATCGTTGCTGCCGGCGTCGTCCTAGCGCCGATGGCGGCGAACGCAGGTGAGCGCGTCACGGACGCAGCTTTGGGCGGCTTGGCAGGCGCCGTGGTCTTCGGCCCGGTCGGATTGGTCGCCGGTGGCGTTATCGGCTACACGGCCGGCCCGAGGATCGCCTGCAAGATCGGGGCGAAACGCTGTTATCGCCGTTCGCATTACCGCCGCGATCGGTATCGCAGATAAAGTTTGTCGCGCGCATACCGAGCCTTATTCGGACGTCGCAATAAAAACGCCAGGGTTCAGCCCCTGGCGTTTTCATTTTGAAGTCACGTCATCGCGCCGCTGGACTTACCACCAGCACAAGCCGATGCAGTACGCATACGGCCGACGATAGTAGGTACCCTGATACGGCCGCGCGTAGGAGCGATAGTAGTAGTGGCGATGACCGTGGTAGCGGTGACGCCAATGACGATGGCGCCAATGGCGATTGCGCCAGTAGCCGCGATGCCAGCGGTGATGGCGCCATCCGCGATGATGCCCATAACCGCAATGGCGATAACCATGACGCCACCAGCAGCGATAACGCACTTCCTGGACTGAGCCGATCTTGTCGGTCTTGAGCGCGAGAAGTCCGGCCGGAAGTTGCGCGGCGCTTGCGCGCGGAGCAAAGCCCCCAACTGCCAGGGCCATCGCGCAGCAAAGCGCGGCAAGCGACAGCAATTTTCCCATACGAGATACCCCCTTCTAGAACGTGCCCGCCGACCACATTGCCCCGTTTCCGCGGCGGATCGGGTTGATACTGCATCGAAGCGATGGCGGCACAACCCGTAATCCGAGCTACCGCCGTGGCTTGAGGCCTCTTGTGAGCACGGTGTGGCAAGTGCGTGCCACTAACTCCATCCCAACCGCCCCATCGGCTTGCCGAAAACCCACGTCGCAACCTGATGGTGCATCCATCGGCGCAATAGCCGTCCGCCAAAAAAATGAAGACGCGATGCTCATCGCACCGCGTCTCCTAATTCGTTACCTGAGAACGGGGCCACAAGTCCGTCCCCGGCGGCCGGCTGCGCGGAGCGCAGTCGCCGGGGATCTGCAATTTTTATCTCGAAAGTATCATCAAGCCCCGCGCCAACAATCAAGCCGCGGCTTTCACCGGCCAGCCGTTGATCGTCAGATCGCCGTCCCGAACGGACACGTGCACCGTGTCGCCGTCCTTGACACCGCCTGCCAGGATCTGCTCGGCGAGCGGGTCCTGAACATGACGCTGAATGACTCGCTTCAGCGGCCGCGCACCATATGCGGGGTCGTAGCCCCGGTTTGCGAGCCACGTCTTCGCGTTCTCATCGAGCTCGAGCTTGATCTTGCGATCGACAAGCAGCTTCTGCAGGCGTGAAATCTGGATATCGACGATCTTCGTCATCTCGCTCCGCTGCAGACGGTGGAACAGGATGATGTCGTCAAGCCGGTTCAGGAACTCCGGCCGGAACTTCGACCGGACTTCCGTCATCACCTCCTCGCGCACCGCTTCGGTATCTTCGCCTTCCTTCTGGTTGACGAGATATTCCGCGCCGATGTTCGACGTCAGCACGATCAGCGTGTTCTTGAAGTCGACCGTGCGGCCCTGACCGTCAGTCAGGCGTCCGTCGTCCAGAACCTGCAGCAGCACGTTGAAGACATCCGGATGCGCCTTCTCGATCTCGTCGAAGAGCACGATCTGATAAGGCCGCCGCCGAACCGCTTCAGTCAACGCGCCGCCTTCCTCATAGCCGACATAACCCGGAGGCGCGCCGATCAAACGCGCAACCGAATGCTTCTCCATGTATTCCGACATGTCGATGCGAATGAGCGCCGTGTCGTCGTCGAAGAGATAGCCGGCGAGCGCTTTCGTCAGCTCGGTTTTGCCAACGCCGGTGGGCCCAAGGAACATGAACGAGCCGATCGGCCGGTTCGGGTCCTGCAGCCCGGCGCGCGCACGCCTGACCGCAGTCGAAACAGCGATGACAGCTTCCTTCTGACCGATGACGCGCTTCGACAGCGCTTCCTCCATCTTGAGGAGCTTATCCCGCTCGCCTTCGAGCATTTTGTCGACCGGCACGCCCGTCCAGCGCGACACGACCGCCGCGATCTGGTCCGGCGTAACGGCCTCTTCGACCATCGCGCCTTTGCCTTCCTGCGATTCAATCGATGCGAGCTTCTTTTCCAGCTCCGGAATTTTGCCGTAGCGGAGTTCGCCTGCACGCGCGAGATCACCCTTACGCTGCGCCTGTTCGAGGGCGTTGCGCAGGTTGTCGAGTTCTTCCTTGATCTTCTGCGCCGAACCGAGCTTCTGCTTCTCGCTCTCCCAGCGCGCCGTCATCGCCTTGGACTTTTCCTCGAGGTCCGCAATGGACTTTTCAAGGCGTGCGAGCCGATCCTTCGACGCGGCGTCGGTTTCCTTTTTCAAGGCTTCGCGCTCGATCATCATCTGCATGAGATCGCGATCGATGGCGTCAAGCTCTTCAGGCTTGGAATCGACCTGCATTCTGAGACGCGACGCCGCTTCGTCAACGAGGTCGATGGCCTTGTCAGGCAGGAAGCGATCGGTGATGTAGCGGTTCGACAGCGTCGCAGCCGCAACGAGCGCGCTGTCGGTGATGCGCACGCCGTGATGCAGCTCGTACTTCTCTTTGAGGCCGCGCAGGATCGAGATCGTATCTTCGACCGTCGGCTCGGAGACGAAGATCGGTTGGAAACGCCGCGCCAGCGCCGCGTCCTTCTCGATGTTTTTGCGATATTCGTCGAGCGTCGTAGCGCCGACGCAGTGCAGCTCGCCACGCGCCAATGCAGGCTTCAGCAAGTTGCCCGCGTCCATGGAGCCTTCGGTCTTGCCGGCGCCGACAATGGTGTGAAGCTCGTCGATGAAAAGGATGATGTTGCCACCCTCGGCTTCGACCTCCGAGAGAACCGCTTTCAAGCGCTCCTCGAACTCGCCGCGATATTTGGCGCCCGCAATTAGCGCGCCCATGTCGAGCGACAGAAGCTTCTTGTGCTTGAGGCTTTCCGGCACGTCGCCCTTGATGATGCGCAGAGCCAGACCTTCGGCGATCGCCGTCTTGCCGACGCCCGGCTCGCCGATCAGGACAGGATTGTTCTTTGTGCGCCGCGATAGCACCTGAATGGTACGGCGAATTTCTTCATCGCGCCCGATGACCGGATCGAGCTTGCCCGTCGCTGCGGCCTCGGTGAGATCGCGCGCGTAACGCTTTAACGCGTCGTAAGCCTGCTCGGCGTTCGCACTGTCGGCGGTACGGCCCTTGCGCAGATCGTTGATCGCAGCATTGAGCTTGTCTGCCGTCACGCCCGCATCGCGCAGCGCCTTCCCGGTGTCGGTCGATGTATCGAGAGCCAAAGCCAGCAAAAGCCGCTCGGCGGTGACGAACTTGTCGCTGGCCTTGTCCGCCAGCTTCTCGACTGAATCGAAAAGGCGCGCCGACTCGGGCGACACGTAAACGCCTCCCGAACCACCCGTGACTTTGGGCTTCTTGGCGAGCGCAGCTTCGACGTTCCGAAGCGCAGCCCGCGAGTCGCCGCCGGCGCGCTGGATAAGGCCGCTTGCGAGCCCTTCCGGATCGTCGAGCAAAACTTTCAGAAGATGATCTGGGGTAACCTGTTGGTGATTTTCACGCAGCGCCAGGGCCTGGGCCGATTGGATGAAGCCTTTCGCGCGATCCGTGTAGCGTTCGAAATTCATGACTGACCTCCAGCGCACGCCCTCCGCCCATCAGGCGCGAAAGACATACCATTGAGTTTTATTCCGACCTCAAGCGCGGCCAAAGACCCCAAATGCAGGCATCCCCCTCCGAACTTGTACGTTAGCGATATAGGAATCGGGCACTGTGCGAAAAAGAGGCTAAGGCGGCAAAAGCCGAAGATTATCCGCGGCATGTCGGACGCCGCACGGGGCGGCCGCCAAGACCCTCTAGCCAAACCTCGTTAAAGGTTCGGCGCCAGAACAAATAGAAAGCGCGACGTTAACCCCGTTGGCCGGCGCTACCGAACATAAATGCGAAAAGCCGGAAGCTAGTCGTCCCGGCGAACGCCAGGGTCCGCGACTCGTTTCAAAGCAATGCCTGCCGCGGAGCGCGCCAGAACGTCTGTGCCGAGATACATCGTCATGCGTGACCGCTGCGATAGGCCGCGAAACGAAGTCGCACGCGCCTGCCGAAGCTCTCTGCTTATTCCTGGTCTTCGCTCGGGTTCGCGGCCGGTGGTGCTGCCACTGCCTCAGTCGGTTCCTCGCGACGCGGGCGACGAACCGGGCGTCTCAGGAAGGCTGGCTGCTCCTGCTCAGGCGCCACGGCCTGTGGCGGAGGCGGGGGCGCTGCACGCTCCGGCGCCGCTGGTGCCGGCTGCGACTGAGGCTGCGGTGTCTGACCGGCATCCTGACGGAAACCGCCGTTGTTGAATTCCCGGTCCGCACCGCTGGAGTCCTGGTAGCGGTCCCGGCGGCGGAAACCACCTTCGGAACGGTTATCGCCACCATTGCCGAACTGCCGGCGATCGTCGCGATAGCGGTTCTCGCCGCCTGATCCGTTACGGTCATGCCGATCGTTTCGGTCGCCTCGGAAATCCTGGCGATCGCCTCGATCATGCCGATTATTGTTGTAGCGCTGATCGCGGTCGTTTCGCGGCTGGCGGTTATCGTAGCGGTTCTGATGATCGAAATTGCGCGGTTGCTGGGCATAAGGCGGCGGCTGCGACGATTCTCCCGTCGGCTGTTGCTGCTGCGCCTGGACGCCGAACTCGTCGCCCTCATCCTCACCGAACTCGTCGCCGTCGCTTCCCTCGGAACCGGCAAGCGTATGCGTGCGGGCGGCGCCGTTGCCGAGCGGGTCCATGCCGCCCTGCTGCGCCATCTGCTCGCGGTAGCTCAGGATGATGCGGTTATAGTGCTCGGCGTGCTGAAGATAGTTTTCAGCGAGGACCGGGTCGCCGGACGAAAGCGCATCGCGAGCCAGGGAGACGTACTTCTCCGCGATGTGAGAAGGAGTGCCGCGGATTTTCACATCCGGACCCGAGCTCTCGAAGCTACGCATCAAGGGATTTTGTGATTTGCGGTTATTGTTATTGTTTCGACCGCGGCCGCGGCGGTTCTGTTGTCCTTGCCTCATGGGCTCCCGTTCACAATTGTTGATATTTAACATCCACGCGTGCCATCGACGATGGGCCGCGTCATGGATCCTTCGATCCAATTCCAGTTCAAAAGACGGTCCTAAAGTCGCCTGTGCCCCACACAGGCTGTAGCCCCTTGGCTCTCACGCCCGCGACCGGGCAAATTACGATGTCCTCGCCACGACGGACTGCAACTCACGTCCAAAGCATCTGCAAGGAGCGTTTCTGCAGCACTCGCGGTATCGAGAAAAAGCAACTCGACACTCGCCATTCAGCGGACGGAAACATCCGCGAAATTTGCGCTGATGATCTGAGATGGGACGGCCGGCTTCTTGCACCGCATCGCGGGGTCGCCTGTTCCAGGCACATCCGATCAAACTCGTCAGCTGCGATCTTACTCCGGAAACGTAATTCCGCAAATAGAAATGATTGATGGCGTTAAGGATGTATCTCCACAGCCACAGCGCGCACGTGGCCTCCGAGGTCTTTTTTCTGATCCAGCGGCTGCCATCCGTAAGCGCTGAAAATATCTGTTACATCAGAGGCTTGCGTTGCGCCAACCTCCATTACGAGGCGCATTGGCCGCAACGGATTTCGCGCAATTCCGGCGATCTCGCGGTACACGCCCAAGCCGTCCACACCGCCGTCAAGCGCAAGTTGTGGATCGTAATCGCGAACCTCCGGTTCCAATCCTGAAATCTCGCCCGTCACAATATAAGGTGGATTGGAGACGACCAGATCAAAAGGCCCCGCGCACCCATCGAGACGGTGTGTCGCAACGAAGCTTGCACGGCCCGCGACGCCAAGCCGGTCTGCATTCCGTTGCGCAACAGCGAGTGCCGCCGCGCTGATGTCCGTCGCAACACCACGTGCATTGGGTAATTCCGCAAGCAACGTCGCGATCAAGATGCCGGAGCCTGTTCCGATGTCCGCGATATGGATCGTTTCAGATTGAAGCCCGTTCGAGCGAACGATCTCAAGCGCGAGGTCGACGACGGTTTCCGTATCTGGCCGCGGATCGAGCACATCGGGTGTGACGAGGAATTCGCGTCCGTAGAATTCGCGAACACCAAGGATGCGGGAAACGGGCTCGCGCGCCAGCCGCCGGCGCACAGCATCGCCTATGCGCGCTGCCGCATCGCCAAGACGCTGTTCCGGTCTGGTCAGCAGCGCTGTGCCGTCGACGCCGAGCAAGCCCTGTAATAAAATGCGCGCGTCGCGCGGCGCCGACTCAATCCCTTGAGCGGCGAATGCCCGCGTCATCTCCGCCAACGCCGCACCGACCGTCTGATCGCGTTCGAAACCTTGCTGTTGTGCCGCCACGATGGTCGACCCTTTACGCGGCGTTGAGTTCGGCCAGCATCGTCGCCTGATGATCGGTGATGAGCGCGTCAACCAGCGTGTCGAGCCCGTTTCCGGCCATGACCTCATCGAGATTGTAGAGCGTCAGATTGATCCGATGATCGGTCACCCGCCCCTGCGGGAAGTTGTACGTCCTAATCCGCTGCGAGCGATCACCCGAGCCGACCTGAGATTTGCGGGCATCCGAGCGCTCGCTTGCGGCCTTTTCGCGCTCAAGCTCGTAGACGCGGGCTTTCAGGACGTTCATTGCCAAACGGCGGTTCTGATGTTGCGATTTTTCCGCGGAAACGACGACGATCCCCGTCGGCAGGTGCGTGATACGCACCGCGCTTTCCGTCTTGTTGACGTGCTGGCCGCCTGCGCCGCCTGCGCGCATCGTATCGATGCGAATATCCTCGGGCTTGATGTCGATCTCGACGTCCTCTGCCTCGGGTAGCACCGCCACCGTCGCGGCGGACGTGTGAATGCGCCCGCTGGCTTCCGTCGCGGGAACCCGCTGCACGCGATGCACGCCCGACTCAAATTTCAATCGCGCGAACACGCCCTCGCCCGTAATCGACGCGATGATCTCCTTGTAGCCCCCGAGATCGTTTTCAGACGCCGAGATAACTTCGACCTTCCAGCCTTTGAGATCGGCGTAGCGCGAATACATGCGGAAGAGATCGGCCGCGAACAGCGCCGCTTCGTCGCCGCCCGTACCCGCCCGCACTTCAAGGATCGCGCTTTTCTCATCCGCCGCATCTTTGGGCAGAAGCGCGATCCGTAGTTGCTGCTCCAGTTCGCCGATGCGCGAGGCAAGTGTCGCCCGCTCGGCATAAGCGAGATCGACCATGTCCTTGTCGGCCGAGGGATCTCGGATCAATTGCTCCAGGTCTGCGCTTTCGGCTTCGGCTTTGCGCAGCGCTTCGATTTGCGCAGCGGCCGGGGACAGCTCCGCGAACTCCTTCGTCAGCTTGACGTACTGGGCCTGTGACACGCCATGATTGAGCTCATCCTGGATAGCCATCCAGCGCTCGAAAAGACGGTCGAGTTTATCGCGCGGCAATGAAGTCATGATGTCCGATGGATACGGTCCGATTGGGCCGCAGCCATACGACCGCGGCGCTCAGGCGCGCATCTAATACGAACCGCCTGCAATCTGCAATTTGTCGGTCCGGCGCGACCGGGGATCGCGCACGTCGATCCAGCGCAAACCGTCCTGGACCGGCGCAAAATGCTCTTGAAAATACACACTCACGCGATTGACGGCCGTGCTGAAAGGCTGCGCGACGGCCTCAAAAACCGATACGTGGAAGAACAACAGGATGAACAGCGGCAGCGACAGGGCATAAAGCGCGCGCTGCGGCCTTTGCCGGATCTGGTGTATGGCGTCCTTCGGCAACCGCCGGGCGCCGCTTGCAATGGCCGATCCAGCGCGGAGAAAATGGCCCCCCGCCTGCGATGTATAGCCCGCGGACTTCTCCTTCGGCTCGTCCGGCGCAGGCTGAAGCATAATGATGAGATTGCCGATGGCATTCAGAACCGGCCGGCCGTCAACTCCGGCCATCGACGCATAGCCCATGACGATTTGGGTCGTCTGCGGCCACGGCGGCAGGTATTCGACTTGCCCGGTCTCGAGCGCTTCGATGACGCTTGTGTGGACCTGCAGATAATACGCGGCCTGCGGAAGCGTCAACCGCAACGCGCGACGCAAATCCATGAAGAACCGGGCAATCAGCTCCCGGTCATGCGAGACTTGTACTTGATTTGAGAACTCACTGCGATCGCGCGCCGTGCGCTCCACCCGCACACGGCCGCCGACCGAAACGTTCCGCCCAACGCCTCGACGCATACACAATCCGGTACTACGCACCGGTCCCTCAACCCTCATCCGTATCTTGGTTAAAAAAGTCTTTTTGTCAAAGGCTTTTAGTGCGCGTCAGCCGTCGATCGCGACGCCCTCCTTTTCGGCAAACTGCTGCAAGGACATGCGCAGGTCTTTGGCATCTTCTTTGAGAAGTTCTTCGACGTAAGTCGTCGCTTTTTCCGCATCGAGCGAAAGGATCATCGTCTTGATTGGGCCAATCGAAGCGGGCGCCATCGACAACGACCTGAGTCCGAGCGCGATAAGAGTCATGGCTTCGAGCGGACTGCCTGCCATTTCACCGCAGAGCGTCAGCGGCACCTTATGCTTCTTGGCTGCCTTGATCAGCATGCGGAGCGCTCTGAGAGGCGCTGCGGTCAGGACATCGAAGCGGCTTGCAACGCGTGCGTTGGTGCGATCCGCTGCAAACATGAATTGCATCAGATCATTCGAGCCGATCGAGACAAAATCGACACGCGTCAGGAACGCGTCGAGATCGAACAGCAGTGCCGGAACTTCGAACATCGCCCCGACCAGCATGCTGCTCGGCAGCTGATGGCCGTGCTTCGTCAGGAACGCCTTTTCGCGTTCGATCAATGCCCGGATGGCGCCGAGCTCATAGGGTGCGGAAACCATCGGGATCATCACCCGAAGCTCGCGGCCGGCCGCAGCCTTCAGAAGAGCGCGGATTTGCAGGCGGAAAAGCTCCGGCCTGTCGAGCGCCATGCGAATGGCGCGCCAGCCCATGGCCGGGTTTTCTTCTTTCGGCTGCCGGAGATAGGGAAGCACCTTATCGCCGCCGATATCGAGCGACCGGAAAACGACCGGCTTGCCTTCCGCTTCCTCGATCACCGATCGGTAGAGCTGCGTCTGGCGATCGAGCCTCGGAAAGGCGTCCGACAGCATGAATTGCAATTCGGTACGGTAGAGCCCGACCCCATCGGCGCCAGATTCGATCAGATGTGACATGTCTACGAGAAGCCCGGCATTCATTAGCAGGGCGATGCGAATTCCGTCTTTGGTGACAGCCGGACGGCCGCGCAGCGACTGATAGCGCTTCTGCTTGCGCGCCCGGAAGCGCACTTTATCGGAATAGGCAGCGATCACCTCGTTCGTCGGGCGAAGATGAACTTCGCCTGTCACCGCATCGATGATCGCTGCGTCGCCAGCCGCGACGCGGTCGACGATTCCAGCCGCCTGACCGACCGCCGCGATCCCCAGCGCCTTCGCCACGACCGCGACGTGACTCTGGCTCGAACCATCCTCGACAACTAGCCCTCGAAGCCGGCTGCGATCGTAATCGAGAAGCTCCGCCGGCCCCATCGTGCGTGCAATGAGGATTACTTCCGGCGGCAAGCTGCCGTCTTCCGAGCTTTTGAGCCGGCCGGCAAGCACCCTGAGTAGCCGGTCGGAAAGATCATCGAGATCGCGCTGGCGCTCGCGCCAATAAGTGTCGTGCTGCTTCAGCATGCGGGTACGCATGGCATTTTGCACGCGCTCGACTGCGGCTTCCGCTGTCAATCCACCCTCGACCGCTTCCCGCAGGCGCCGATGCCAGCCCTTGTCGTGCGCGAACATGCGATAGGCTTCGAGCACGTCGCGGTGCTCTCCAATCGCGGATAGATGCTCGTGCTCGAACATTTCGTCGATGTTCGCCTGGAGCTTCGCAAGCGCCAGCTCGAGCCGTTCGATTTCCGCGACCGGATTGTCGGACAAAAGGTGGGTAACGACGATGCGCGGCTCGTGCAGCACCACATGCCCGAGCGCGATGCCTTCCGAGAGCGGCTCGCCCTCGATCACCATCGGCTGCGATAGCGAGCCTTCGAGCGCGGCACCCGTTCCCGCCACGGCGCCCGAAACGAGATTCTCGGCGACCACCATCGCGGTCGCCTGCAGAACCTCGACGTCTTCGTCCGAATATTCTTTTGGCGTCCGGTTTTGGATGACGAGCACGCCGAGCACCTGACCCGAGCGCGAGATCGGCACAGCCAGCAAAGAATGATAGATTTCTTCGCTTGTCTCCGGACGGTAGGAGAACGCCGGATGGCTCGAAGCCTCCGGCTCGTTGACCGTCACGCCCAGCTCCGAGCATCGCCCGACCAGGCCTTCCCCGCGCTTCATCCGCGTTTTATGGACGGCTGATGGGTTGAGGCCCTCGGTCGCAAACAGTTCCAGCGAACCGTCCTGGCGCTTGAGATAGATTGAGCACACATCGGCGATCATGACGCCGGCGATCTGGCGAACGATGCGATCGAGCTTGTCCTGGCCCTCGCCCCCTTCCGACATGATCTCGCGCAATCCGCGCATGATGACGCGGAGCGAGGTTTCGCTCGGTAGGGGTCTGGGGTCGTTGGGCCGCACGATCATGCTAGTCGTCCCGCCCGTCTGGACGGTCCATCAGTAGGTAAGAAAGGCGCGGCCGGAACGAATCCGCGTCTAGTCGCTATCGAGACCGTAAACCGTGTGCAAGGTGCGAACGGCAAGCTCGGCATACGCAGCATCGATCAATACACTGATTTTAATCTCTGACGTTGAGATGGCGTGTATGTTGATGCCTTTTTCCGAAAGAGTTTTGAACATCTGCGCTGCAACACCGGCATGGCTGCGCATGCCGACGCCGATGACGGAGATTTTCACGACGTCCGCCGAGCTTTTGACATCGAAATGGCCGATGTCGACCTTGGCCTTTTTCAAAACGTCGAGGGCGCGCGGCAACTCTGCAGCCTGAACGGTGAACGTCATGTCGGTGTGCTTGCCGTCCGGCGTTACGTTCTGAACGATCATATCGACGTTGATGCTCGCATCCGACAGCGGCCCGAAAATGCGCGCCGCGACACCCGGCTTATCGTCGACCTTCAGAAGCGTTACCTTGGCCTCGTCCTTGGCGTAGGCGATGCCGCTCACGACTTGCTGTTCCACGATCTCATCCTCGTCGCAAACGATAGTTCCGATGTTCTCGATATTGTCGGATCTGAAGGGCTTCATCGCATCGGGCGCGATGAAGCTCGACAGAACACGTGTTTTCACCTTGTAGACCATGGCCAGCTCGACCGACCGGGTCTGCAGCACCTTCGAGCCCAGCGATGCCATCTCCAGCATCTCTTCATAAGAGACTTTGGCCAAGCGCCGCGCCTTCGGCACGATCCTCGGATCGGTCGTGTAGACGCCATCCACGTCGGTATAGATATCGCAGACGTCGGCTTCGAGCGCGACCGCAATCGCAACCGCACTCGTATCCGAGCCGCCGCGGCCAAGCGTCGAAACGCGGTCGGCCTTCGGTTCGATGCCCTGGAAACCGGTGATCACCGCCACCTCTCCGGCATCGATCCGCTTTTTCAGATCGCTGCCGGGAATATCGATGATACGCGCTGCACCGTGCGCCGAGTCCGTTTTGATTGGCACCTGCCATCCAGTCCAGGAACGCGCCTTGAGGCCCATCGCCTGCAGCGCCAGCGCCAGAAGTCCGGCCGTCACCTGCTCGCCGGTCGCAACGACGGCGTCATATTCGCGCGCATCGTAAAGCGGAGACACCTCCTTGACCCAAGCCACAAGCTGGTTCGTCACGCCCGACATTGCCGAGACGACCACGGCCACCTTGTTGCCGGCGTCGACCTCGCGCTTGACGTGTCGCGCCACGTTCTGGATGCGCTCGATGGTGGCGACCGAAGTGCCGCCGAATTTCATCACAACCGTCGCCATCCTGAACGGGTTTCCTGCACCTGCTGCAGGCTCAGGGCGGCCCAGAAAGGACCTGTTGAGCCTTAATGTCTGGATTGAGCCTCGGCTTCTTAGCGGCTCGCGAGGTCTCGGGCAACTGCCGAAAAGTCAACGAAAAGATGAGCGGGATCGTGCCGCGCTTGACAAGTCCCCCGACCCGCTGGCGACTAGCCTCAAACCGGAGCCCGCAATGACCGCCGCCAAACGCCAGCCCGACGATCCGACACCCGAAAGCACGACCCTCGACCCCAAGGAAGTGCAGCGCTTTTCTCGCCTTGCTTCCGAATGGTGGGATCCGAACGGAAAATTCCGGCCTCTGCACCAAATTGGACCACCCCGGCTGTCGTTTATTCGCGACCAGGCCGTTGCGCATTTCGGCCGCGATACCAAAACCCTGAAACCGCTGTCAGGTCTGACGGCACTCGACATCGGCTGCGGCGGCGGCCTCGTGTCCGAGCCCCTGACCCGGATGGGCGCCACGGTAACGGCAATCGATCCCTCCGAGCGCAATATCGCAATCGCGAAAAGTCATGCCGAGGCACAGGGCCTCTCGGTCGACTATCGCTCGGTACGCGTCGAAGACCTCGCCGCGGAAGGACGGACGTTCGACATAGTCGCCTGTCTTGAAGTCGTCGAGCACGTTCCCGACCCGAAAAAATTCATCGCCGAGTGCGCGTCCCTCGTTCGACCCGGCGGCCTTGCCGTCTTTTCGACGTTGAACCGCACCTTCAAGGCGTGGGCATTGGCCATCGTCGGCGCCGAGTATGTCTTGGGATGGCTGCCGCGCGGCACCCATCAATGGGACCGTTTCGTGACCCCCGAAGAACTGGCGCGCTACGCTGAAGCCGCCGGTCTCGCCGCACCGCACTTTGAAGGCATCACCTATGCTCCGATGCGGGACGTCTGGACTCGCAATCCCGACACGGACGTGAATTATCTGATGTCTGTTAAAAAACCGCCGGCAGCCTAGGTCAAACGAGGGGCGCAAATGTTTCCGATCGGCGACGACGATAGCGCAGTCCGAAATGTGCCAATCGTCACCTACGGCCTGATCGCCATCAACGTTCTTGTCTTTCTTACCGAACTCAACGGCGGCGACCAATTCATCCAGGACTGGTCGTTCATTCCGAGCCGCTTCAGCGACGATCCCGCCGCCAACATGCCGACGCTCTTCACGGCGATGTTCATGCACGGCGGCTGGATGCACCTCTTCGGCAACATGCTTTATCTCTACATCTTCGGAGACAACGTCGAGGATCGACTCGGCCGCCTCCCCTTCCTCGCGTTCTACCTCGTGTGCGGCCTCGCGGCGACGTTTGCGCAATATTACTTCAACAGCGGCTCGAGCGTCCCGAACGTCGGAGCCTCCGGCGCCATAGCCGGCGTGCTTGGTGCTTACATTTTGATGTTCCCGCACGCGCGCGTCGACGTGCTCGTCATCCGCCAGATTGTCTCGCTCCCCGCCCTCGCCGTGATCGGATTTTGGATCGTGCTGCAGCTTTTCAGCGGCTTCGGCTCGATCGCCCAGACCGACGAGACTGCGGGCACGGGCGGCATCGCTTATATGGCGCACGTCGGCGGCTTCGTCGCGGGGCTTGTATTGGCCTTCCTGTTCGGCGGCCGCGGTGGTCCGTCGCGAACCGCCTGACAGCGCCATTCGGCCCTTGACCCTCGGGGAGAGCTGTGGTGATAGCTGAACCCTGAAATCGAGGTTCGCCGGACCTTTCCAAACGGCTGGCAGGCATCGGCCTCGATTTATTGCTTTGTGAACAAAGCCTGTGCCGCCTTAGCTCAGCTGGTTAGAGCGCTAGATTGTGGATCTAGAGGTCCCCGGTTCAACTCTGGGAGGCGGTACCATTCACCTAAAGTTATCTTTTGCTCACCGCTCGGCGCTCACGGCACGCAGCCGATCGAGAATGATCTGCGCGATCTCCTGGTAGTCGCCCCCGAAATGATGCCCGCCGGTGCGAGCCACACGCGTCGCACCGTCAAGTTCAGGCAGCGTGCATCCGGTATCGTTGTCCTTCTGCTCCTCGACGCTATAGACGCACATCACACGGTCCTTTGGCAATTGCGCCAAGTAAGGCCCGAGCGGAATGTCCGCGGATGAATTCAACCCGAGCCAACCTGCCACTGACATCTGCAGGCGCGCGACGGGCTCCAGTCCGAGCATTGCGATCAGCTTGATCTCGCTTTGCGTCGCGGGATCGAGTTTTGGCCAAGTGAGCGGAATGATGCCCGCGCCGAACGAATACCCCGCGAGCGCGAAGGATTTCACACCCCATGCAGGCCCGTAATGACGGATGATACGCCCGATATCGGCCGCAATCGTCTGAGGCTCTTTCTTGCTCCAGAAATAGCGCAGCGCATCGACGCCGATCACCGCAACGCCGTCCTTCGACAGCATTTCGCCGAGCCGCTTGTCGATGTCGCGCCAGCCGCCATCACCAGAGAAAAAAATCACCAGAATTTTGGGCTGTGTCGCCGGCAACTCTTCGAGCGGCAAATCGCTGAGCGCCGCAGTCGTTGTCGCGGCAACCTCGAAGACGGCGTTGATCGCAACGTCTCGCGAAGACTTGTCCTGCGGCGACCCGGCCATCGCCTTCGACCCCGGATTGGCGTCGACGAACGGCTGCGAGCTCTGATCGTCGGGATTTGTGGTGACGATGATCCACCGTCCCGCCAGTTTCGCGGGCGCATACGTGAATGTTCCAGGCTTCGGCCCGGCAGTCGACGTTACGTCGCAAAAGGGCTGCGCCGATGCCAGCGTCGGCGAAAATCCGAAGCTCACCGCCCCCGCAAACGTATTCGACGGTGTCTGCGCCAAGCCGAGGTAGGCGATGGCGCCTGCATCGCCGATGCCAAGCAGCACAGGCTGTTGCCAGCTCTGCATGCCGGTCTGCCGCTCCGCCGTGCGTGCCAGACCTTCGAGATCGCCGAACAGGTCGATGCAATGCTTGCCGCTGTCGGGCGATTGGAGGATGGACCGGACGGCAGCTTCACCGATGACGGCAACGGCGGCGCCCCGGTCGGCGAGTCCGCCTGCAATCTCCCGGTTGGCAGATGCCGGACCATTCGGGTCGCTCAACAAGATCACGAACGCAGACGCCTCCGCTTTGGGCATAACAAGCTCGACGGTACCAAACCGCGGCTGCGTCATGGTCATCGTCGCGGCCGCCGCGGCGCTGGCCGCCAGAACCCCCGCAAGCACAACCGCGCTCGCGGCGAGCGTTGCCCTGCCAACGAAGTCGCCCAGTCCCACCCTAAGCCTCATGCTGTTGACGTCCCGCCATGACGCGTTGCGGGCTTGAGCTGATGAGCCCAGCGATGTCGAGCAGAGTTTGTGGCAAGCGCAGGCTTTGCTCGTAGGCGAGATACTTCGGCCGCCACTCGGGTTTGAACTTGCTCTTGAAGATGCGCACACCCTCGAAGTTGTAGAGCCGGTCGCCGTAGCGGAAGAACAGCCCGGCGAATCTCGCCCAGCGTGACGCAAGCCGATGCTCAGGCAGACCGGACAACGGAGCCATTCCGAGATTGAACCATTTGTAGCCCTCTGTCTTGGCCTGTTCGAGCAGCATCACGACCAGATAGTCCATGACGCTTTCCGGTGCGTCCGGCACGTGCCGCATCAGATCGAGCGACGCCGTCGCTGCGGCGGGTTTCCTCAAGATGTTCGCAAAGGCAACGATTCGTCCTTCGTGCCGAACGACCGCAATATCGTGCCGACGCAGATAATCTTCGTTCCAGAAGCCGAGCGAAAAGCCCTTCTCGCGCCGACCGTGCACCGCAAGCCAGGCATCCGAAACACGCTTCAAGGCCCAAAAGAAGTTCGAAACGTCGGCCGCCTTGATGACTTCAAACGAGACACCGCTTCGCTCGACCCGCGACTTCGTTTGTCTAAGTCTCCGGCCAACTTTGCCATCAAGCGTAAACGCTTCGAGATCAACCCACGCATCTTCCCCGAGCTTGATCAGCGAGAACCCAGCGTCGAGATAAACCGGCAGGTGGTCGGCTGCGACCTGATAGAACACCGGCACGCCCCTGTGCTCGTCGGCGTTCTCCTTGAACCGCCATACGAGATCGATGAGATCGGCGCTTCTGACCGCAATCGGATCGCCCATAGCAACCCATGTCGAGCCACGCACGCCGTACATTACGAAGCCGTCGCCGCTTTGGGAAAACAGGAACTGCTTGTCGCCGATAAGGGCAAGCTCCGACGTGATCTGCTTCGAGGCACGGACGATCGCCTCGACCTCGAGAACCTGGCTCGGCGAAATGCTGTGCCGTTTCGGCGTAACCCTATGCATGAGCTGATAGGCGGCGATGACGATGGCGATCGTCGCTGCGCCGAGGGTTGCGCGCAAAAACCGCGACGCATCCTGATGATACGCGAACTCCCACCACAGAGAGTTGTCGTAGGGAACGCCTCGGTAGATCGCGAGACCGATGAATGCCGAAGCGCCGACGGCAACGGCGACGGCTAATAACGCAGATGCCGACGGACGGCCCGAGAACACGCCGCCCTGGCGATAGAATTCCTTTCTGCCGACGAAGAGCAACCCGGCCGCGGCGAGACAGATGAGCGCTTCGCCGAAGTCGAGCCCCTTCGTCACCGAAAAGACAACTCCCCCGCCGAGCAACAGAAGCGCCAGCTGCCAAGCCGACCGAAGGCGATGTGCAAGACCGTTCGCAACGACGAGAAGGATGGTCCCAACAAGACTGGCGATGAAATGCGAGGCTTCGACGAACGGCAGCGGGATGAAATTGCGCACGACGGACATGCGCTCCGCCGGCAGCGTTCCCGAGATGAGGAGCACCAACCCGCCAAAAAAGGTTGCTATCGCCGCAAGCGGTGGAATGATCGGATCGAACAGCGCCGCGGTCGGGTTGCTGTCTTCGTGCGCAACCCGCGACCTCGCTCGCACTTCATAGACGACGAGCATCATCGCCGCGATGGAAACCGGCACGAAATAATAAACGAGCCGGAAAAGTAAGAGCGAGCTGACGAGTTCGGGCGACGGCGCGCCCTTGGCGGTACCGAGCAGAACGATTGCGTCGAACACACCGAATCCGCCGGGGACATGGCTGATCACGCCAACTACGGTCGCGAGTGAAAAGACGACCAGGAATCCCGGCAACGTGACGGCGAGATCGTTCGGTAGCAGCACCCATAGCGCGGCGGCAGCAGCGGCGACGTCCGCCATGCCCACCAAAATCGCCGCAAGCGAAGTTCCCGCTCCCGGCAGTGGCAACTGCCAGTCCCGGATTGCGATCGCCGTCCGCTTGCGAGCAGCGATGACTAGCCACAGCGCCAGCGCTGCCAGAATGACGAGGCCCAGAATTCGGCAGGTCACCGCATCGAGACCGACCAGAGCGGCGACGAGCTCCGGATTGAGTGTCAGACAGATGCCAGCGATAGCCGCAAGCCCCGCCCAGAAGCTCAACGCGCAAAGCAGCACGACAGCCAGAACTTGGTCGGTCGACACCCGCCACGGGCGATAAAGACGCATCCGGACCGCACCACCGGTCAGAACGCCGAAGCCGAGCGTGAACGTCACGGCATGACTGATGAACGAGGTGATGGCGGTGGTTCGAAGCGGAACGCGATCGGCGCCGACCAGCCGTAGCGCGATGACGTCATATCCGACCAGAGCAAGATACGAGATGGCGGTTGCAAGTCCTGCGAGAGCGAGTCGCGACGCAGGAAACGTGACGATGGTCTGACGAACTTGGTCCCACGAGATGTTTTCGAGATTCTTGTAGAGAACGGTCACCGCATACGAGAATGCCGCTAGCGCGACGATCGCTCCGACGACAGACCAGTCGATGCGTCCCAAGACTCCGCGATTGACGCCGACTTTGTCTTCGCAACGCTTTTGACGCGCCGTCCGCAACTTTAGCTCCAAAACCAGCGTGCCGGACGCTCGTCGCGGCAAAGCCCGCCCTACTACTACTCTCAATGCGAAAAAGCAGCCGCGTCAGTTAGTAAAATTCCCGATTTCGCCGAAAGCGTCTGAAATGCGGATACCGCATTTGGTTTGAGTATCGTGTGAGGCAAAGTTGCACTTTGATTGCCGTCTTGCGCTGCCAACACTGGTCGGGATCGAGCCCCCGACGCTGCAAGCCGTGCAAAACAATCCGCACCCATGGGACAACGGTGGAAAATAAGCGATTTCCATATAATGCCGGTCGGCAAATCGCGTAGATGCATTCGACAGGAGTGCCTGAGTAGCTCTTGGGATTTGATGAATTCCGCGATGACGGCTGCACTTACGCCCGCGCTCCAGCACACGCATGACAGCGGTCCGGCGCTCGACCTCGGAAACGATCCCGGCGTCATCGTTGTCGATCCCGAACGCGCCGAAATCGTGGCTGCCAATACCGCTGGCTCGCGCGCTATGGGTCTATTCGCCTATGCGGCATTTCCGATCGCTCTCGATGCATCAACCCCGGCGCTCGCTCGCTTGCGCGAGATCGCGACCCTTGGGACCGCCAATGGCAAATCCATCGAAAGGTTGACGTTCTGGAGCAACGGCCGGCTGAAGGCGCTTCAATGCACCGTCAGTCAGCAGGCAAACGACCGGTCGGGAGTTTTTGTCCTGCATGTCATCGACGAGACCTGCTCCGAAGCAGCCCTTGTCGACGCACAAGAAGATCGACCGCGGATCGGCGGAGCGCGTCTCCAGACTGCGGCTCCGGCGGCAACCCCCGATCTCCGGCTGGCGCCAACGTCCATTCTCGATCCCGATCATCTCGCAAAGCTCGCGCATGAACTTAAAACGCCGCTGACGGCGATTGCAGCCGCAGCCGAGATCATGCGCGACGAACGGTTGGGCGTGATGGGCAACCCGCGCTATTTGAATTATGCCGCCGACATTCACGAAAACGCGACACACGCGCTCGACGTCATTGCGTCGCTTCTCTCAGAAAGCGTCAAGTCCGGAGCCACACTGCCGCGCCTGATCGCACTCGACCTCAATGCAGTCGTGGAGCGTACTGTCTCCAGCGTACAAGCCCTCGCACAGTCGCGGAATCTCACTCTGACGCTCAAGGCAGAAAAAAGCCGGCCGCACGTCATCGCCAATCCGACGTCGTTGCGCCAGATCCTTCTCAACCTTCTGACCAACTCCATTAAGTTCACGCCGCCCGGAGGCGACGTTGACGTCGAAACGGGTTATCTCGCCGACGGTCGCGTATTTCTGGCGGTTCGCGATACCGGATGCGGAATAAGCGGCGGCAGCGCGGTCACGACAAGCAGTCCAGAGCAGGGCGGAACAAGACAGCCTTGGCTCAGCGGCAGCGGAATCGGACTTCCGCTCGTCCGTCGTTTGGTCAGCGAAATGAGTGCCGAATTCGAAATCGAGAGCGCCCCTGAAAAGGGAACGGTTGCGCGGATATCTTTCGCAGGGTTCGCGCGCTGGCCCGCCTGAAAACACCAGCCCGGATCGGACAAATCTTCCCAGTCATAGCCAATTGAAAATTATAAAAATTCTAATGTATTGCTGTCCGTTCGCTAACGGTTGACCCGCACATTCCGATCAGGTTAGCACACACCTACGGTGCCGCAGCGGCATCGCGCGTCAACGACCGGCGCCAACCCGATACCGGGGCCTTGAACCCCGCATATTGGAGCAGATGATGAAACGAATTTCTTGCGCGCTCCGTTGCGCGAATAGCCGTCTTCCTCGACCGGCTCAGCCGACGGAGGAACGCTTTCATGGCTAGTTCTTCACTGAGCACCCGAACCGATACGGCGCGTCCGACAGCGAAAGTCGTGCCGCTCCCCGCGAAAGCGCCCGAGCGACTCGTCGGCGTCGGCTTTCGATGCTGGCTCGCGGGCCTTTCGACGGGCGACATCAAGTGTTGGGAAGATGCCTGGAACTCGTTCTCAGGTATTCTCGGTCCGGAGCACGCGAAAGCCCTGCTTCTCGACCTGTCCAAATTCGTTCGCGCCGTCAAAGCCAACGCCCAGCGCGACATCGAAATTTCACCGTCCGGCTGCCGCAGCTTCTGCCGTGACGAATGTCTGGCAATTTCGATCATCGCAGCATGTCAACACGACGAGCGCCAGGCGTTGACGGCCTCGGCGGCGGCATTGATCGGCTCGGATGACATCGGCGACACGCTCAACGGCGCTCAGGCCCTCGCCGCAGCGCTTCGCAAGGCGAACCAGTTGTTGTGCCCCGAGTCCGTCTGTCCGGCGACGTGCGCACTTCGCGCCAAGCGCCGCCGTTTGATGTGATCCCAAGCGCGAGACGCTCACGACGTATCAAGGTAAGACTGTATCGCATCGGCGGCGCTTGAACGCGCCTCCGGAGCAATGTGCAGGCCCGTTTTCGTCCGCCGCCAGAGAATGTCGTCGGCCGTTTCCGCCCATTCCTCGGATTTGAGATACGCGATCTCTCCGGCGCTTAAACCCGCGCCGAAATCTTTCCCAAGATCACGTTCCGATAACGCGCCCTCGATGACACGGGCTGTTTGCGTGCCATACCGGCGCGCAAGCCGCAGCAGCGTGTTTCTTCCAAAACCGGCATTGGTGCGAGCGAAATCGTCGAACCACGCTTCGAACGTGCCACCCTCGAAATCGCCGCCGGGAAGCGGTGCAGTCTTAGTCGAACACGAACCCGCTGCCGGAAAGTATGCTCCAAGAAGATCGAGCGCCGATTCCGCGAGCTTTCGATAGGTCGTGATCTTCCCGCCGATGACATGCAGGATCGGTGGCGTCCCATCGGATTCAACGACGAGGCGATAATCCCTGGTAATCGCAGAAGCGTTGTCGCTGCCGTCATCGTCGAGCGGCCGGACGCCTGCAAATCGCCAGATAATCTGCTCACGTTTCAGCGAAACGCGGAAATACCGATTTGCGGCGTCGAGAAGGTAGGTTTCCTCCTCTGCCGTCACGCTCGCCATGCGTGGATTTTGCGTCTGCGGCTGTTCAGTCGTACCGATCAGCGTGAAGTCGGCTTCGAAAGGCAATGCAAACACGACGCGGCCATCGAAGTTTTGCAAGGTGTACGCGTCGCACGCACCCGCAATTCTCGGAACGACGATGTGGCTACCCTTGATCAGCCGGACATCCGCCGTTCGCGCGCCGGACGATCCCCGCAGCCGCGCCACATCACCGACCCAAGGGCCCGCCGCATTGACAACGGCGCGTGCCGCCACGTGACGAGCTTCGTCGCCAAGCGTCACGATCCAAAGCCCGCCTTCGACACGAAGAGCGCGAACCGGCGTTCGCGTCGCGATGCGCGCACCCGCCTCGCGCGCAGCAATGGCATTGAGAACGACGAGACGTGCATCGTCGACCGCGCAGTCCCAGTAGCTGAACCCGTGCTTCAGGTTGGACGCCAGCGGCGCACCCGCAGGGTCGGCGCCGAGATCGATTGCCTGCGATCCGCCCAATGTTCTGCGCGTTGCGAGATGATCGTAGAGGAAAAGTCCGGCCCTGATCAACGCTCTCGACCGCATGCCCGCGACATGAGGCAGAATGAAACGCATCGGCCGGATGATGTGCGGCGCCTTGGCGAGCAGAACCTCGCGTTCCGCTAATGCTTCCCGGACGAGGCGGAATTCATAGTGCTCGAGATATCTGAGCCCGCCGTGAATGAGCTTCGAGCTCGCCGACGACGTCGCGCCTGCCAAATCGTCGGCTTCAGCCAATAGCACGCGCAACCCGCGCATCGCAGCATCGGCTGCGATGCCGGCGCCGTTGATGCCGCCGCCGATCACGACCAGATCGTAGATCTCGTACGACATCCGTTGACGCCGCTCCGCATCGTCCGTCTACAAACGAGCTTAGATGACTCGGCTCCGTGCGCGAAGGCTTAGCGCGCGGGACGCGCCGTCTTTCGATCCCGGACAAGAAGGCTGACAGCAATCGCAACGACAAACCCGAGCGGCACCGCCACCAGTACGATCGCGGCGGGCTTCAACCCACCCCAGTTGGCAAGCGTTGCCGCGTGCTCCCGCAAAGCAGTCCACGCCGCCGCCTGTGACTGTGGATCGACCGCAAGAGTGACAGCCGTATCGAGGTCGGCAAATCTCTGCACCGCTTCGGCTCCCGCATCCGACAGCCCGCCGGAGATTCGGAAGAACTCGACCGGCCAGACGTGGACACCGAGCAGATAAGCCGCTGCAATGAACGTACCCGCCGCCATTGCGGCGACGGCGCCCGCAGAATTCATATGCCGCCAATAAAGGCCTAGAACGATCGGCACGAAAAGACCGGCAGCGAGCAATGCGAATCCCTCCGCCAAAAGCAAGCCGCTCCCGATCGTCGACACGCTCGCGATAATGGCCCCCAGCGCAAGCACGCTGGCGCCGATTGTCGCTGAACGAAAATCCAAATCTCGTTGTGACGAATTTTTTCTGACTTCCGCATCGGCATCGACGAGGCTGGCGAGAAGCGCATGGCCCATTAGGAGCGTCGCAATCAGAACGGCCAATAGCAGCGGATACTGCAAGAAACGATCGAGACCCGCCATGAACGGCGCAGCGACGACGAACCCGTCCGTCGAGAATGTGAGATCCTGGAGCCTTAGAAATCCGCGCTGCTCGGGTGCCTTGGCGCACGCTGCAGCAAGGTCGGCAACGTTGCCCGAATTCCTGTCGCAGATTTTGACCCATCCGAGTTCGCTGGCCTCGGCAAACTTATTGGGAATGACTGCGTCTTCGATGCCCTTAGCCAGCACCGTCTCGAAAGCGACACGACTATAAACGGCAAGCGGCGGCAGGCTTGCTACGACGACAGCAACCCCGATCAGCGCCAACGCCGTACGGCGCACCGCCCCTCCCGGCGCGACGACCGATTGCGAAACATGCCGCCCAAGAAGATGCGGAGCCGCCACCACGCCGAGCGCAACGGCGAGCAGAAGTCCCGCAAAATTTCGCATCGAAAGCTGTAGGAAGGGCGAGGTCATCGGCGTCAGCGCATCGACGTCGGCAAGGCGATTGACAACCAGCGTCATATTGAGGTTGAGGTGATTTTCGAGCGCCGCTCCAAGCGTCAGATGCGGGATGGTCCAGCCTCGGGCACGTGCCGCGATCGCCACAAGCGTGATGATCAGCCCGATGAGCATCGCCGCAAAACCGATGCCAGCAAGTTTTCGCACCGCCAGCACGCGGCCAACCAGCCAGACGGCGGCCACACCAAAAACGAGTGCCGTCACAGCTTCCGGAAATTCGATTCGCGCCAGACTCTGCAAAGCATAGGCACCCGCTTTCAGATCGGCGGCAAGCAGAACCGCTGTCGCCGCGGCCACAATCAGCAAGGCAAGTCGGCGCGCGGAATTCCCGCCGTATCGAACGGCAAAAAAACCGCCGATAGACCGCACCGGGTAAAGAACGAACCGCGGAGCGATGAGGATCGCAAGCAACGTCAGGCCTGCAATAAGCCCAATCGGCAACGCCAGAGCGTCATATCCGATAGCTGCGATGTATCCCGTGAAGCCGACGAGCGTCGCGGCACCCACGGCTTCGCCTGCGAATGCCAAACTCGACCAAATGTTTTCCGCAGGGGCACGGCCTCCAGCGCGCCAGGCGTAAACGAACGCGAGAACGACGAGCGCGATCAACGCGCCTTGAGCAGCGATCCAAAAGCCGAGCGGAGAACCACCGAGACGGAAGAAGTTGAGAGTCAGAGCCGAAAGCGGCAGCGCAAGCGCCACGACGAGCCAGATCGCCACGCTCGCCAGGATGAGGCGGCGTGAGGGTCGGCTGGCATCAGCGATGTCCCCTTGTCGGCCCATCTTCTCCCCTTCTGCTCGGATGGTAGCCTAACAGCGGGCGTTATTGCCGCGAGAAAGACGCCCCGATCAAGGCGGCTGGGCGCGAGGTGTGCAGAATTTTGGCGATAGTCGCCGGGAAAGGCGAGTTAGGCACACACTGCACGTGCGTCACCGAAGGTTGTCCGCTGCAGGACACGTGTCGCGCTCTGAGCGCGCCTTTAGGACGCGAGCAAAGGCCAAAATTGAATTGGGGCGGCGCGCCAAGCGCACCACCCCAATAGTTTCGTCCCTAGACTTGGACCTTTATTCGTTTTGTTTGAAACCCACGACCGGTCCGGCCGTCGTGAGCGCGCGCACCATGTACCATCATTCGCTCTGCGTCAAGTAACCGCGCGACATAAAAAATTCGTCGCACTCGCGGAAAGTCCGATCACGGAGAATGCTCTCAATGATGCATGTCGCCGTGCGTTTGATCAGGTGACATCATTCCGTCATGCGACATTGAGTCCATGTTGCCGCCGGAATGATGGTGGACCCCTTGCGGACCCATGTCCGCCATCCCTTTGACACCCGCCTTGACACCAATGGGACCGGCTTTCTCGAAGGTCAGCGTCAAATCGACGGTATCGCCTTCCTTCAGGGGCTGCTTCAAGTCGAAGAGCATGATGTGGTCCCCCATCGGCTTCAAAACCAACGTCTCGCCAGGCTTCAGATCGATCGCGTCCAGGCGGCGCATTTTCATGACCCCGTTTTGCATCGAGCTTGAATGAACCTCGGCCTTGTCGGCGACGGACGACGAAACGGCGGTTAACCGGTCCGAGGTATTCTTGTCCGTCCGGATTTCGAGAAAGGCCGCGCCGATGGTTGCACCGCCCGGTGTCGCTCGCGCCCAAGCGTTCGCGACGGTGACGCCCTTGCTCGTGGCCCCCTGACCGTGGGCCGCGGCAGGCAGTAGAGCCATTAAGCTCAAAAGCAGAAATCTAAAGCGCATGGGTGACGCCTCCAAAATGGAATGGTTAGGGCGGATATAGGCGGGATGGTGCCGTTGGGTCATGCAGAATCGCGCGCAAGGCTCGGTTGTCGCCTCAACTGCCTTAACTTCCGGCCGGCCGGAATATGATAAAGTCTTGGCCTCTTGCGTCCTCATAGGGCTTTACAGAGTTGTCCTCGGCGAAACGGATTTTACTGATCATCGGCGGCGGCATCGCGGCTTACAAGTGCCTGGATCTCATCCGGCGCCTGAGAGAACGCGGCCATCACGTTCGTGTCGTGATGACCAAGGCTGCCCAGCAATTCGTCACACCCCTTTCTGTCGCGGCGCTGACCAATGAACGTGTCTTTACCGATCTTTTCGATCTCGATGACGAGCGTGAGATCGGACACATCCGGTTGGCTCGCGATTCCGATCTGGTTATTGCCGCACCGGCAACCGCCGACCTAATCGCGCGTATGGCGGGCGGACACGCCGACGACCTCGCGACCGCGATCCTACTCGCAACGGACAAGTCCGTGCTCGTTGCGCCGGCAATGAACCCGCACATGTGGCTCAATCCGGCGACGCGCCGCAACGTCGAACAGCTCAAGCGCGACGGCATCCGTTTCATCGGTCCTGCAGTCGGAGAGATGGCGGAGCGCGGCGAAGCCGGGCCCGGACGGCTCGTTGAAGTGCCAGACCTGCTCACCGCCATCGAAAACCATTTTTCTTCCGGCTCTGAAAATAAGCCTCTCGCCGGACGCCACGTCATCATCACGAGCGGACCGACCCACGAACCTATCGATCCGGTGCGCTACATCGCGAACCGCTCGTCGGGAAAGCAAGGGTGTGAGCTGGCCATGGCAGCGGCAAAGCTTGGCGCGGACGTCACGCTTGTATCTGGCCCGGTATCGATCGCCGACCCGCCGGGCGTTCGCGTCGTCCGCGTGACGACGGCGAAAGAAATGCTTGAGGCGGTCGAAGCCGCACTTCCGGCCGATATCGCCATATTTGCAGCGGCCGTCGCCGATTGGCGCGTCGCCGCACCGAGCGTATCCAAAATCAAGAAGTCCGCTTCGAACGCCCCACCAGCTCTGTCCCTCGCCGAAAATCCCGATATTCTGAAAGCAATTGCGCAAAGGAGCAAAGGACGCCCAGCCCTCGTCGTCGGCTTCGCCGCCGAGACGCACGATGTCCTAGTTCATGCGAAAAAGAAGCTGAAGTCCAAGGGCGCCGATTGGATCGTTGCAAACGACGTATCGCCGCAAACGGGCATCATGGGCGGCGATCGCAACACTGTTCATCTCTTGACGAGTGCTGGCGTTGAAAGCTGGCCTGAGATGACCAAAGCCGACGTCGCCGCCAAAATCGTCGAACGCGCCGCCAAACATCTGGCGAGTCTGAAGCGAGCCGCCGCCGAATGAGCCGGCCCCGCCAGCCCGTAAAAACCAAGGTCAATATCCGGCGTTTGCAGCACGCCGAAGATCTTTCCTTGCCCGCCTATCAAACGGCAGAAGCTGCAGGTTTCGATCTCGTTGCCGCCGTTCCTGCCGATAACCCGGTGATACTCCTGCCGGGCGACCGCGTGCTCGTCCCAACCGGATTGATTTTCGAATTGCCGCCGGGAAATGAAGCTCAGGTCAGGCCGCGATCCGGACTCGCGGCGAAATTCGGAATTACTGTTTTAAACAGCCCCGGCACGATCGATTCCGACTATCGGGGCGAAGTCTCGGTCATATTGATCAATCTCGGTAAAGAGGCCTTCACGATCAAACGTGGCGAACGGATCGCGCAGATGATCGTCGCGCCGGTCACCCACGTCGATCTTCAAGAAGTTGCGAAGATCACCGCGACGAAACGAGGAGCCGGAGGCTTCGGTTCGACCGGAACGAAAACAAGCTCATCCTCAATGAAGGTCAAAAAACAAAACGCGGTTACGAAAAAGCCGCCTCCTAAGAAATCCAAATCTCCGCAAGAAGGAAGAACGCGAAGCCGCTAAGACGGAAAAGTGCTTTGCTTATTAAATGCTTGTTAGCAGCTTCGAGGACTTGAGGACCAGCCCCGAAACTGCGAGAACAGCCGCCACATCCCATATGCGCTCACAGCAGATCAACGAAGACCGAGAGAAGCCAATGACACAAACGCTTGAGATCAAGACACTCGCTGCCACGCGCACGTGGGGACGAGGGCGCGTCTACGAGAGTATCGACGAGACGATCGGACATACGCCGCTCGTGCGACTATCGAAAATCAAGGCGGCCGCAAATCTCAAGGCCGACATTCTCCTGAAGCTTGAATTCTTCAATCCGCTCTCATCCGTCAAAGACCGCATCGGCGTCGCCATGATCGACGCGCTCGAAGCGGAAGGACGCATCAAACCCGGCAGGACCGTTCTGATCGAGCCGACCTCCGGCAACACCGGCATCGGCTTGGCGTTCGTTGCGGCGGCACGCGGTTATCGCCTCATCCTGGTGATGCCGGAAACGATGTCGATCGAGCGCCGCAAGATTCTGACCCATCTTGGCGCCGAGTTGGAATTGACGCCGGGACCGGGCGGCATGCCCGCCGCGTTGACGAAAGCCGAAGAACTGGCGAAATCTCTACCAGACGCCGTCATTCCGGGACAATTCAGCAACCCGGCAAACCCTCTCGTTCACGAAAAAACGACAGCCGAAGAAGTCTATAACGACACGCAGGGTAAAGTTGACGCCGTGGTGATCGGCGTCGGTACCGGTGGCACGCTGACCGGCTGCGGCCGCGTGCTCAAAAAGCGCATTCCGGGCCTCAAAGTCATTGCCGTCGAGCCGACAACCAGCGCTGTGATCTCCGGCCAGCCTAAAGGCCCGCACAAAATCCAGGGCCTCGGGGCCGGATTCATTCCAGTGAACCTCGAAACCGATCTGATCGACGAAGTCGTGACAGTTTCCAGCGAAACATCATTCGAAGTTTCACGTATGGTCGCAAAGGTCGAAGGCATCCCTGGCGGCATTTCGACCGGAGCCAACGTCGCGGCTGCGATCTCGGTCGCGGAAAGGCCGGAATACGCAGGCAAGACGATCGTGACGTTCGCGCCCTCGTCGGCGGAGCGCTATTTCTCAAGCGAACTGTTCGTCGAACCGCAGCCGCGAAGCTAAGGTTCGAAAGGCAAAGACAATGACGACGCTGACGGCTGAGGAGGTGCAACGCTACAAGCGCCACCTCGTGCTGCGCGACGTCGGCGCACCGGGGCAGCAGAAGCTCAAGGCAGCGCGCGTGTTGATCATCGGAGCGGGCGGCCTTGGCTCGCCCGTTCTGATGTACCTCGCGGCTGCAGGCGTCGGCACCATCGGCATCATCGACGACGATCGCGTCTCGCTCGATAATCTGCAGCGTCAAATTGCTCACGACAACACGGATGCTGGACGTCTCAAGGTCGAGAGCGCGCGCGATACCATTCATCGCCTGAATCCGCTGGTCAACGTCGAGGTTCATGCCGAGCGACTTAACGCCGAAAACGCCCTAGACCTCATCGGCCGTTACGACGTCATAGCCGACGGCTCGGATAATTTCGCAACCCGCTATCTCGTGGCGGACGCGTGTTATCTCGCGAAACGTCCGCTTGCCTACGCGACGCTTGGTGCATTCGACGGATACGTTTCACTATTCAAGCCGTACGAAAAGAAAGCCGACGGCACACCCTATCCGACGCTGCGTTGCCTGTTCCCGGAAGCACCGCCCCCAGGACTTGTAGCGAATTGCGCCGAGGTCGGCGTGCTCGGACCGGTCGCCGGCGTCATCGGCACGCTGCAGGCAGCCGAGATCGTCAAGGAAATCCTTGGGATTGGTGAAAGTCTCGCAGGGCGGCTCCTGATTTGCGACGTACTGGCGAGCCGCTTCGAAGTCGTGTCGATTCCCTGGGATCCCGATAATCCACTGTCAGGCCGGATGCCGACAATCACCGATCTCTCGATCCATCGATCGACGGGCGGGAGCGCTTGCGCCGCCGAATAGCAGCGCCCGTGTCTTGAAGCGATTGCCAGATCAGAGCATCGCGACGTGCACGCGGTCGGGCGGCGCATGACCGTCGGCAAAGGCCTTGATGTTGATGATGACCTTTTCGCCCATGTCGATGCGGCCCTCGATCGTCGCCGAGCTCATATGCGGCAACGCAACGACGCGGTCGGACGCAAGAAGCCGCGGGTTGACGACCGGCTCGTTTTCGAAGACGTCGAGACCCGCTCCGGCGATCGCGCCCGTTTCGAGAAGCCGCGCCAGCTCATTCTCATCGATGACCTCGCCGCGCGCCGTGTTGACCACGTACGCCGAATGCTTGAGCAACCGCAGCCGCCGCGCCGAAAGAAGATGGTACGTCGCGGGCGTATGCGGACAATTGATCGACACGATGTCGACGCGGGTCAGCATCTGGTCGAGGCTCTCCCAGAATGTCGCCTCGAACTCGGCTTCGGCGTCCTCCGGCAAGCGGCGGCGATTGTGATAATGGATCTGCAGGCCAAAGGCTTGGGCACGCCGCGCGACCGCGCGCCCGATGCGGCCCATTCCAATGATCCCGAGGCGCTTGCCGTAAATCCGATGCCCGAGCATCCACGTCGGCGACCACCCCGACCACTTCGTTGCCGGATCGCGCATGTAGGCCGCGCCCTCGGCAAGCCGGCGCGGCACCGCAAGGATCAGCGCCATCGTCATGTCCGCGGTGTCTTCCGTGAGAACGCCCGGCGTATTCGTGACGAGGATGCCGCGATTGCGCGCCGTATCGAGATCGACATTGTCGACGCCGGTGCCGAAGTTGGCGATCAGCCGGAGACGCGGCCCCGCTTGCGTCAGCACGGCACGATCGATGCGGTCCGTCACGGTCGGCACGAGAACGTCGGCCGCTTTCGCCGCTTCGACGAGCTGTGCTTGAGTCATCGGCTTGTCTTCGACGTTGAGCCGGGTATCGAACAGTTCGCACATGCGCGTCTCGACGACGTCGGGAAGTTTACGTGTGACGACGACGACAGGTTTTTTCGTGGGAGTTGGCATTCGCTTTCCGTTGCACAAAGGCCGACCGATTCGGCCCAATGGGCGTGCCCGCTTGAGAAAGTGCGGCCCCGTGTCTATCAGATGGCCTTCGCGAAGACAAAGTGCTGATTCACTATGTGCCGCGACTACCCTTCATCTCTGAACCCATCATCAAATAGAAGCTCGCGAAACGCTTCAGATGACCGCATCGCTCTTTTCTCGCTCGAAACGTGTCCTGCAAGCCCGTAGCCCACGGCCTTTCGTGGCCGTTCTCTCGTACGTTGCTATGATATTCGTAGCAGCGCTCGCGCCCTTGGGCGCTCAGCCCGGTGAGACCTCGGCCACCCCCTCAGGCAGCGGCCTGCCGGTGCCACGGTTCGTCAGCCTGAAATCGGATCGGGTCAATCTCAGGAACGGGCCCGGAACCGATTATCCGACCGGCTGGGTTTATCGCCGTGCCGGCCTGCCCCTTGAGATCGTCAAGGAATACGAAAGCTGGCGTCAGGTTCGCGATTCTGAAGGCGCTACCGGATGGGTCCTGCAATCATTTCTGTCCGGCCGCAGGACAGCCTTGGTTCTGCCGTGGGAGCGGAAGGCCAGCGCGACACCACCGCTGGTTCCGATTCACGCGAACGACAGCGAGCGTTCGAACGTCGTCGTCAACGTCGAGGCCGGCGTTATCGCTGATCTCCATACGTGTGACGGACGCTGGTGCCGCGTGACGGTCGATGCCTACAGCGGCTACATCGAGCAGAAGAAGCTCTGGGGCGTATACGAAGGCGAAACGATCAAATGAGGCCGGGCCGAACCACCGCTTCGTCGGTTAATAGCCTTAGTCCTTCGAAAGACGAACGACCACGTCGACGTGTGTGATCTTCATACCTTCCGGCGGCTGCGGCAGACCCTCCACGCGGATCGCGTCTCCAGGAATGTCCATAAGCTCGCCGTTACTCTCGAGCAGGAAGTGGTTGTGGTTCGACGTGTTAGTGTCGAAGTAGGCTTTTGAGCCCTCGATCGCGAGTTCGCGCACGAGACCTGCCTTCTTGAATTGGTGCAGCGTATTGTAAACGGTCGCAAGCGACACGTGTTCACCGAGCGACGAGACTTCGGCATGCAGCTGCTCAGCAGTCACGTGCCGGTCGCCGCTTCCAAACAGAAGGCGACCGAGCGCCAACCGTTGCCGCGTCGGGCGCAATCCCGCCTGCCGTAGCATGCCTGGTATCGTGGCCATCGGTCTGGCATCCGGCTCCGCCGGCAATTTCTCAGACATTTCCGTTTGAACAATCGCTCTGAAGTTCCCACGTTGCACCTATCCCGGCGCAACACACTGTTAGATTGAAGTATAATCTTATGCCTGAAAACCCGCAACTTGCGACAAGAATACGTTATTTGGTCCAAAATCCCGTCGTTACAACGCCACAGCGGGCTGTGCTAGGCGTTACGCCGAGGCTGTGTTAGGAGCCGCAGACGTGTGACCGGCGTGGGATTATTTAAAATTAATCTCACTTGGCCGGGAGGAGACGAGGGGATTGCATGGCGGAGCGCCGTTCGAGCTACGAATTTGACGATCTTTTGGCCTGCGGGCGTGGCGAGCTTTTCGGTCCTGGAAATGCCCAGCTCCCGCTGCCGCCAATGCTAATGGTCGACCGCATTGCAGCAATTTCCGAGAACGCCGGCGCGCACGGGAAGGGCCAGATCGTCGCTGAGCTTAAAGTCGCAGGAAACGAACGCCTCGATTGGCTGTTCGCCTGCCATTTCAAGGGCGACCCGGTGATGCCCGGATGCCTGGGCCTCGATGCTCTCTGGCAGTTGACGGGTTTCTTTCTCGGCTGGCTTGGCTTGAGCGGCCAAGGCCGCGCTTCGGGCGTTGGCGAAGTCAAGTTCACGCGCGAGGTGACGCCGGACGTCAAATTGCTTGAATATGTCATAGACATCAAAAGAGTGATCGCCCGGAAATTGAAGCTCGCCGAAGCCGATGGCATCCTTAAAGCCGACGGTGAGGTGATATACACAGCCAAGGATCTGAGGGTCCTACTCAAATCGAGCGAAGGCCCTTAAGCGTTGCGCACCGCCCCGATGGCCTCGCGGGCTACGCAAAAACCGCAGGAGATTAGGAGCGCATGCGGCGCGTTGTTGTGACTGGAATGGGCATTATTTCCTCTATCGGAAATAATACTCAGGAAGTGCTCGCTTCCCTGAGAGAGGCGAAGCCGGGCATATCGCGCGCCGAAAAGTACGCCGACCTCGGCTTCAAATGTCAGGTCCATGGCGCGCCTCATCTCGAGTGGGAAAGCATGGTGCCGCGAAAACCTCGGCGCTTCATGAACCCCGGCGTCGGTTGGAACTGGATCGCCATGGATCAGGCGATCCGCGACGCCGGCCTTGAGCCGACGACCGTCGTCAACGAACGCACGGGGGTTATTCTCGGCTCCGGTGGCCCGTCGACACGTGCCATCGTGGAAGCCGCCGAGACGACGCTCGAAACCGGCGGCCCGAAAAAGATCGGCCCGTTCGAGGTTCCAAAGGCCATGTGCTCCGGACCATCCGCTGCGCTGGCGACGGCATTTCAGATCAAGGGCGTCAATTATTCGATCGCTTCGGCTTGCGCGACGAGCACGCACTGCATCGGCAACGCGACTGAGCTCATCCAATGGGGCAAGCAGGACGTCATGTTTGCCGGCGGCTGCGAGGAACTCGACTGGACGTTGTCGAATCTCTTCGATGCCATGGGTGCGATGTCGACGCACTTCAACGCGACGCCCGAAAAAGCCAGCCGTGCTTACGATAAAGACCGCGATGGCTTCGTGATCGCGGGTGGCGCCGGTGTCGTCGTTCTCGAAGAGCTGGAGCACGCGAAAGCCCGCGGCGCCAAGATCTACGGCGAAGTCAAAGGCTACGCCGCAACTTCCGACGGCTACGATATGGTCGCGCCGTCTGGCGAAGGCGCCGAGCGCTGCATGCGCCTCGCCCTCAAAGGCTTCGACGGCAAGGGCCTCCCCAAAATCGACTACATCAATCCGCACGGCACCAGCACGCCGGTCGGCGACGCCAAGGAAATCGACGCCATTCGCGCGGTGTTCGGCAGCAACATCCCGTCGATCTCTGCGACTAAATCGCTCACCGGCCATTCGCTCGGCGCCATCGGCGTGCAGGAGGCGATTTTCTCCCTGCTTATGATGAACAACGGCTTCATTTGCGAGAGCGCCAACATCGAGGAACTCGATCCGGCGTTCGCGGACGTGCCGATCGCCCTGAGTCGCATCGACAACGCCGAACTTAACTGTGTGATGTCGAACAGCTTCGGTTTCGGCGGCACCAATGCCACTCTGATTTTCGGCCGCCACGATGCCTGAGTAACGGTGCGATCCTGCGCCTTGCCTGTCTGTCGTCGACCGGCAGGCTGGCGGCACACGATGAGAGTATATAAGCGCGGTAGTGGTTGGTTCGACGTCCGCGGACGTAGTTTTGGTGACAAAGCGAGGCTTCCAATGACCGACATCGATATCGCCAGGCCGGGTCCGATCATGGCGGGCAAACGCGGTCTTGTTATGGGCGTTGCCAACGATCGCTCCATCGCCTGGGGGATCGCGCGGGTGCTCGCAGGCCAAGGCGCCGAACTTGCGTTTACGTATCAGGGCGGAGCCTTCGGTCGCCGAGCAGCGCCGCTCGCTCAGTCGCTTGGCTCGAAGATCATCGAGGAATGCAACGTTCTCGATCTGGCAAGCGTCGATCGGGTTTTCGACCGCATCAAACAGGAATGGGGCAGCCTGGATTTCGTGGTGCATGCGCTCGCCTATTCCGACCCGAAAGAGCTTGCCGGGCGCTACGCCGATACCACCCGCGAAAACTTCATCAATTCGATGGTGATCTCGTGCTTCTCGTTCACCGAGATTGCGAAGCGCGCGTCCGCGCTGATGCCGAACGGCGGCGCGTTGATCACACTCTCTTACGGCGGCGCGACCCGCTGGGTGCCGTCCTATAACGTCATGGGCGTTGCCAAGGCCGCACTCGAAGCCTCCGTCCGTTATCTCGCCGCCGATCTCGGACCGCAGGGCATCCGCGTCAACGCGCTCTCGGCCGGACCGATGCGCACGCTCTCCGGCGCAGGCGTTTCGGACGCCCGCGTCATCTTCAATTTCCAGCGCGATAATTCACCGTTGCAGAGAACTCCGACGCTCGACGAGGTCGCAGGCTCGGCGCTCTATCTGCTGTCGCCATTGTCCGGCGCCGTTACCGGCGAGGTCCACTTTGTTGACTGCGGCTACAACACCGTCTCGATGCCGTCGCTGCAGAGCCTGAAAGAGCACGACACCGAGTCGAAGGGTCCGAGCGCCTCGCCGTCCGCAGCGGCGGAGTGATCTTGGAAGCCGTTGACGTCCGCCGCCGAGCATCGCAAACACTCGGGCCATGATCGGCGTCTTTGATTCAGGGCTTGGCGGCCTCACCGTTCTGCGTGTCCTCATCGAGCGGTTCAAAGCCGCCGATTTTGTTTATCTGGCCGACCATGCGCACGTGCCCTACGGCAACAGCCCATCGGAAGCGATTGTCGATTACACCCGCGATTGCGTCGAAGATCTGTTCGGGCGCGGTGCCAAGCTCGTGCTCCTGGGCTGCAACACGGCAACCGCCGTCGCACTCAGACGTCTGCAACAGGAGTGGCTACCGCATAGCCGCCGGGCCGGGACACACAACGTTCTCGGCATTGTCGCGCCGACCGTCGAAGCCGCCACGCAAACGCCCTGGGCAGTGACCTCACCGCAATATCCGCAGAAGTACAACACCGACACGATCGGCGTATTCGGAACGACGCGGACGGTGATGTCGGGTGTCTATCCCGAAGAGATCGGCAAGCGCTGCCCGAAGGTGACGGTCGTCCAGCAGGTTTGCTCCGAACTCGCAGGCGCTATCGAGGAAAAACGGCCCGAGGCACACCTCGAAGACCTCGTGCGTGCAGGCATCGCCGGGCTTTTGAACGAAACGGATGGAATGCCCCCGCATCGTGCGATCCTCGGCTGCACGCACTTCCCGCTCGTCGAGCATCTGTTTCGCAAACACTTGCCGCCGTTCACGCGCATTCTCTCGCAGCCCGAGGTCGTTTCCGACAGCTTTGAAGATTATCTTGCGCGCCGGCCTCACTATTTGAACGGCGACGAATCCGGAAAGCTGACTCTCCTGACCACTGGCGATCCCGCAGAAGTCAGCAAAAAAGCTCGCGTATTCTGGCCGGACGTCCCCGCTTTCGGACGCGCATGAGACGCTAAGTTGCAACAGCGGCGCGCCGATCTCATTTCTCGGCGATTGATCAGTTGGCGGTCCTTTTGGGCGACGCTAGCCTTGCCCCGTTAGAGCCAACTGGAGATAAATCTCCGGAGTTCGGGGAGAGGAGTAAATCAATGAACAGCAAGATTTGGCTGGCTACCGTTGCGCTCGCAGCGGGGGTTGCGATGTCGGGCGCATCCGCCAACGCGGCCTCACCCGCACCGCTGAGCCTGCTCAAAGACGTAAGCGCACAATCGTCGAACGTCGTGGAGGCGCACTTCTGGCATCGCAAATGTCGCCGGGGACTGAACGGCTGGCACAAGCACGTGAAGGGCATTGGTCGCGTCCAATGTACGAACCACGTTTGCAGGCACGGCAAATGCTATTGGTTCTAGACGTTCGATAGAGAAACAAAGAGCCGCCAAATCAACGGATTTGGCGGCTCCTTTCATGTTGGCAACTTTGGATGCTGCATCAGCCGCGCTCACGGCGCGGACCACCGCGACCGCCGCCGCGGTTGCCTTCGCGACGTGGCGGGCGGCTCTCAAAAACTTCTTCCGGCTCACCCTCGGCGCGCGGAATTTCTTGGCCTGTCGTCTGATCGACGATCTTCATCGACAGCCGCGTCTTGCCGCGATCATCAAAGCCGAGAAGCTTCACATAGACTTCCTGACCTTCCTTCACGACCGCACCAACCGATTCCGGACGACCCGGCGCGAGCTGCGAGATGTGAACGAGTCCGTCCTTCGCACCGAAGAAGTTCACGAACGCGCCGAACTCCATGACCTTTACGACCTTGCCCTTGTAGATCTGTCCGACCTCGGGCTCCGACGTAATGCCGCGAATGCGCGCCAGCGCTTTCTCGATCGACTCGCGATTGGCAGATGCGATCTTCACCGTACCATCGTCTTCGATATCGATCTTGGCACCCGACTCCGCGACGATCTCGCGAATGACCGAACCGCCCGACCCGATAACTTCGCGGATCTTGTCGACGGGGATCTTGATCGTCTCGATGCGCGGCGCGAACTCGCCGAGCTCTTCACGCGCGCCGGTCAGCGCCTTCGCCATCTCACCCAGGATATGGATGCGGCCGTCGTGCGCCTGATCGAGCGCAATGCGCATGATCTCTTCCGTAATGCCCGTGATCTTGATGTCCATCTGCAGCGAAGTCACGCCGTTTGCGGTACCCGCCACCTTGAAGTCCATGTCGCCGAGATGGTCTTCGTCGCCAAGGATGTCCGACAGAACGACGAAGTCGTCGCCTTCCTTGATGAGACCCATCGCAATGCCGGCGACCGGTGCTTTGAGCGGCACGCCTGCATCCATCAGCGCCAGCGACGAACCGCAGACCGTCGCCATCGACGACGAGCCGTTGGATTCGGTGATCTCCGAAACGACGCGCAGCGTGTAGGGGAAGTCCTCCTGCGACGGCAGCATCGGATGGATCGCGCGCCATGCAAGCTTGCCGTGGCCGATCTCGCGGCGGCCCGGTGAGCCCATGCGTCCGACTTCACCGACCGAATAAGGCGGGAAGTTGTAATGGAGCAGGAAGCGCTCCTTCTTCGTCCCTTCGAGGCTGTCGACATACTGCTCATCCTCGCCGGTGCCGAGCGTCGCGACGACAAGCGCCTGCGTCTCGCCGCGCGTGAACAACGCCGAGCCGTGCGTGCGCGGCAGAACGCGAACTTCCGAAAGGATCGGGCGAACCGTTTTCAGGTCACGACCATCGATGCGCATCTTCGTTTTCAGAACGTCGCCGCGCATAATGTCCATTTCGAGAGACTTGAAGGCGTCCGAAAGCAGAACTTTCTCATTCGGATCATCAGCAGGAATTGCGATGCCCTCGCTAACTGCCTTCTTCGCTTCCCCGACGAGATCCTGGCGCTTGCCTTTTTCTTTGGTCGAGAACGCCTGCTTGAGCGTCTTCTCGGCGAGCTTCTTGACCTCGCCGGCGTACTTGGCCTTGTCGGGGATCTGGATGTCCCACGGCTCTTTCGCGGCCTTCTCGGCAAGCTTGATGATCGCCTGGATGACCGGCTGCATGTGCTTGTGACCGAACATCACGGCCTCGAGCATCTGCGACTCGGGCAGCTCCTTCGCTTCCGATTCGACCATCATCACCGCGTCGGCTGTGCCGGCGACGACGAGATCGAGTTTGCTCTCGATCATCTCATCGATCATCGGATTCAGCACGAGTTCGCCGCCGATGAGACCGACACGCGCCGCGCCGATCGGTCCGAGGAACGGCAGGCCCGACAGCGTCAGCGCCGCGGACGCGGCAACCATGCCGAGGATATCGGGATCGTTTTCGAGATCGTGCGACATCACCGTCACGACGACCTGCGTCTCGTTCTTGAAACCTTCGACGAAAAGCGGCCGGATCGGACGATCGATGAGACGCGACGTCAGCGTCTCTTTTTCGGTCGGACGGCCTTCGCGCTTGAAATAGCCGCCGGGGATCTTGCCGGCCGCGTAGGTGCGCTCCTGATAGTTCACGGTGAGCGGAAAGAAGTCGATGCCGGGCTTTACGGAGCGTGCGCCGACGACGGTCGCGAGAACCGTCGTGTCGCCGTATTGCGCCATCACGGCCGCGTCGGCCTGGCGGGCATAGTGGCCGGTTTCGAGCTTTAGCTTGCGGCCACCCCAATCGATTTCGACTCGATGGATATCAAACATGTTGGATCTTTCGTTTTCGCTTTTTCTGTTCGGTCGGACTTGCCCGCCGGCCTCATGCCGGGCGAGCACCTGTCGCGCCGGCACCGCAACGGCGCCGACGGCTCTCTTCTTTTAGATCTTTGCACGTACGGCCATGGGTTGGCCCCGTCTTGAACGCGAAGCGACTTCGCGGCTTAGCGGCGAATACCGTGCTTCTCGATGATCTTCTGATATCGCGCGTTGTCCTTGCTCTTCACATAGTCGAGCAGCTGGCGGCGCTGGCTGACCATCTTCAGCAACCCGCGGCGTGAGTGATTGTCTTTTTTATGCAGCTTGAAATGCTCGGTCAGCTCGTTGATGCGGTGGGTCAGCACTGCGATCTGGACTTCCGGCGAGCCGGTATCGTTGGCCTTCGTCGCGTTGTCTTTGATGATGGCCGTTTTCGCCTCACGGCGGTGAGGTGCGATCTGCGACATCGGTTGTTCCTTTCGAATTGGGAGTTGGCTCGAAGCGGCCACGGCCGGGATGTCGTCCAGCGGGGTCGCAAATGAAAGCCGCGCGAAAGTGCGAGCACCCCGCGCGGTCGGCGCTACTTATACACGAACCTCAGACAAACGCGAGGTTGAATTGCAATGTAAATACTCTTGTAATTTCAATGCATTACATCTACGTCGCAGGCTTACACATCAACCGAGGTTAAAAACGCGGGTGGGGTGAAGCGCACCTTTTGCAAGCTCACCGAGCGCGACAAGCCGCCCCTTGGAAGTTGCATAAGCAGGCCCCGACAGGATCGGCGCATCGCGTCCCCGGATCAGAACCGTTTGCCCGCGCGCCAGACTTGCCGCATCGCTCTGCGACACGAGCAGCTCCGGCAGATCGGCAAGCGCCGCTTCGACAGGCTGCAGCAATCGCGAAAGCTGTTCGGGGTCGCCGGAATCGGACGCAGCCATCAGCTCGTCCATCGTGACCGCGATGGCTTCGTCGAATGGGCCGACCTGCGTCCGGCGCAAAGCGATGACATGCCCGTAGCAGCCGAGAAGGCGACCCATGTCGCGCGCCAGGGCACGCACATACGTTCCCTTGCCGCAGCGCGCCTCGAACACGCTCGTCGCGGCGTCCGGTGTATCGACCAATTGCAAGCTGTCTATGAAGACGGGCCGCGCTTCGAGCACGACCGTCTCTCCGTCGCGCGCCAGATCATAGGCGCGCGCGCCATCGACCTTGATCGCCGAATAGGCAGGCGGCACCTGCATGATCTCGCCGTGAAACTGCGACAGCAGTGCTTCGATACTGGCGCGATCCGGACGCTGATCGCTCGTTTTCGTCACCGCGCCTTCGGTGTCGTCCGTCTCGGTCTCCGTGCCCCAGCGCACGGTGAAGCGATAGGCTTTCTCGCCATCGACCGCGAACGATACGGTTTTCGTCGCCTCCCCGAGCGCAATCGGCAGGATACCCGTCGCGAGCGGATCGAGCGTTCCCGAATGCCCAGCCTTCTGCGCATTGAATACGCGCCGTATGATGCCGACGGCCTGTGTCGACGTCATGTTCGCTGGTTTGTCGAGCACGAGCCAGCCGTGAACCGGCAATCCCTTTTTGCGGCGTCCCATTGGTTTTATTTCCCCGTATCCCGTCTGACCTTCTCGCTGTCGAGCAGCCGGTCGATGCGCGTCGCCTCTTCGAACGTTTCGTCCTCGCGGAACCTGAGATCGGGCGCGTAGCGGAGGTTGAGCGTATGCGCGACTTCGGCGCGGATGTATTTCTTGTTGCGCGTCAGCGCCTCGACAACGGGCTTCACGTCATTGCCGCCGAGCGGCATCACGTAAACGGTCGCCAGCTTAAGATCCGGAGACAGGCGCACTTCCGGGATCGTAATGACGTGCGACGAGAGCACATCGTCGTGGATTTCGCCCCGCGACAGCATCTCTGCGAGTTTGTGGCGTATGAGTTCGCCAATGCGCAGCATGCGCTGCGACGGCGCTTTCGCGCCGGAATGCGAAGACTTTCTTGTCATTTCTTTCCTGCCGCGGGATCGGACCGCGTGCAGCCTCTTCTCTCGAATTAAATAAACACTTCGGCTCAAAGAGCCGGGTGGTCAAAGGCCGCCGGCGGCGAGCCGCGCCCTCGCGGAGCAAGCCCGCGCGCTTCTTAGCGCGCGGAACAGCTTGCGCGAGCAATTAAAGACTTCTCGCGATCGTCTCGACCTGGAAGCACTCGATCTGGTCGCCTTCGCGAATATCCTGATAGTTCGCGAACGACATGCCGCATTCCTGACCCGCGACGACCTCTTTCACGTCGTCCTTGAAGCGCTTCAGGATCGCAAGCGTGCCTTCGTGAATGACGACGTTGTCGCGCAGCAGACGAACCTTGGCGCCACGCTCGACCTTGCCCTCGGTAACCTGACAACCCGCGACCTTGCCGACCTTCGAGATATTGAAGACCTGCTTGATCGTCGCGTAGCCGAGGAAGACCTCGCGCTTTGTCGGAGCGAGAAGACCCGACATCGCCGCTTTCACTTCATCGACGAGATCGTAGATGATGTTGTAGTAGCGGATCTCGATGCCCTGGCTGTCGGCGGCCTGCTTCGCTTGCGCGTTGGCGCGAACGTTGAAGCCGATGACGACGGCTTTCGATGCCGCTGCGAGCGCGATATCCGACTCGGTGATGCCACCGACGCCGGAATGCACGAGCCGCGCCTCGACTTCATCGTTGCCGACCTTCCGCAACGCACCGGCAATCGCCTCGACAGAACCCTGCACATCGCCCTTGACGACCAGCGGAAATTCCTTGCGCTCGGCATCTTTGAGCTGCTGCATCATCTGCTCAAGCGTGCTCTTGGAGCCCGCAGAACCCAGCGTCTCGCGGCGCTTGCGGACGCGATAGTCCGTCAATTCGCGCGCCCGCGCCTCGTTTTCGACAACAGCGAACTGATCGCCCGCTTCCGGAGCCGAATCGAAGCCCAGGACTTCGGCCGGCACCGACGGCCCGGCAGAGTCGATATTCGCGCCGTGGTCATCGAGCAGCGCCCTGACGCGACCCCACGCCGTACCGGCGACGATGATGTCGCCGACGTGCAGCGTACCGCGCTGGACGAGAACCGTACCCACGGGACCGCGCCCGCGCTCAAGCTTCGCCTCGATGACAATGCCTTCGGCGGTTCGTGTCGGATTCGCCTTGAGATCGAGGATTTCGGCCTGCAGGTGGATCGCCTCAAGCAGCTTGTCGAGGTTCGTCCGCTTCAGCGCCGAAACCGGCACTTCGAGCGTCTCGCCGCCCATGCTCTCGACGACGATCTCTTGCGACAAGAGATCGGTGCGTACGCGATTGGGATCGGCTTGCGGTTTGTCGATCTTGTTGATCGCGACGATGATCGGAACTTTCGCGGCCTTGGCGTGATTGATCGCCTCGACCGTCTGCGGCATGACGCCGTCATCCGCCGCAACGACCAGGACGACGATGTCCGTCACCTTCGCGCCGCGCGCGCGCATCGCTGTAAAGGCTTCATGGCCCGGCGTATCGATGAACGTGATCTTATCGCCGTTCGCGGCCTTCACCTGGTAAGCGCCGATGTGCTGCGTGATGCCGCCGGCTTCACCAGCTACGACGTTCGCAGAACGGATTGCGTCGAGCAGCGACGTCTTGCCGTGATCGACATGGCCCATGATCGTGACGACGGGAGCACGCGGCTCCAGCGCGGCACTATCCGCGTCTTCCTCGCCGACGAAACCGATTTCGACGTCAGCTTCGGAAACGCGCTTCGGCGTATGCCCGAATTCCTGCACGATGAGTTCCGCCGTATCGGCGTCGAGCACATCGGTAATTTTATGCATCGCGCCTTGCTGCATCAGATACTTGATGAGATCGACGGCGCGTTCCGCCATGCGGTTCGACAGTTCCTGAATCGTGATCGCTTCCGGAATGACGACCTCGCGAGCGATCTTCTCGCGCGGTTGCTGAATGCCCATCGCCTTCAGCTTTTCCTTCTCGCGCTTGCGCTTCAGCGAAGCGAGCGAGCGGACCTGTGCTTCACGATCGAAGTTCGTAATCGTCAGCTTCTGACGCTGGCGGCCGTCGTCGTTGGTCTTGACGGCGGGACGCGGCACCTTCGCGCCGCCGGGGCCGCGCTTGCGGCTGTCGTCGTCCTCGACTTGCTCGCGAGCAACCACGGGCCGCTGCGGGCGAACCGGCTTTTCGATTGTCGTTGCGTCGGCCGGAGCAGCGCCGCGCCGTGGCGGCACTGGCAGTTCGATCTCGCGCGGACGGCCAGCCTCACGCGGCATATAAGCAGTGTTGCCCGTTGGACGGCCACCCGTCCGTTGAAACGGCGGACGTCCACCCTCGCGGGACTGAGGTGCATTATTATCGCGACGTTCGCGCGGAGCTGCCGTTTCGCGTGCGACAGGCGCCGGAGGAGCTTCCGCCGGCTTCGGCGCAGCGGGGGGCGTCGCAGTAGCGGCCGGTGGTGCATTCTGTGCCGGAGCCTCCTCGACGCGCGGCTCGGGCTCGGGTGGACGCACCGGCTCGAAACGCACGGGCTCTGCTTCGACGGCCCGGCTTGCACCCTCCGCTCGCGCGGCAGCAAGCGCGCGCTCACGCGCTGCGCGCTCTTCGTTGGAAAGTGTCCGCGCTTGTGACGAGCTTGACGATGCAGGCCTTGCTGCCGGAGCAGGTGGAGCTTTGACCGGCAGCGGAGGCGCTTCGCTCGTCGTTGGGGCCGCTGGCGCAACCTCGCCGCCCTCCGGACCGGAGCCGCTAAGCCTCCGTGTCTTCTTCTTCTCGACGACGACGGACTTCGAGCGCCCGTGACTGAAGTTCTGCCGCACATGCCCAGACTCGACCGTTCGCTGCAGCGACAGCGGCTTGCGCGCTCCGACGCGAATGGTCTTATCGGTCTGGTCGTTCGAATCCGTCATGCGTTGTCCGTTCAGCCTTCGCTTTGCGTTTCAGAAAAAACATTGGCGGTCTCTGTCGCCGAAGATCGGTAACGCATCAGGCGTTCCGCTTCCTCGAGAAACCGATCCGACAGGCCTCCGGGTGTGAGCGCAGCATGTACCACACTTCCGCGGCCAATGGCCAAGCTCATTTGATCGACCGTCAGAACATCGACGATCGGCGCCACAAGGCCCCGAGAACCTTGAATAGCTTTAAATTTCCGGTCGATCTTGGATCGCCCGTCCACTGAGGCCTCCGCCCCGTGCAGCACGACGGCCACAGGCCCCTTGTCCAGGGCCGCCGACACCTTCTCGAAGCCCGAAACGGCCAAACCGGCCTTATTGGCGAGCGATAGCGTCCCCGCAAGTCGCTTAACCATCAAGGCATCGACGCGCTCAGCGAGGTCCGCCGAGACTTCGGCCCGTGTTTTGAGGCTCCTCGCAAACGTATTGGCTTTAACGGCCTTTTCAACAAGCCTGCGGTCGCATCCGACCCAAACGCCGCGCCCAGGCAGCCGCCGTTCGAGATCGGGCACGACGGCGCCGTCGGGCGACAGCACGAACCGGATCAGGTGACTCGGATCAAGGCTTTGCCGCGAGACGGCGCACATGCGTTCCGACCCGGAAGCGTTGCCGCCCCGATCCGTCGCCAGCTGTTCTTGCCGCTCTGCCATCACGCGCGTTGTCTGCTCCTCCGAACATTTCCTTTAGCCTTGAGCGCCGGCGTCATCCGACGCGGCTTCAGGTTCGCCTTCCGCAGGCTTCTCAAGATCTTCCGCCTTGATCCAACCCGCGTGAACGCGCGCGGCCATGATCATGTTTTCGACGTCCGTGCGCGAAAGCTCGAAGCCATCGAGAATGCCCTTGTGCTTGACGGGCTCGGCGTCCTTCTCCTTCTTGCGCTCCGTCCAGCCGACGAGCTCGTCAGTCGCGCAGTCCGCAAAATCCTCGACGGTCTTGATGCCGTTCTCGCCGAGCGCCACCATCATCGCAGTATTGATGCCGGGAATTTCCGCCAGTTCATCCGCAACGCCGAGCTCGCGCCGTTTCGCATCGCGCTCTGCTTCCTGCTGCTCGAGATACTCGCGCGCGCGGCTTTGAATCTGCTCGGCTGTTCCTTCGTCAAATCCTTCGATGTGGGCGATCTCCGAAATATCGACGTAAGCGACTTCTTCGATACTCGCAAATCCCTCTGTAACGAGAAGCTGCGCGATGACTTCGTCGACATCGAGTGAATCCATCAGCAACTGCGTGCGTTCCGCAAATTCCTTCTGGCGGCGTTCGCTTTCTTCCTGTTCCGTCAGGATGTCGATGTCCCAGCCGGTGAGTTGTGACGCAAGCCGCACGTTCTGACCGCGCCGCCCGATTGCAAGCGACAGCTGCGCTTCAGGAACGACGACCTCGATGCGGTTGGAATCTTCATCGAGCACGACCTTCGTGACTTCCGCAGGCGCCAGCGCGTTGACGATGAAGCTCGCTGCATCCGGATTCCACTGGATGATGTCGACCTTCTCGCCCTGCAGCTCGTTGACGACGGCCTGCACGCGCGCGCCGCGCATACCGACGCAGGCACCGACCGGATCGATTGAGGAATCCTTCGAAATGACTGCAATCTTGGCCCGGCTTCCCGGATCGCGCGCGACCGACTTGATCTCGACGACGCCGTCATAAATCTCCGGAACTTCCGCGCGGAACAGTGATGACATGAATTCCGGTCGCGCTCGCGTCAGGAAAATCTGCGGACCCCGTTGTTCGCGTCGAACGTCATAGATGTAGGCGCGGATGCGATCACCAAGCCTGACGTTTTCGCGCGGGATCATTTCATCGCGGCGGATAATGCCCTCGGCCCGGCCGAGATCGACGATGACGTTGCCGTACTCGACCCGCTTCACCGTTCCGTTCGTGGTATCGCCGACGCGATCCTTGTACTCGGCGAACTGCCGGTCGCGTTCGGCCTCGCGCACTTTCTGCACGATGACCTGCTTGGCGTTCTGCGCGGCGACGCGGCCGAATTCCAATGGTGGCAACGTCTCGGCGATCATGTCGCCGGCCTTGGCTTCGGGGTTTCGCTTTTTGGCGTCTTCGACGGTAATCTGCGTCGCGTCGTTCTCAACCGTATCGACGACGGCAAGAACACGCGTCAGCTTCGCTTCGCCCGTCTTCGGATCGATCTCGCAGCGGATGTCATTTTCCGCGCCGTAGCGCGATTTGGCAGCCTTCTGGATGGCATCCTCCATCGCTTCGATGACGATCTTCTTGTCGATCGTCTTCTCGCGCGCGACAGCGTCGGCAATTTGCAAAAGCTCAAGCCTGTTGGCGCTTATGCCTGCCATGGCCATGGGATCAATCCTCCAGATCGTCTTCGTCGAGTTCGGCGCCGTCGCCGGGCCGGTCAGAATGGCGTTTCTTGGCGCGGGCGAGCGCATCGCGAACGAGTTCGTCCGTCAGCACCAGCCGCGCATCCGAGATGAGATGCATGGGTAGACCGAGATGCTGAATGCCGTGCTCGCCTGTATCGGCCTCGATTCGAACTTCTCCGTCTTCGAAGCCTTCGAGCATGCCTTTGAATTTTCTGCGTCCGCCGACCGGCTCGGTCAATTCGATTCTTGCCTCGTGTCCGGACCAGTCCTCGAAATCGCTCGGACGCACAAGCGGGCGGTCGATACCGGGCGATGAGACTTCGAGGCGATACGCGCCCGAGATCGGGTCCGCGACATCGAGCACCGGCGAAACCTGTTTCGAAATCGTCTCGCAGTCATCAATGGTGATCGACCCATCCGGGCGCTCAGCCATCAACTGCACGATCTTGTCGGCCGTGCCGCCGCCCTGGATCTTCACCCGCACCAACCGGAATCCGAGATCCTCGATCACGGGTTCCACAATAGCGGCGATCTCGGCGGCAACGCCCGTCTCGCGCAGAAAGCGGCGCGTATCGGGGCCTCCTTCCGTAGGCGGTACGTTGCTGGCGATCGTCTCGTTCAATGGCGGTCCTGAGCTTAATGACCGTTTGGAGCGGGCCCGGAGGTCCACTCTCAATTTGATCATCGAGTTATTGGAATGACCGTTAAATAGGCGAGATTGCAACGACGCGCAAGACTTTCACGCGCACTCAGGTCCTTAAAAAGCGGAAATAGTATCTCCGCCGCCCGGCTTCCGCGGCTTTGGCTTCGTATTTGGTTTCGACCCAATCTGCAGGCTGAACGCGCCAATCGCCAGGACCTTCGGCCCGCCAAACGAAGCGCGGCTCCTGGCGGAAAGCTTCGAGCATCGTCCGCGCATAATCGCCGATATCCGTCGCAATCCGAAGCTCGGCGTTGGGCTTTAGAACGCGCGCCAGAAGATCCAGCAATAAAGAATTAACCAGCCGGCGCTTGCGATGCTTTCGCTTCGGCCACGGGTCCGGAAACAGGATGAAAGCGCGATCGAGTGAACCCGGCGCGAGTTGGCGCAGCATGTCGCGGACGTCGCTCATGTGAACGCGGATATTCTTTAGCCCTTCGCTCTCGATGGCGCTCAGCACCTTGATGACGCCGTCCTCGTAAGGCTCGCATCCGATGATCAGAGCGTGCGGGTTGCGACGTGCCTGCGACAGCAAATGCTCGCCGCCGCCAAAGCCAATCTCGAGCCACGTTTGAGCCGCCTCGGGTAGCGCGGCGGGATCAACCGCAAAGCGCGGAAGGGCTTCGCGCAAGAGCGCGGCCTGTCGCGCGCTCGGCTTGCGCCCGCGCCGCCGCCCATACGACCGAAGCTCCTGCTCGCTTTCTTTGTCTACGTCGCTGATCACGACCCGCGTCACCCGTTTCACCCGCATCATGGCCGCCCTCCGAGGCTGCCATCCAGGGCTACACTATGAACTCTATTGCCTAGGTACCTGGATGGCCGGGTCAGGCCCGGCCATGAAGTGAGGGTATGTAAGTCGGCAAAGCACCCAAGCAAAAGCGGCCGCTTTCGCAGCCGCTCAAATTAAACCAAATCGCTGATATGCTCAGCCCACGGCCTTGGCTATCTTTGGCGCAAGGTCGGTGCGCTCCCAGGAGAAGCCGCCGTCCTTTTCCGCCGGACGTCCGAAATGGCCGTAAGCCGACGTCCGTGCATAGATCGGCTTGTTGAGATCGAGATGGCTGCGGATGCCGCGCGGCGTCAAATCCATGACGGTCCCGAGTGCCTGCTCGATCGCCGCTTCATCGACTTTTCCGGTGCCGTGCGTGTCGACGTAGATCGACAGCGGCTTTGCGACGCCGATGGCATAGGAAAGCTGAATCGTGCAGCGGTCAGCAATACCCGCCGCGACGACGTTCTTCGCGAGATAACGCGCCGCATAAGCCGCCGAGCGGTCGACCTTCGTTGGGTCCTTGCCGGAAAAAGCGCCGCCACCGTGCGGAGCCGCGCCGCCATAAGTGTCGACGATGATCTTGCGGCCCGTCAGGCCGGTATCGCCGTCCGGGCCACCGATGAAAAATTTACCCGTCGGATTGATGTGCCAGATGGTGTCGCTACCGATCCAGCCGTCGGGAAGCGCCTTGCGAACATAAGGTTCTATGATTTCCCGCACCTGCCGGGAGCTCAGATTTTCATCGATATGCTGGTGCGAAACGACGATCTGCGTGACGCCGACGGGCTTCCCGTTTTCATAACGAACGGTGACTTGGCTCTTAGAGTCCGGGCCGAGCTTGGCGGCATCGCCCGTCTTGGCTTTTCGCGCTGTCGCAAGATCGAAGAGAATTTTATGCGCGTAATAAATTGGCGCCGGCATCAGCTCCGGCGTCTCGTTGCAGGCATATCCGAACATGATGCCCTGGTCACCCGCGCCCTCTTCCTGATTGGTCGGCTGCTGCGCATCGACGCCCTGTGCGATATCGGCCGACTGCGAATGCAGAAGAACCTCGATATTGCAGTTTGCCCAGTGGAAGCCGGCCTGCTCGTATCCGATATCCTTGATAGCGTTACGCGTGATCGCTTCGATCGCCGCAACGGTGACGTCCTTGGGACCGCGCGATTCGCCAGCAATGATGACCCGGTTGGTCGTCGCCATTGTTTCGCATGCGGCTCGAATGCTCCAAGGGTCGATGCCCTCTTTCTGCCCCTCGCGATAGAAGGCATCGACCACCTCGTCCGAAATGCGGTCGCAGACCTTGTCCGGGTGGCCTTCGGAAACGGATTCGCTGGTGAACAGAAATGACTTTCGCGCCACTGTGGCCCCCATGTTGAAAGAAGTTGCTTCCGATGTGCCCAACGGAAGGCATGGCCGATGTAGCAGGTGCCGACCTTCGGAAAAGCGCCGGTTTGTCGCAGCCCCGACAATATTGGTCAAGCAGGCCTTGGCTAGCGAAAACGCTTCTAACCGAAACGCCCGGCACCTCTGCTAAAGTCGACGCCGGCATCCGCGATTGGAATCTGCCCCATCAGTTCTCGTCGCCAGCCAGCGAGCGGACGAGATCGACGATCGATCGGCGAACTTTGGAGTCGGAGATGCGGGCAAAAGCTTTGTTCAGCTCAAGCCCCTCGCGTGTCCCAAGAAAATCGACGACGTAGCTTTCGCCGGGCCGTTCGGCGAAGCCGGCGATCACATTGCCTGTCGTTTGTACGCCCGACGGCGCCTCGTCGTAGAAAAACTGCACCGGCACGCCCAGGACCTTTGCAAGATCGAAAAGCCGGCTGGCGCCGATCCGGTTCACGCCCTTCTCGTATTTTTGCACCTGCTGGAACGTAAGGCCGAGGTGCTCGCCGAGCTTTTCCTGGCTCATGCCAAGCAGCATACGGCGCAATCGGACTCGCGAGCCGACGTGAACATCCATGGGGTTCGCACGGCGCGAACCGCGAGAAATTTCCTCGCCAGAATCTTCTTCGGTCGAAATATTGTCCGCCATCGCTCTACAGCCAACAGTTAAACCAGAGATAGCTGCACACTTCCTAGGTGTACGGGTGGCCAAGGTCAATCATCGAGCGCCGCCGCGACAAGTTGCCTTCAAATCCTTGATTAACGGTACAATTTCGGGAGTATAACAGCGAGCGCCGCAAATACAGTGAGCACCAGGACCAACATCCAGTCGCCCGCTCTCGCATAAACTGTTGGCCGTAGCGCCTGCGGCAAGCGACTGTCTATCACGTCGCGAACGTCGAGACCGAGTGTCTGCAGAGCCCGTCCATAAGGATCGACGATGGCCGAAATTCCATTGTTGGCGGCACGGATTAGCGGCACGCCTTCTTCGACAGCCCGGATGCGCGCCTGGTGGAAATGCTGGTAAGGGCCCGTCGACTGCCCGAACCATCCGTCGTTCGTCACGTTGAGGAGAACGCCAGGGCGTGCACTGCTCTGCACGATATCACCCGAAAACAGCGCTTCGTAACAAACGAGGCCCAGCGCCGGAGGCAGCCCGGGAATAGTCATCAGAGGACGTGGTGACACGCCCTCCGCGAAGGCACCGCGACCATGCGTGAGCTTTTCGATGCCGATATGCGACAACGCCGATTCCAAAGGCACGTATTCGCCGAACGGCACGAGCTTGATCTTGTCGTAGATCGCCTCGACCTGGGCCTGCTCGTTGAGCACGAGAATGCTGTTCAGTGTTTTCGTCGTCGGAAGAAGGTGCCGGTCCGCCCCGAGCGGCGGATCGTGCCGGATCGCACCCGTGATCAGCGTCGTGCCCGGCGGCAGCATCGCCGAAAGAATGTCGAGCGCTTCCGGCGTTTCGAGCGGGAAGAACGGCATCGCGGCTTCCGGCCAGACGAGATGCGTGATCCCCGCAAGGGAATCCTTCTCACCCTTGGGATTGGCGAGCGACAGCGCGATATGATCGTCGAAAATGCGGCGCTGATATTCGGCCATCCATTTCTCGCGCTGCGGCACGCTCGGCTGCACGATGCGCAGTTTAACGTCAGGGACGAATGCCTCCGGCACACTGAGCCGCCAGCCGCCATAAAGGCAGAGCGCCGCGATCGGAATGGCGGCAACGGCGCTCGCACGGGCAATGTCTGCGCTCGTAAGCCGCTCTTTTCGGTCGGCCATCATGACCAATGGTGCGGGAAAGATGAAAACCGCGATCGCAGTCAGCCCATAGGCACCGAACAGCGCCGCGCTTTGCATCAACGGCAACGGATAGGTCAGCGCATAGCCGACGACGTTCCACGGAAAGCCCGTCAGGATATGGCCGCGTAGCCATTCGAAGACGGCAAGCGCAATCGCGAACACGAAAACCCGGCCAAGGCCCTGCAGCCAAAATGCCCGCGCCACGGCCGCCGCCGCTGCCCAGAACAGTGCCAGACCGGCCGGCAGCAGCATCACCGCAAACGGCAATAGCCACGCGAACTTGTCCGCCTCAACGAGAAAGGCTTCGCCGACCCAGAACAGGTTGAAGAAGAAGTAGCCGAAGCCGAACAGCCATCCGGCACTCGCCGCGCGCCGCCATCCGGGGCTCGCATCGATCAGCCAGACGAAAACCGGAAACGTCAGGAAAAGGACCGGAAAGGCAAAGATCGGCGCAAAAGCCAGCGCAGAAAGGCCGCCCGCGCCAATCGCGACAACCGCCCGCCTCCAGCCGCTAATCCCCATGACCCGTGAGCGCAGAGCTGCCAGAGTAGGCACCGGCAATGTCTGGCTCTGGGCGTCCATCAAGCCTTCGGCGCTTCGGCTGATGTCTTTGTGCTTTGCGGCAGCGTGCGCGCCGGATGGATTTTCACCTTCTTCACACGCCGCGGGTCGGCATCGAGAATTTCGAACTCGATGCCCGAAGGATGATGGATCAGCTCACCCCGCGCCGGCACGCGACCGAGCATCGAGAAGATCAAGCCGCCCAAGGTATCGACGTCGTTCTCCTCGTCGTCCGGCATGAGCTTCAGCCCGAGATGCTTTTCAAGCTCCTCGATTTCCGTGCGTCCCGCCGCAACGACGCCGAGTTTCGGATCGGAAACGATGTTGATTTCCTCATCGTCGTCGTGCTCGTCCTCTATATTACCGACCACCTGCTCGACGAGGTCTTCGATCGTGACGAGCCCGTCGGTACCGCCATACTCGTCGACGACGAGCGCCATGTGTATGCGGGTCGACTGCATCCGGATGAGCAGATCGACAGCCGGCATCGATGGCGGCACGTAGAGGATCTGGCGGCGAATCTTGACCGTCGTGATGGGTCGGCTGAGATCGATATTTTGCAGCACGATCTTCGTCGGGACTGGAGCTTCCTCCGCGCCATCCGATTTTCCTGACCGCAGCGGACGCCCCGAGGCTTCCGCCATGAACCACCGGAACAGATCCTTAATGTGGATCATGCCGCGCGGGTCATCGAGCGTTTCGCGGAACAGAGGGATGCGCGAAACCCCCGCTTCCTCGAATGTCTCCAGAAGTTCCGAGATCGGCTCGTTCTCGTCGAGTGCTGTGATCTCGGCTCTGGGCACCATCAGTTCGGCGACCCGGCTCGATCCGAAACGCAGGAGGCGTTCCAGCATCTTGCGCTCGGCATCGGTGAAGCTCGTCGACGCATCGGTCCGGAGCGCCCCTTCGAGGGCGTCCCGGACGCTCTGCGGGACAGCAAAGCCAAGCTTCGCGCGGAGAACGTGTAGCCAGCCCTGAACACCGAGCGACCGGCCTTTCTCGGCAAGAATGTCAGATGTCGATTTGTCGTGTGTGTGGTCGGTCATAGCCATGAATCGAGGGGCCGGTCAGTCATTTGTACCGGTTTCCTGGGCGCCCGTGTAGGGATTAGCGACGCCAAGCTTAGAAAGAATAGAAATTTCAATGGCTTCCATGAGTTCTGCATCGGCGGCTGAGATGTGATCGTAGCCAAAGAGATGCAAAATGCCGTGGACGACCAGATGCTGCACATGATGCGCAAGCGGTACGCCTTGCTCGTCGGCCTCGCGCCGGACTGTCTCCGCCGCCAGGATAACGTCGCCGACGAATCCGTCCGGAGCCCCCTCGCCCGCCGGAAAAGAGAGCACGTTCGTCGGCGTCGGCTTGCCGCGAAACTGACCGTTCAGAACCTCGACGCCGGCATCCGAGGAGAGCGCGACCGCAATCGCCCCTGCACCCTTGCCCCCACCCATTTCCCGGGCGATGGCCGCAACTGCCTGTTCGATAAGAGTTTTTGCATCGGCCAGCGCCGACCAATCGCCGTCATCCTCGACGACATCGACCTCAAGCACACGAGGTACAGCCGGTTGTAGAGGTTCGGGCATCAGCCGTGCTTTGGCTTTTCGTAGGCGTCGACGATCTTCGCGACGAGGTCGCGGCGCACGATATCGCCAGCTTCGAAGCGTATGATCGAAATATCGTCCACCTCCGACAGCAGGTCGACGGCCTCGACAAGGCCCGACTTCGTCCCGAACGGAAGATCGATCTGCGACGGGTCACCGGTCACGACCATCTTCGAGCCCTCGCCGATGCGGGTCAGGAACATCTTCATTTGCATGCTGGTCGTGTTCTGCGCTTCGTCGAGGATCACGAACGCATTGGACAGCGTGCGACCGCGCATGAACGCCAAAGGCGCGATTTCAACGACGCCCGTCTCGATGTCACGCTCGACTTTTTCCGGCGGCAGGACATCGTAAAGCGCGTCGTAAAGCGGCCGGAGATAAGGATCGACCTTATCGCGCATATCGCCCGGCAGAAAACCGAGCCGCTCTCCCGCTTCGACGGCCGGTCGCGACAGGATGATGCGCTCGACAAGGCCGCGTTCGAGGCAATGCGCGGCGAAGGCGACGGCGATGTAGGTCTTGCCCGTACCCGCCGGACCGAGGCCGAAAACCAGATCTCTCTTTTCGATGGATCGAATATAGATGCTTTGCGTCGGCGTCCGGGCCTTGACGACTCTCCGTCGCGTCGCAATCTGCGCTTGTCCGTCGGTAACGGTTCCCTCGGAACGTGAATGGCGGATCAACCCGTCGATGTCACCGGCTCCCACCGTCTCACCCTTGGCTATGCGCGCGTAGAGCTTTTCCAGAACGTTGCGGGCGATGTCACAGGAATTGGTGGCGCCCGTCAGAATCACGACATTGCCGTGTGCGTGCGCGTCGATGCCCAGACGATCTTCTATCAGTGCGAGATGGCTGTCATATTCGCCGAGCAACTGCGTCAGCAGACGGTTGTCTTCAAAGGGCACAACGATGCGAGCAGTCTCTTGTTCCGGCTTGTTCGGCCGTCTCGACGCTGGCGCGGACGCCCCGCGAAATGCTGCCAATCCCGACACTCCTTTTGATGATCAATCGAATCGACCACACTTGCCCACGTTACCACGCGGCAACGACGGCCGGGACAGGGGTCCTGTGGTTAACCCACCACATCGGAGCCCTGCCCTATAGTCACATTATGCCGACGCAATGACACCCGAAAGGCTCGACCGGCGCGTTTCGTTGACCGTAACCTTGGCCGTCCGCCCGACGAGATCGCCCGCTCCGGCAGCGTGAACGAGCTGTAAATAGGGTGTCCGGCCGACAAATTCACCGGGTTCGCGGCCCTTCCGCTCGAACAGCACGGAAACTACGCCGCCAAGGCTCTGGACGTTGTAGGAGACTTGCTGGGAATCGAGCAGTGCCTGCAGCCGCAACAGCCGCTCCGACTTGAGCGCGTCATCAACTTGATCATCGTGCCCGGCGGCAGGAGTTCCAGGCCTCGGACTGTATTTGAACGAGAAAGCCTGGGCAAAGCCGATTGCCTCGATCAGTGCGATCGTGTCTTCCGCATCCTGGTCGGTCTCTCCCGGGAATCCGACGATGAAGTCGCTCGAAAGCGCAATGTCGGGCCGCGCCTTACGGATGCGCGCGATGAGATCGACGTATTCGGCCGCCGTGTGCTTGCGGTTCATCTTCGAAAGAATGCGGTCGGAACCCGACTGCACCGGCAAATGCAGAAACGGCATCAGCTGCGGCACCTCGGCGTGCGCGGCAATCAGATCGTCGCTCATGTCGCGGGGATGGCTGGTCATATACCGAATACGCTCCACGCCATCGATACGCGCAAGCACTCCAATTAAATCGGCTAGGCTCGCCGTCCGTCCACCGGGCCCTTCGCCGTGATAGGCGTTGACGTTCTGACCGAGCAGCACGAGCTCTTTCGCGCCGGCGTGGACAAGCTCACGCGCTTCCGCCTCGATTTTTGCAACAGAACGCGAATACTCCGCGCCGCGCGTATAAGGCACCACGCAGAAGGTGCAGAATTTATCGCAGCCTTCCTGAATCGTGAGAAACGCCGACGGCGACGAAACGCGGCGCGGCGCCTTCATGCGCGCAAACTTCTCATCCCCGGGAAATTCCGTTTCGACGATATGGGACCGCTCGGCCGTCGTGCGTGTGATCAACTCAGGCAGGCGATGGTAGCTCTGCGGTCCAATGACGAGATCGACAGCCGGTTGCCGCGCCGTGATCTCCGGCCCCTCGGCTTGCGCGACGCAGCCCGCCACCGCAATCACCGTGTTCTTACCGTCCTGGGCGCGCGCAGCCTTCACGTCGCGGATGCGGCCAAGTTCGGAATAGACTTTCTCCGCTGCCTTTTCGCGAATATGGCACGTATTGAGGATGACGAGATCGGCGCCGTCGACATCGGCAGTTTCGCGATATCCGTCCCGCGCTAGAGCTTCGGCCATGCGCTCACTGTCGTAGACGTTCATCTGACAGCCGAAAGTCTTCAGGAAGTAGGTTTTGCGTTCGGGACGGTTCACGTCGTCAAATCAGCCGGCGAAAGGGTTGAAACAGGAATTCTCAAGCGACGCGCATAGCACAAAAGCGGCCCATCATGTCCATTTCTCGCTTTTTCGCACCGGCACCATCAGCTTGGCCCTCCGCGCCTCCTCCGACGGCTCGACCGGTACCAGATCGCTGTCCGACCGCCCGCGCAGGATGGCCAGGACATCGCGGCGCACGGCGCGTTCGCTTTTCAGCGCCAAATCCTTACGGTCTTTGAACTCCGCGAGCGGCACCGGCGGACTGACCTTGATGGTCACGGTAATGGAGCCGGACTTCAAAACGCCCCAGGCGTGCGACGTCATTTCCATATCGCCATACCACCCGAGCCGTGGCCGTTCGGCCCGCGTAACGGGGACGCCGTGAATGTGGGTGTAGACGACCGCCGCCGTCTGCACGACGACCTGATCGGCCGCGGGCATCGTCGCACCCGCAACGGCACCGAAAAGCGAGGTCTTGAAGGGCAGTACGCGATTGCCGTCGCTGGAAGTTCCCTCCGCAAAAAGCACGATGGTGTCGCCTTGCCGAAGCCGCTTTGTGATTTCGTTCGCCGCATCACCCGCAGCCAGTCGCCGCGTCCGATCGACGAAGACCGACCGCTGCAGCCGCGCCAACGCCGAAACGAACGGCCACCCTCCGACTTCGAGCTTCGCAACGAACGAGACGGGCGCCAGCGCCGAGAGCACGGGAATATCGAGCCACGATGTGTGATTGCAAATAAGCAGTACCGGCGCGCCCTTTGCCACGGTGCCTTCGATGCTCAGCCTGACGCCGAGAAGTCGGCACACCTGCCGGTGGTACCAGTGCGGAAAGCGACGCGCGGCCTTATCGGACACTCTGAGTAGAAGCGCTTGCACAGGCATCAATGGCAACGTCAGCCCGAAAAAGGCTGTGAGAACGGCAGAAGCGCGAAGCGATCCCGTTGTTGCCATAAGCGTCACTCAGGCCTTGCGGCCTGCCGTCTTCTTTTTCGCGAGCGGCACGCCGTAAAGCTCCAGCCGATGACCGACAAGCTCGAAACCGAGTTCTCGCGCCACGCGCTCCTGCAGAGCCTCGATGTCGGCGTTGGAAAATTCGATCACCTGCCCAGTCTCGACATTGAGCAGATGGTCATGGTGGTCTCCCATCGACGCTTCGTAGCGGCCGCGTCCGTGTCCGAAATCGTGCCGCTCGAGGATACCCTTCGCGGAGAAAAGCTTCAGTGTCCGGTAAACGGTCGAAAGCGAGATGTGGGAATCGATCGCGTGCGCGCGCCGATGCACTTCCTCGACGTCGGGATGATCGGTCGCAGACGAAAGCACCTGCGCGATGACGCGGCGCTGTCCCGTCATACGCAGGCCGTACTCGGCGCAACGAGATTCAATGGGCGTAAGGCTTTTCGCGCGTCTCGCGGACATGGCATCCGACATCGAATGGAGGCGGCTCTGAGTCTGAACCTGAATCGCTCGGGCTTCCTCGCGTTATAGGCAGCAGCAGGGTGCTACGTCTACATCAGGGCGCATAGCCCGCTTTTCGCTAAAGCGTCAAAGCAAGCGTCAGTGCATCGACGGGCTCGCGGCCAGCGCGCTGATAATATCGCTTGCGCCGTCCGACCTCGATAAATCCGAGCTTGCGATAGAGCGCCAGCGCGGCTTCGTTGTCCTCCGCAACATCGAGAAAAATCCGCTTTGCGTCGCCCCGGCGCGCCGCGCGCGCCAAACCCTCAAGCAGTCCCGCGGCGACGCCTGCCCGCTGCCAGTTCGGTGAAACGCCAATGGAAAGAATCTCGGCCTCATCCGCCGCGAGCTGGCCGATGACGAACCCGATGACCGCTTTCGGTGAACCGGCAACGGCGATCAGCGACGTGGCCGCGGGGTGTTCGAGCAGCCCCCTGATCGCATTGGCATCCCACGGCGGATCGAAAAGTTTGACATGAAGCGCCGCGATTTCCTCGGCGCGTTCCGGTGCGGCCCATAGCATGCTTGCGTGCTTCACATTGCGGAACGGCGTAACGTTGGAGCTCATGCCCCGGCTCCGACGAATGGACTTGGCGCCGGCGGTTTCGCATCAGGGGGTCGCAAATAAAGGGGATGCACCGTTGCCGATGTTGGAAGTTCCGCAGCCGCAAACAGCATATCGAACGCGTCAGGCAGAAGTCCCGGAAGAATCGCGGTCGCTTCAGTACCCGATTGACGGGCCGTCTCTGCGAGCGCTTCCGCGCCCGAGCCCGCAATGACGATGGGCGATGGTCCGAGCATGCGGGCGGCATCTCCGATTGCTGCGCATTGCGGACCGATGACGCTTTGCAATGAATGACGATCGAAAACCTCAAGATAGACTTCGCCGCGCCGGGCGTCCGTCGCGATGGCGATATGACGTGTCGGCGCTGCAGGAATGAGCGGGTTCATCGCCATCAGGCGAAGGCTGGAGATGGCAACGATCTCGGCCCCCGTCGCAAGCGCCAGGGCGCGCGCGGCCGAGACAGAAATCCGCGTACCCGTGAACGTCCCGGGTCCGTACGTGACCGCGATACGGTCGAGCGCCGCGAATTCCAGATTTGCTTCCGACATGACCCTCTGCACCATCGGAAGTAATTGTTCCGCATGCCCCTTTTGCATCGGTTCGAAGGCAAACGAAATGGCGGGCGTGAGCGTGCGCAGCCCCCGGCCCGCGGCCGCCGAGCAAGCATCAAAGCAGGTATCGAGCGAAAGAATGTTCATTCCGAGGAGAACTATATGATCTTTGCCATTTCGTCGAAATTAAATCTTGGAGAGCGCGGATATATGCCGGCCGGATCGCCATAGCCCAGATTGCACAGGAAATTCGACTTTATTTCCGTCCCGGCGAAAAACTCGGCATCCACGCCTGCATTATTGAACCCCGACATCGGGCCGCAATCGAGGCCCAGCGCACGCGCCGCAAGGATGAAATAGCCGCCTTGCAGCGAACCATTTCTGAAGGCCGTGGTGTCGGCATGCTGTTTCTTTCCCGCAAACCAGCTTTTTGCATCCGCAGGCGGATAAAGCCTTGGCAGGTACTCATAGAACTTGAGATCGTAGGCAAGAATAGCCGTCGCCGGCGCTGCCATGGTCTTCGCGACGTTGCCTTCGTTGAGATGCGGCTTCAGCCGCTCTTTCGCTTCTTTCGACTTTACGAAGACAATTCGAGCCGGCGAGCAGTTGGCGCTCGTCGGCCCCCATTTCATATGATCGACGATGCGTTTTAATAGCGCATCCGGCACTTCGCGCGGTTGCCATTTATTGTTCGTGTGCGCCTTATCGAACAATTGATCGAGCGCCGCGCTATCGAGCGGTTGTCCCATCCGGTCCTCGTCATTCCAGGAGCAGATATAAAGAACCCCGCCGGAGCGGGGCTCAATGAAAGGGTTTCAGGCGTTAAACTGACTGAACCGAGACAACCTCGGGACAGAAATGCTTGAGCAAATTCTCGATCCCGTGCCGAAGCGTCGCCGTCGAACTCGGACAGCCCGAGCACGCTCCGCGCATGTGGAGATAGACGACGCCCTCCCGGAATCCGGAGAACGTGATGTCGCCACCGTCCTGCGCCACGGCTGGCCGGACGCGCGTCTCAAGAAGCTCCTTGATGGTCGCGACAGTCGCCTCGTCTTCTGGATCGTAGCTCTCAGGCGTCTCGTCGTTCGAATCTTCCTCGTCCGTCATGGGCGCACCGGACATGTAGTGGTCCATGATGGCACCAAGCACCATCGGTTTCAGGTGCTGCCATTCGACATTTCCTTTGGTGACCGATATGAAATCGGAGCCCAGAAATACACCGTCGACACCTTCGATCGCAAAAAGGCGGGTCGCGAGCGGCGAGCCGACCGCGTCCATCTTGGTGCGAAAATCAGCCGTCCCCCCGGCAAGCACATCCCTGCCCGGAATGAACTTCAAAGTTGCCGGATTCGGTGTGGCTTCAGTCTGAATGAACATGGCATCTCGCTTCGGTTCGGCTCGCGGCGCTTGGCAGGTAACAGCGTCCAGCAAAGCGCTTCGTTAGAATTCCTCTAATATAGGTAGGACTGAAGCGCTGTCGAGCGCGGCTGTTTCGCCCTGCCTCGCGGCGATTTTAAGCCAATGCCTTAATATCGGCGAGGGAAAGTTGCCCCGGCACCACCGTTACCGGCACCGGAAAACCCCCCGCCACGCGCCCAGCCGCCAGAGAAGCAACAAGTGGTCCCGGTCCATTCGCGTCGAGGGACGCGGCGAGAACCAGAACGGCGATGTCCTCGTCCTCCGCGATGGCCTTAACCACCTCCTCGGCGAGGCGACCCTCGCGGATCACATCCTCCGTCTCGACTGTGTCGAAGCCTGCGAGCGACAGTTTCCTGCGAAAGAGACGGAAGAGCGCCTTGGCCTTCGTCGTCTCTTCTTCGAGTTGTACCTGCCTTACGCCGGACCACTGCTGCAGTTCGCCGGGCTCGATCACGTACAACATGACGATGGAGCCGGACGAACGCTGCATGCGGCTCGCCGCGTAATAAAGCGCGCTTTCAACTTCCTGGCTCTCGTCGACGACGATCAGGAACTTGCGGCGATGGCCTTCTTCGAAGGAGCGGCGCGGTTTCATTTCGCGATGCTGCCACTCCTTCCGCTTTGCCGCAACGCCGCGCTCAGCGCATCCCGCCCGAACTTCAACTCCTGATGAAGCCGACGATGTCCTTGACCTTGGCCATCACAGGCTTGGTAACGGCACGCGCCCGCGCCGAACCATCGGCCAGAATACGGTCGATCTCGGCGGGATCACTCATCAGTTTCTGGGTCTCCGCGCCAATGCGGCCGACTTTCTCCGTTGCGACCTCGGCGAGCGCCTTTTTGAAGGAGGAGAACTGCTGACCGCCGTAATCCTTCAGAACGGCTGCCACCGGCTGACCGCTGAGCGCCGCATAGATGCCGACAAGGTTCTCGGCTTCCGGCCGCCCCTCAAAACCCTTTTCGTCGTTCGGTAGCGGCTCTGGATCGGTTTTCGCCTTTTGGATCTTTTTCGCGATCGTATCCGCGTCGTCCGTCATGTTGATCCGCGACAGGTCGGATGGATCGGACTTCGACATCTTCTTCGTACCGTCACGCAGACTCATGACCCGCGTCGCCGGCCCGGTGATGACCGGCTCCGGCAACGGGAAGAAAATGCCGTCCTCGAAGCCTGCAGCAACGATCTCCTTGTTGAAGTCGTTGTTGAACTTCTGTGCGATGTCGCGCGCCAGCTCGAGATGCTGCTTCTGATCCTCGCCGACCGGCACATGCGTCGCGCGATAGGCCAGAATGTCGGCCGCCATCAGGTTTGGATAGGCATAAAGGCCGACGGAGGCCTGCTCGCGATCCTTACCCGCCTTCTCCTTGAATTGCGTCATGCGGTTCAACCACCCGAGCCGCGCCACGCAATTGAAGATCCAGGCGAGCTCCGCGTGCGCGCTGACCTGCGATTGATTGAAGAGGATGCTCTTCTTGGGATCGAGACCGGCAGCAATGTAGGTCGCCGTCACCTGCCGGATGGCATGACGAAGCTCGGCCGGCTCTTGCCAAACTGTGATCGCATGCAGATCGACGACGCAATAAACGCAGCTATGGGTCTTCTGCATCTCGATCCAGTTGACCATCGCGCCGAGATAGTTGCCGAGGTGCAGACTTCCGGTCGGCTGCATACCGGAAAAAACGAGCGGCGCGATTTTCATGGGAGATACCGTGTTGCGAGGATTGGGCCGCCTTATCGCGTGCTCAGCGCCTGGAGGCAAGCCTGCTCTCAGGCCTTGCTGCCGCGCCCCATGAAAGCACCGAGCTGCCTGAATGACATGACGCCGAAAGCCAGGATAAATAGGCCAAAGATCGAAACCCCGATTCCAATCTCGATGGCGAGCGCCGCCGTCTTTTCAACGAACCTGGCCTCGACCCCGAGATAAGGCGTCAGCAGATAGCTCGTAGCCACAAGACCCCCGACCATCGCGACGCTCGCAACGATGATCAACGGGATATTACGCCGGAGCCGCGCGTCGGCGATGAAATCATCGTGTTTCCGAAGCTGCGCCCAGAGCAGATAGGCATTGAGCCAACCGCCGAGCGTCGTCGCGATGGCGATGCCGAGCTGAGGCATCATGCCGAGTTCGCGCAGCACAAAAAACAACGCGATCGAGCCGGTGGTATTGGCGGTCAGGCTGATGACCGCGTAGCGCATCGGCGTTTTGGTGTCCTCACGCGCGAAGTAGATCGGCGAAAAGACTTTGATCATCACGAATGCCGGCAAGCCGAGCGCGAACATCGCCAGCACGGACGCCGTCGCGGCCGTATCTCCCGGGTGGAACGCGCCGCGCTCGAAAAGCACGCGGACGATATCGTGCGGAATGACGGCAAGCGCGAGCGTCGCGGGTATCGTCAGAAGCATCGCGAATTCCAGGGATCGGTTCTGGCTGTCCATGACGCCAGCCGTATTGCCGGCCCTGAGTTGCCGTGCCACGTCCGGCAGCAACACGATGCCGACGGCGATGCCGACGATCGACAGCGGCAATTCGTAGACACGATCCGCATAGTAAAGTTGAGAGACGGCACCGGGCTCCAACGATGCGATGACCGTTCCAATCGCGATGTTGATCTGCGTCACGCCGCCGGAAACGACGCCGGGAATGCCAAGCTGCACGAGCCTGCGCATGTCGTTCGTCATGCGCGGCCACCGCAGACCGAGCAACATGCCGGCTTTATGCATGCCCCATATCAAAAGCGCGAGCTGCAGAAAGCCCGCGACGAATACAGCCCAGGCCTGGATGACGCCGGCTTCCGGCTCTCGCTTGTAGCCGAGCCAAAGCGAAATCAGCGTCGCAACCGCCATCACGAGATTGAGCACGACAGAAACGGCGGCGCTCTCGAAGAACCGGCCGACCGAATTCAGGACCCCCGACATCAGCGCGACGAGCGACATACACAGGAGATACGGCATCGTAATGCGTGTCAGCACGACAGAGAGTTCGAACTTGTCCGGAGTCGCGTCGAAGCCCGGCGCCAAGCCGTACATCAGAAACGGCATGGTCAATTCGGCGAAGATCGTCACGATCAGCAGAATGAATAGTAGTCCGGCCATTGCCTCTTCGGCGAACGTGCGCGCCGCCTGAGGGCCTTCGCCTTCGAGCTTCTTTGCAAAGATTGGAACGAACGCCGAGTTGAAGGCGCCTTCGCCGAACAGGCGCCGGAAGAGGTTCGGAAAACGGAAGGCAACGACGAACGCATCGGCCACCCAACCCGACCCGAGCGTGGCGGCAATGAGAATGTCACGCACAAAGCCGAACAAGCGGCTGAGTAGCGTCCATCCCCCGACAGTTGCGAACGATCTATAGAGCTTCATGGCGGAAGCGGCGTATAGAGGTTCGATCCCGCATGCAAGCGTTAGTCCTTTCCCCCTGAGCCGAAGCTCGATCAGTCCGCAACTCGTTTATTCAAGTGCCATCCAACGGCCCTGTTCCTGTGCAGCGGACGCGCTCTGATCTCAGCTCTCGGCGAGCCGTTCCGGCGCGACAGGGGCGTCTTTGTCAAGCATGACCGACTGAAGCCTGTCCCGTATAGCCCGCTGCCTGACTTCGCTCAAAATCTGTTTGCCGACGAGGTCGGTCACGTAGAAAACGTCGACAGCCTTTTCCCCGAACGTCGTGACATGCGCCGAGGCAATATCGAGCGATAGGTCCGAAAGCACCGACGTCAATTCGTAGAGCAGTCCCGGACGATCGCGCCCAGAAACTTCGATAACGGTCAACCGGCCGGAAAGGTCGTTATTGATAATGACTTCAGGCTCGACCGCGAAGGCCTCGACCCCGCGCGCGTTCGCTCTACGGCGCTCGAGAAGCACGGGCAGTTTTTCTTTACCCGCTAGCAATCGCTCGATCGTATCGGAAATCCGCTTCGCCCGGCGAAGCTCGTCCGCATCGTCATCGAACTCTCGATTGAGCAAAAAAGTGTCGAGCGCATATCCGTCGCGCGTCGTCGTGATGTGAGCCCCGGCGATATTGGCGCCGGACGCTGCGCAGGCACCCGCAAAGAGCGCGAGCAACCGCGCGTGATTGGGCGCGAAAACAGTCAACTCCGTAATGGCCGTGAATGCATCTGTTTTGACCGACGTCGCAAGCTTGGTCTGTGACTTGATTGCCTCGCGAACGACATGCGCGTGCGCGACTTGCGTCGCCGTATCGGTACGGAGCCAATAGTTCGAATAGTTGCGCGCGATGAAATCGTCGACATCGCTTTTGGGCCAGTCGGCGAGCGCCTCGCGCAACGCGGCAAGCGCGTGATCGATTCGCTGGTCACGCGGGATTTGCGTGTGTCCACCCGCAACCAACGGCTCGGTCTCATGATAGAGCGTTCGCAGCAACTGCCCCTTCCAGCCATTCCATACACCGGGTCCGACCGCCATGATGTCGGCGCAGGTCAGCACGAGGAGCAGCTTCAATCGCTCAGGGCTTTGCACGATGTTGGCAAACGCCCGGATCGTATCTGGATCGGAGACGTCGCGCGAATGCGCGAAATTGCTCATCGTCAGATGTTCTTCGATCAGCCACGCGACAAGTTCCGTTTCAGCCGCCGTCAAACCAAGTCGCGGACAGACTTTCCGCGCGATACGTGCACCGACTACCGAGTGCGCCTCCTTTCGGCCCTTGCCGATGTCGTGCAGAAACGCCGCGACAAGCAAGGCTCGCCGATTCTTGATGGACCGAAAAATCGACGTCGAAAGCGGCAATTCGGCAGCGAGTTCCCCCCGCTCGATCGCCGTGACATTGCCGAGGGTCCGGAGCAGATGCTCGTCGACCGTGTAGTGGTGATACATATTGAACTGCATCATCGCGACGATGCGGCCGAACTCCGGAAGAAACCGGCCGAGCACCCCGGCCTCGTTCATGTGCCGCAGCGACGCCTCGGGATTGCCCTTTGCGGTCAAGAGCGACAGAAAGATGTGGTTCGCTTCCGGGTCCGCGCGCAGGTTGTCGTCGATGAGCCGGAGCGAACTCCGAAGCACGCGGATCGCGCTCGGATGCAGATAGATCCCCATGCTTGCCGCTTGCGCGAAGAACCGTATGAGATTGACCGGATCGCGCGTAAACACATCAGGATCCGCGACATTCAGCCGATCGTTGTCCACGCGGAATTCGGTTCGTTGGCGAACCTCGCGCCGCGTCTTCCAATTGAGGGGATTGAGAAGGCTTTTATAGGTCGGCGCCGATTTCAGTTGCTGCATTTCGAGCGCGCCGCAGAGGATCGTCGTCAAATCGCCGACATCCTTGGCGACCAGAAAATAGTGCTTCATGAAACGCTCGACGGCGCGCATCCCGCCACGGTTGGTATAGCCGAGACTTTGCGCCATTGCCGACTGCACTTCGAACGAAAGGATTTCCTCCGGGCGTCCGGTCAGAAAATGCAGAAAACACCGCACGCGCCAGAGAAAATCTTCGCAGCGGCGGAATGTCTGGACTTCTTCCGGCATGAAGATGCCCGCTTCGACGGCAGCCGAGCCGACTTCCTGTCCAAAAATATATTTGGACAGCCACTGTAACGTATGGAGATCGCGCAGACCGCCCTTGCCATCCTTGATATTCGGCTCGACCTTGTAGCGGCTCTCCCATGCACGGCGCATGCGCTCGTCGCGTTCGGCCATCTTGGCGTCGATGAATTGCCGCGCCGTTCCGTTGATGACCTCGGCCCGAAATCTATCCTCGAATTCTGCAAAGAGCTGGCTGTCACCGAGGATCAACCGGGAATCGAGAAGCGCGGTGCGGATGGTGATATCGGCGTAGCCGAGCTTTAGGCACTGATCGACCGTGCGGGTAGCATGCCCGACTTTGAAGCCGAGGTCCCAGAGCAGATAAAGCATATATTCGGCAACACTCTCACCCCATGGCGTCTGCTTGTACGGCAGCAGAAACAGGAGATCGATGTCCGATCCCGGCGCGAGCAATCCGCGTCCATAACCGCCGGTCGCAACGATGGCCATGCGTTCCGCGTCCGATGGGTTCGTTGCCCGATAGACGTGGACCACGGTGTAGTCGTAGATCAACCGGATCAACTCATCCTGAAACAGGCTGAGACCGGCAGCACAGCGCCGCCCGTTGCCGTCGACTTCAAGCGCAGTCCGCGCCGATTCCCGCCCGAGCTTCACCAGACGTTTGAGGCTTTCGAGAACCTTCGGCCGTGCATCGACCGTTGAGGTGCTGGTGTTGAAATGCTTCGTCAGCTCATGACGCGCCGCCACGCCGTCGAAATAGGGCGGAGGAACGAGCCTGGTCAGCGTGTCTTGGGTCAAGACTGCGTCTTCTTTTCGGTTTCAGCCAGCGCCTTCAATTCATAGATTTTCTCAAGCGCCGATTTCGGCGACAGATCGTCAGGATGCATGGCGCGCAGCATCTTTTCAACGGCGGAAGGTGCACGCTCGTTAAGTCCGCTTTTTGGACGCATCGCCGAGAAAAGCGGCAGGTCTCCGAGCCCATCGTCGCCGGTGCGTGGACGCCGGTCTGCCTTCTCGAGGCGATCGAGGACTTCCCGCGCCCGGGCAACGACGGCGTGTGGTAGCCCTGCAAGCTTGGCGACCTGAATGCCGTAAGATCGATCCGCGGCACCGGCTTTAACCTTATGTAGAAAGACAATCGTGTCATGCCACTCGGTAACGTCCATCGTCACGTTGGCGATACCGTTAAGCCTGCGCGCGAGCGCCGTCAGCTCGTGATAATGAGTTGCAAACAGTGCGCGCGCTTTCGTGACGCCATGTAGATATTCGACTGTTGCCCACGCAATCGACAATCCATCGAACGTCGCAGTCCCACGCCCGATCTCATCGAGAATGACGAGCGAGCGCTCGCTCGCCTGATTCAGAATCGCCGCCGTTTCGACCATCTCGACCATGAACGTCGAGCGGCCGCGCGCCAGATCGTCGGAAGCACCGACGCGTGAAAAAAGCCGGTCCACGACGCCGATACGGGCAGACCTCGCCGGGACGTAAGATCCCATCTGCGCCATCACAGTGATCAGCGCATTTTGCCGAAGAAATGTCGATTTGCCGGCCATATTCGGCCCCGTGACGAGCCATATGCGCGCGTCAGGCGCGTTCTCGAAGCCTGCCGGTGCTTCGCTACCGTCCTTGCCGAGGATGCAATCGTTCTCGATGAACGCAGGCGCACCGCTTCTCGCAAGCGCCTGCTGCACGACGGGATGGCGCCCGCCCCTGATTTCGAATGCCATGCTCGCGTCAATCACCGGCCGAGTATAACCTTGCTCAAGTGCAAGATGCGCCAGCGCAGCAAAGACATCGAGTTCGGCAAGCGCAGCCGCAGCTGCGCCCAAAGCTGCAGCCGCAGCGCCGATGCGCTCGGCAAGATCGGTAAAGATCTCCTGTTCGAGATTGAGCGCACGCTCGCTTGCCGAAGCGATCATCCCTTCGGTATCGAGAAGCTCAGCCGTCGCGAAGCGCACCGCGTTCGCCATCGTCTGCCGATGCCGGAACCTATCGCTCAGCGGTGGCGACAGCAGCGGCTTCGCGTTGAGCTGCGTCACCTCGATGAAAAAACCGAGGATATTGTTATGGCGGACGCGAAGCGTCTTAATTCCCGTTTCCTCGATATAGCGCGCTTCGTGCTTGGCCATTACTTTGCGGCTATCGTCGCGCAAAGTGCGAGCCGCATCGAGATCGCCGTTGAATCCGGGCCGCACGAATCCGCCATCGCGGCGAAGCAGCGGCGGATCGTCGACGAGCGCCGAACCCAAAGCTTCTGCGAGATCCCCCGGAACCTGCGTCAGCCGCTCGCAAACGGACTTGAGTTCGGCGGGCAAACCCAAAGGCTGCGCCGACATCTCGATGAGCGACGTTGCACGACGCGCAACACCGATCGCGTCTCGCACGGCAGCAAGATCTCGCGGACCACCGCGCCCAAATCCGAGGCGGGGAAGTGCACGTGCTAAATCCGGCGCTGAGCGAAGCGTCGATCGGAGTTCGTCTAAAAGGCGACGATTGTCGACGAGATAGGCGACAGCATCGAGCCGCGCCTCGATAGCAGCCGGATCGGTCAACGGGCTCGACAGCCGTGCCTGCAGTTCGCGTGCGCCGGCACCCGTCACCGTACGATCCATCGCAGCGAGCAGTGTCGAGGATTTCTCGCCCGACGCGGCTCTGATGAGCTCGAGGCTGGCCCGGCTTGCCGCATCAATGAAAAGCCGCGCCCCAGCAGTTTTACGCGGCGGATTGACGAGCGGCTTCCGCCCCATCTGCGTGAGGTCGACGTATTTCAGAACCGCGCCGATAGCCGCTAGCTCGGACGTCGAAAACGCACCGAATCCCGAAAGATCTGCGACTCCGAGACACGTCTTCAGATCGCGGCTGCCAGCCGCAGAATTGAAATAGGCAGCCGGGATCGGCGTCACTTTGCCGCCCGCATATTCGACTGCCCGAACGAAGTTTTGATCGCCCAGCAAGCCATCCGCGACGATAATCTCGCGGGCTGCCAGCCGGATCAGTTCCCCTGTGAGATCGGAGCCTGCAACGTCGCCGACCTCGAACTCGCCTGTCGAAATGTCGAGCGAAGCAAGAGCCAGACGCGCGTCGGCATCGGTCGTTCCGATCTCATGTGGCGTTTCGCAGTACACTGCCGTCAGATAGTTGCGCGCCTTGGCGTCGAGAAGGGCCTCTTCCGTCACGGTGCCGGGCGTCACGAGCCGAACGACGTCCCGCTTGACGACGGCCTTGGCGCCGCGTTTGCGCGCTTCCGCAGGATCTTCAAGCTGCTCGCATACCGCGACCCGGTACCCCTGCTTGATGAGCCTCTGCAGGTATTCATCGGCGCGATGGACGGGCACGCCGCACATCGGAATTTCCTGGCCCTGATGCTTACCGCGCTTCGTCAGAACGATGGACAGCGCTTCCGATGCGACGACGGCGTCCTCGAAAAACAGCTCGTAGAAATCGCCCATGCGGTACCAGAGCAGGCTATTCGGGTTCGCGGCTTTGATCTCGAGGTATTGCGCCATCGATGGCGTGGCGTCCGCAACCGCGCGCCCGGCACCTGAGTTCGCGCTTTTTTCCGTTGACGGCGCATCAGATTCAACGTGCCGGTTCCGGCGTTGCACGTCGTGTTTCGACATTCAGAAAATCGTTCCGGTTAGCCCCAGCGGCCTCCCGGACGAAATCCCATAGCCCGGTCGAAGCCCGCGCTATGCATAGGTTGCGGCGGGACGAACGGCAACCAGCCAAGCCCCGGCTTATCCCGGGTGCCGTTGCGTAATTCCCAGCACAAACAAAGGCCCTATCGGCGCCAAGCAGCCCGCTAATCCACATGAATGGATGAGTGTTGCCATTTTGCGCGCCCGAGCCACGAATTTCGCGCGTCCCCGTTCAAGCGTCGGCAGCAATTCGACTCTTGGTCTCGGCCGGCGTGCCGTAATGCTCGAAATACCGCGGATCGATATTTTCGACCGGCATGATGATCAGCACGTCCGTCGTGCCGAATTGCCGGTCGATCACCGCCCCGTCTCCGACGTAGGCGCCGAGGCGCAGATAGGCTTTGATCAGCGGTGGCATGGCTCTCAACGCAGCCTTCGTATCGATGGCACCTAAAGGCAAGCGATCCATCGAAACATAGAGATCTTCTCGCGCCCGGCAACGCCACTCCTTTGGCGCTAGTGCGCGGTGGTGCAGATAACTGAGCGCCACCTCGTGCTCTTTGAGGTCGGTACCCTCAAAGCTCGCACATCCAATCATCACGTCGATGCGATTCTCTCGCACATACGTCCAGAGGCCGTGCCAAAGAAGCTCGACGGAACGTTTGCTGCGGTAAGGCGCGAGCACGCAAGACCGGCCAAGCTCCATGAAGCGGTGAGTCCGCGACCTAGTGTTGAGCAGAACGGAAATGTCGTATTCGCTCGCGGAGTAAAATCCAGGTCCCCGCTCAGCGACATCCTGGCGAAGAATTCTGTACGTGCCGACGACCTTGGGGCGCTCCGGGCGGCCGCCACGCGCCGGCTTCGTCTGATCGAGATCGATGACCAGCAGATGATCGCAAATGGCATCGTAGGCATCTTCGTCACGGCGGCGGAATTGCGCGAGCCGCGTCGGAGTAGCCGACATTTCTTCGTAAAAGACCTGATAGCGCAGCCGCTGAGCGAGCTTGATTTCCGACCAGGTCCGCGCCAAGCGAACTTCGAGATTTCCAACGCGGCCGTAAATTTTGGGTTCGATGTTGCGCGAAAAGACGTTGAGACCTCGCGACGAACCTTTAAGCGCCTCGAGTGTTCCGAGCCCCGCCAGAATTTTGACCGGCAATCCAGCGCGCCGCTTCTCGCGGGCCGCAATCGGCTGCCACATCGCCGAACCTTCCTCACCTGACTCCCAGTGTGGGAGCTAGCATGATTCCGTGACAGTTTTGAGATTTATAACGCCCAAACTAGGCCGCAGGGGACGCATTCTCCACCCGTTGCGGCATCCAGCGCAACAGCACCTCGTGAAGCTGACGGGCTTCAAAGGGCTTTGCGAGGTAATCGTCCATCCCGGCCGCGTAGCATCGCTCGCGATCTTCCGCAAAAGCATTGGCCGTCAACGCGACGATAGGCGGGCAAACAAGCCCGGAATGCTTGCGCTCGTCAAAAAGCTCCTTGATCGACCTCGCCGCCGTCAGGCCATCGACCCCCGGCATCAAAACATCCATCAGAATGAGATCGAAGGCAGGTTGGCGACGCTGAAGCATCTCCCACGCCGCCGCAATCGCAAGGCGGCCATCCCCAACGATGGTCGAAGTACCGCCGGCGCGCGCAACGATCTTTCGAGCGAGCAGCGCATTGATCGGATTGTCTTCGGCAATGAGAACGTTGAAGCTGCCTCCAACACTGCAGGCGGCCGATATGTCCATTGCCAAGCTGTCGTTGCAAGCGAGAGGCAGTCTCGGCGCCGGCACGATCGGGCTATAAGATTCAGGTCTCTCCGCAACATGGAAACGGAGGACCACCGTGAACGACGCGCCTTGCTCCGGATTGGATTCGGCAAAAATATCGCCGCCCATCGCATGCGCAAGCCGCTTGGAGATCGCGAGCCCGAGCCCGGTTCCTCCCGGATGACGGACCATTGTCGCAGCGCTCTGCTCGAACTCGTCGAACAGGTGCGCCATGAACTCTGCCGGAAATCCGACGCCGGTATCCGTCACTTTGATTGCAACTGCGCATCGGCCATCCGAATTGCGGTTCTCGTCCACGAGCGACAGACAGACACCGATGCCGCCCTTTTCGGTAAACTTGATGGCATTCGACAGCAGATTGAGCACAATCTGACGGACACGCATTTCATCGCCTTGCACCCACTCCGGCACATCGTTCGTGACGGTCGAGGTAAACGATAGACGCTTTGCGGCAGCACTCGGCGCCAATAGCTGCATCGCCTGCGCGACACAGGCTTTAAGCGAGAATGCCCGGCTCGCAAGATCGAGTTTACCCGCCTCGATTTTTGAAAAATCAAGAATATCGTCGATAAGATTGAGTAACGCTCGGGTGGAATCTTCAACGATGCGCGCACATGTCCGTTGCTCGGCATCGAGTTGTGTATCGCGCATGAGGCTGATCATTCCAAGGATGCCGTTCATCGGCGTCCGGATTTCATGGCTCATGGACGCAAGGAATCGGGACTTGGCGCGGCTCGCCGTTTCGGCTTGATTGCGCGCTTCCTTCAGCTCGCGCTCTACTCCCCGCTCGACAGTGATGTCGCGTCCGACGCTCTGAAATTCGATCCTGCCTTCTTCGTCTTTGATCTCCTGGACATCCCAGGCGATCCAGCGTTTTCCCTTTTGCGTTCGCAACAGTTGGACGACCCTGCGATCGTAAGCTGAAGGCTCCGGCCATTCATCCTCTATAAGAACGGGCGGCTCGAATGTCGACCCAAGCAAGGCTTCGCTGCGAACGCCGAACGCATCGCAAAATGCACGGTTCGCGAAAACAAGGCGGCCATCGGCCGAACGCCGGATAACGAAATCCCGCTGAACATCGAGAAGCTCGCGGTAGTGCAACGCGCGATCCGCAAACTCCCAATGGGCATCTTTGACGTCTTCGAGGCCCGCTGCTTCATGACTATAGATATCGTTCTTGGGGTAGACGATCGTGTGCGCCGTGCGACCTGTCTGGGCCAAGCTGAACAATGAACCAAGCGAAAGGAGAACGATGCCTACGGCAATACCAGGCATACCGGAATGTAGTGTCAGCCATTCGAGAATGACGCCGAAGACCGCCAGCACGAAGCCCGACGACGCTAACACCAACGCCACGCGCCGGGAGTTCGACAAGCGCCAACAGAACGCAATTGCGTGACACAGCACAGTGCGCCAATCGGCAAATCGCGCACGAAATAATTTCTGCAACAAAGCTGCCTGCCCCTGAAATGCGGAGACAGTCGACCTTCATGTTTTATGGACTCTAAAGAGATTTGGTTAAGCAGCAAAAATGATCGAACTTTATGACCAATTTCTTTAAACTCGTAGCAGCAATCAGCACGGAGACTACAAATCCAAAAGCCTAACGTGCTTTGAAATCATCGTCCGTCAAAGGACGTGCGGCATCCTCTATCATCAATGGAACGCCGTTGCGGATCGGAAAAGCCAGACCAGCCGCCATGCTGATCAACTCGCGCGCCGATGCATCGTAGATTAACCGCGTCTTGGTCAGCGGACAGACAAGCAGTTCAAGCAGCTTCGGATCGACTGCACTCGTTTGCTCGTCTTCGTTTTCTATGTCCGTGACCACTTGCAAGAACCTCCCGCAAATTGGCCGCACGCTATTGCAGCGTCGAACCGCTGCTGCCGTTCGATGCCAGATCGATTTCCGCGAGCGCCACCAGGACTTCGGCGCGTGATCTAAGATCTTTCGCTTCGAGCAGAGCTTGTTTCTCTTCCGGTCCGTAAGGACACATGACCGATAGCGCGTTAATAAGAAATTCGTTCGATGCACGCTGGATCGTTGTCCAGTCGGTCTTGAGTCGGTTGACCTCGAGATAAGTCTTCAGCACACGCAGCAAATTCTTCCGATCGACAAACTCTTCTCCAAGCCCTTCCGTCAAATCGCTCGCAAACCGGTCGTAGCTGACGCTCATAATGCGATACGGCTTGTCCGTTTCGGCTTCGCCGATGGATTCGAAACGCGTGATGCCGGTCAACGTGATGATCACCCGCCCATCATCGAGTTCCTGGTATGAGGTTACCCGGCCCGCGCAACCGACGGAGCGCAATTTCGCGGCCTTATCGAGGGGGCTTTCCTGATCATCGTCATCCGCGAGAATAGGTTGCAGAATGCCGATGATGCGCGCGCCCGACATCGCGTCATCGATCATTTCCAGATAACGAGGTTCGAAGATATTGAGCGGCAAGGTGGCGCGTGGCAGCAGTATGGCGCCGCGAAGCGGAAAGACCGGAATCCTCGCTGGCAAATCGGCCGGCCGCGTGTAACGTTCGGTAAGCGTCAAATTAACTCATCTCCGCGGACACACGCGCTCTCTCAACGAAACAAGATCGACGACAACCTGCGGCGTCCTTCGTTCACGAGCGGTTCCTTCGGACCCCAAGCGTCAAAAAACTGCAAAAGCTGCTTGCGCGCGGCTTCGTCGTTCCATTGGCTGTCCATCCTGACGAGATCAAGCAGAAGATCAAGGGCTTCGCCTCTCTCGCCGTTCGCCGCGAGTCCGACGGCAAGGTCGAAACGTGTTTGATGATCCTTGGAATTTTCCTCAAGGCGCCGTCTCAAAACCGAAAGATCGCCCGCCGTCGAGCCCTTTTCAGCAAGCAGAACGGCAGCTTCGACGCTCCTAACGGCGGCAACATCGCGTTTGTCAGGCGGAACGAGCGCGAGCGTCTGTTTGGCCCGGGTGGTATCGCCGCTGCGCAGATAGCAGGACGCAAGACCAGCCAGCGCCTCGGCATTGCTCCGATCCTCCTGCAGAACCGTCGCGAAAACCTCCGCGGCGCCCTGCAGATCCCCCTGCTCCAACAAATCTTCGGCCGACTTCAACAGTTCGCCAAGGCCGAGATCGGCGTCGTCTGCGATCAGACGGTCGACGAAAGCCTTGACTGCGCCCTCAGGCTGCGCGCCGACGAACCCGTCAATCGGCTGACCGTCGCGAAACGCCAGCACCGTCGGCAGCGACTGTACCCGGAGCTGCGCGGCAATCGCCTGATTTTCATCGACGTTGACTTTCGCCAGCCGCACCTTGCCGCTGTAGCTGCGCACGACCTTCTCGATCAGCGGCGTCAATTGCTTGCACGGACCGCACCAGGACGCCCAGAAATCGACGATGACCGGCGTGGACTTGGATGCATCGATCACGTCGGACTTGAACGACGCCGAAGTCGTGTCCTTGATGACGTCCCCGGCACCGGCAGTCCCCGGGCCAGATTTTTTCGTACCGAATTCCATGGGTTTCAACTCCTCGCCGCGATGTCTCCGGCGGTCAGCGCCATGACGCTGGGCTCATGGCCAGTGGATCGAATGAACCGCAAAAGATCCTCGCACGCAATGTTGGTCGTCGCCGTGTTCTCCAATGGATGACAGTTCACGCTGTCATGCACCATCAGCGCCTCGTCTATGACCACGTTGACACGCCCCTCAATATCGTTTGCAACGGCAAACGCCGTCACCGATCCCGGCGTTACCCCAAGCGTGCTCATCAGCAGGCTGGGTTTTCCAAACGAAAAACGCCCCATGCCAAGACGCTTTGCGAGCGCCTTGAGATCGACGGCCGTCGTACTTTTTGCGATGACGAGAACAAGCGTGCCCCGCTCGTCCTTCAGAAAGAGATTCTTCGTGTGCGCTCCTGGCAGCGGGATCTCGACCGATTGGCTTTCGGCAACCGTGAATACGGCGGAATGCTCGACAGTCGTCGTCTTGATATCAAGCTCCCCGAGACGGATCAGCAGGTCGTCGCGGTTGAGAGGCATATCGACATTCTTCTTTCGCTGCAAAGCCGTTACAGCCTTCCCACATCAACGATCCTGCGGCGTCATGGCCAGCCGCGATCGGCCCCTTGCAATGGGTTAGCACATGCGCCATAAGGCGTGTCTCTCGGCGCCGCAAGGTGCCGAACGTCACGGAATTGCGGGTGTAGCTCAGGGGTAGAGCACGACCTTGCCAAGGTCGGGGTCGAGGGTTCGAATCCCTTCGCCCGCTCCAGACGTTCCAGGGCCACCCCACCCTGTCGCCAATCGCTTGATCGCTGAAAAGCCGCCTAGCAGGCGCCGTGCGTCAGCGTGACCGCAGCCCATATTTCCGAGCCGACGCCCGTATTTGCGGGCGATTCTCGCCCCGGGGCGCTCGAATCTCACGGGCCCAACCGAGACACTCACAGTCCGGGCAACCTTCGTCCGGAAGGCGCGTTGCTCATGCATGGAGAGCCGGCGGCTTCGAGACCAGCGGAACATCGAACGCGGCTCAAAAAGCACAGAGGTCCACATGAGAAAGCATATAAGCGCACTGGCTGCGCTCGGCGCAGCGTTGTCTTTGGCGGCCTTCGTTCCGGCGGCTGACGCCGCGCATGTAGGTGGCGGAGGCGGGTTCTCAGCCGGCGGTCACGGCGGTGGCGGTTTCAGCGGTGGCGGTCATGCCGGCGGCGGCTTCGCAGCAAGAGGCGGAAGCTTTGGCGGTTCCCGCATGGCTCGCAATTTCGGAGGCGGCCACCATGGGGGATGGCACGGTGGCCACGGCGGCCATTGGCGAGGCGGCGGCTGGTATGGCTGGGGCCCGGCTATTTATTTCGGCGATCCATACTACGACGACTATTATGACTACGACTATGACTATGCGGACTGCTATTGGCGACACGGACGCCGTTTCTGCCGCTACTAGACTGCAACTATAAACCCAAGCTCCCTTGAACCTGGCTCCGGATTTAACCGTCCGGAGCCATTCTTGCGCGCAAGAGCCCGGTGACATCTATCCTTGCAGAGCCGCGAAGGTATGCGCGGGATCACACCGAGAGGCAGCACATGAAGAAGAGCATAAGCGCACTTGCCATGGCGGCGGCCGCACTGGCGATGCTTGCACCCGGCGCCGACGCGAACACGACCTACCACCAGCATTCGCGCCATTCACACAAGGCGCATGTCAAAACCCACCATAAGCACAACGCCTACCTGCATAAAGGCTATTCGCGCCCCGGACCTCTCTACGGATATCGTTTCGGCTTTTCGACATACGCGGGCGATCCATTCTACAGCGACGATTATTTCGATGGCCGCCGCTGCTATTATTTGCACCACCAAGATTTCTGCCGCGGGCCGAAATCTCTCGAATGGCTTCGTTGGTGAGCCTCGATCGCGGAACACAATTTATTTCGTTCATACCTGCATGAGCGTAGCCCAATTGCATCCCGCATCCGAAAACATCCCACTTTACGAATCCGTATAGAGATGGAGGAAAGCCACTCACTATAGTCGCTCCCGGCGTCAAGGCGGCGCCAAAAACCAAGGAGACGACAGAAATGAGGACGACATTGGGGGTAGCAATTGTTGCTGCCGCGATGGTGCTTGGTGGAGGATACGCCAGCGCAACCGTCAACGGGAACGTTCACACACTGAACCTGATCTCCAAGCAAGCATCGCCGACACAAGATGTGTATTGGCGCCGCTGGCACCATCGCCACCACCGTCACTGCTGGTGGAGGCACGGCCGTCGCTTTTGCCGCTGGTGGTAAGCTATTCCGAGTGCGGCGACGTTCCGCTCGCCGCACTTCCTTTTCTGCGCCGCAGAGGCGCCAACCTGGCGCCATACTCAATCGCCATAATGCACTCGCAATGTCAAAGAAGGGTGCATTCGATTGAAGCACATCATTCAAGTCATGCAGGCGACACTCGCATGTATGATTATGGTGGCCATGGTATTCAGCGTTCCCTTATTTGCTATGGCCTTCCCGATACACGTCGATGTATCGCTATCGCGTTGGAAGCAGCTATTCCCAATTCATCAGCCTGCGAATAAAAATCTGCCGACCTAGCGCGAACCCAGCTGGAATTGAAAAGGCCGCACTGGAATGCGGCCTTTGTCGTAAATGGCTGCGCCGCTTCATCAGCGATCGGCCGCGCCGGGGCGAACGAACCCAAGCATATCCGCCGGGCGGATCAGAGCTGTTCGCGCGTTGCGCCGACGACAGGCGGATGCGAAAAGACGACCAAGCCCGCCGGACGCACGCGTGGTAAAACAATTGCCAAGCGCATTAATCGTTGTAGAGACGGTTGCTTCTCCGTTCCGTCACTTGAACGCGGTAATGGAAGCTCATAGGAAAGGAGCGGGCCGTAACGGCCTTGCGAAGCTCACTGCGTGTGCGCCTATGAGGCGCCAGAACAGGGACGATCCGCGCCATGACTGCCATCACCAGAATGTTCGTCGTACGGCCGCTCGCGTTTCTCGCGATCCTCGGAGCTGCGCTTGCAATGGCGGGCTGCGGCATCAATACGATTCCAACATATGAGCAGCAGGCAAAAGCGGCCTGGAGTGAGGTGCTCAACCAATACAAGCGGCGTAGCGATCTTATCCCGAATCTCGTCGAGTCTGTGAAGGGCTTCGCCGACCAGGAGAAGTCGGTGCTCACTGAAGTCACCGAAGCACGCAAGCAAGCGACGAACGTTCAGATCCCGCCCGACATCCTGACTAATCCCGAAGCCATGAAGAAATTTCAGGATGCGCAATCGACGCTCGGCGGTGCGCTCGGCCGGCTGATGGCCGTCGTCGAACGCTACCCCGACATCAAGTCGGGGCAGAACTTCCTGGCGCTCCAGAGCGAACTCGCGGGCACCGAGAACCGCATCGCCATCGCGCGCCGCGACTACATCGATGCCGTCCGCGCCTACAATACGGAGATCACCACGTTCCCCGGACGCCTCTGGAAAACCGCTCTTTATCCCTCGGCCAAGGAAATGGCGACGTTCGATATTACCGCCGAGGAACAGAAGGTGCCGAAGGTCGATTTCAGCAAACCGTAACGGCGACGGTTTCAAACTTGACGGAATCCGCCCGATGACTGGCGCAGCAATCGCCGCTCGGTCCTTGATGCCACGTCGCGAGCCCTGGGCGGGCGTGCGTCTCGCGCTGCTCAGCCTGCTGGCGGCGTGTGCATTTTTCATCGCCCCGGTTTACGCAGCTCCGAACTATCCTGAGCTTGCCGGCCGCATCACCGATCAGGCCGGACTTCTCTCGCCGGAGGAGAAGGTGGACATCGAACGCGCCCTCGCCGAACTCGAGCAGACTTCGACCGACCAGATCGCCGTCGTCACGGTCAAATCGCTCGATGGCTACGCGATCGAGGACTACGGCATCGGCCTCGCGCGCAAATGGGGCATCGGCCAGAAGGGCAAGGATAACGGCATCCTGCTCATCGTCGCGCCGAACGACCGCAAGGTGCGCATTGAGGTCGGCCGCCGTCTCGAACCGTACATGACCGACACGATGTCGGCGCTCATCATCCAGAATGCGATCCTGCCGAAGTTCCGGCGCGGCGACTATGCAGGCGGCATCAAGGATGCCGTACGCGACATCAAGACGGTCGTTCTGGGCGATCCCGAAGAGGTCAGGCGCCGGGCGCAAGGCGGTCAGCCGCCCCAGGGCGATTCGGCAGAGATGTTTCAGTTGCTCGTCTTCCTGCTGTTCGTCGCATTCATTCTGTGGGTCTCCTACAACAACGCCAGATCCATGCAGACGGGCGTGCCGGGTGGACCACGACGACGCGGCGGTATCATCATCATCCCAGGCGGCTCCGGCAGCTGGGGCGGCGGCTGGTCCGGTGGCGGAGGAGGTGGGGGCTGGTCCGGTGGCGGCGGCAGTTTTGGCGGCGGCGGTGCTTCGGGAAGCTGGTAGCGCTAATGACGAAACAAACAGAACGGTTGCGAGCTATGAGCTTCATCAGCAGCAAGGACGCTGAGCTGATCTCTGAGGCGATCACAAAGGCCGAGCGGAAAACGTCGGGCGAGATCGTTGCCGTGGTCGCGGATCAGAGCAGCCGCTATCAGCATATCCCGCTTATGTGGGCGGCACTCTTGGCGCTGATCGTCCCCTGGCCGCTGATCTACTTCACCTGGATGAAGGTGCAGATTATCTTTCTCATTCAACTGATCGTTTTTCTGGCGCTGTTCTTTCTCACCTGGCATCCGAAGGTACGAATGGCGCTCGTCCCGCGTTCGATCCTGAATGCCAATACCAGGCGTCGCGCCGCCGAGCAGTTCCTCGCCCAAAACCTGCACACGACGACCGGCCGCACGGGCGTCCTGATCTTTGTCTCCGTCGCCGAACAACGCGTCGAGATCATCGCCGACAGCGGCATCGATACGCGCGTTCCAAAAGGAACATGGCAATCGATTGTCGATGAATTCACGAGCGAGATCGGCGCCGGCAGGGCACTGGATGGCTTTGTTCGCGCGATAGAACGGATCGGCGCACATCTTTCCGAGCACTTCCCGCCTGGATCAATCGACCCGAACGAGCTTCCAGACCACCTGATCGTTCTACGAAACTAACGACCGAAATGTGCTGAGGCGCTCGCGGGCACGCGCGCTGCAGCACCGATAAAGGGGAAAAGCATGGCGACAGTCGATCTCGGCGGCGCCGCCGCGAGCGGAGCACTGGCGGCAGGTCTCCCGATAAGACGCGCACCGGCACGCGCGCTCGTTTCATGGATGCTGTTCGACTGGGCGACGCAGCCACACTACACCCTCGTGCAGACATTCCTTTTCGCCCCCTATTTTGCCAACGCCATCGTTCAGAATCCGGTCTGCGGCACGCTGATCGCGGAAGGCAGCGAGAAGGCAGCCTGCGGACAGGCGCTCTGGGGCTACGCCGCCTCGGTCGCCGGTCTTCTGATCGCCGTTTTGAGCCCCTTCCTCGGTGCCGCGGCAGACGGTCGTGGCGCACGCAAACCATGGATGGCCGCACTCTCGCTCGTCTTTCTCGCAGGCTTGAGTGCGCTCTGGCTCGGAACGCCCGGCGCGCCCTTGATGACTATCCTGTTGGTGCTCGCAGGCTTCGTCGCGGCGACGTTAGCGGCCGAGCTGATGGCCGTCTTTTCTAACGCGATCATGACCGGCCTCGTGCCGAAGGGCGAACTCGGACGCCTGTCTGGGACGGGCTGGGCCGTCGGCTATTTCGGCGGCCTGGTGAGCTTGGCTCTCGTCGCGGGCTTCCTGGTGCCGATGCCGGGCGAGACGAAAACGCTCCTCGGCCTCGATCCGCTGTTGACCCTCGATAGCGCCTCGCATCAAAGCGACCGCATCACCGGACCGTTCGCAGCCGTCTGGTTCGCGATCTTCATCATTCCGTTCTTCCTGTTCGTTCCGGACCGGAGAGCGGCGAACGGTTCAGCACAACCGCAGCGCTCAGCTGCGGCCGAACTTTGGCACACCGTCAAGTCGCTGCCGTCGATGCCGAGCCTGATGATCTTCCTCATCGCACGCATGATCTTTACCGATGGCCTGACGGCGATCTTTGCGTTCGGCGGTATCTACGGCGCGTCAGTCTTCGGTTGGGGACCGCTGGAGCTTGGCATCTTCGGAATCATCTTGACGCTGGTCGGTGCGTTCGGCGCGCTGATCGGTGGCCGTTTCGATGACCGGCTCGGCCCAAAAACCGTGATCATTTGCGCGCTACTGGCCCTCGTCGCAGGAGCAATAGGAATTCTCTCAGTCGACAAAACGCACGTACTGTTTACGATCGAGGTCGCCGAAAAAATGGTGGGCTCGAAGCCGTTCTCCTCGACGGGCGAGCAAGTCTTCCTCGCATTCGCCATTCTTGTCGGCCTCGTCGCGGCACCCGTACAGGCCGCCAGCCGCTCGCTTCTCGCCCGCCTCGCACCAGCCGAGAAGATGACGCAATACTTCGGCCTCTTCGCCTTCTCCGGAAAGGTGACAGCCTTCCTCGCACCCTTCGCCGTCGCATTTCTCACGCAGGAAACCGGCAGCCAGCGCATCGGCATGTCGGCCGTTCTCGCGTTCCTGCTGATCGGCGTCGTCCTGATGCTGTTCGTCAGGACTAAGGAGCACGCGAAATAGCGCAGCAACCACAAATTCCCCTCCCCCCTTCGCGGGGAGGGGTCAGGGGTGGGCGGCCAAGCAACGCTCAATGATTTTGCGGCACTTGCTTGGTATAGCCGAGTGAGCCAGCGTCAATGCCGGAAGTGGCGGACTCCGGTGAAGACCATCGCCAGACCACGCTCATCGGCAGCCTTGATCACCTCGTCGTCGCGCATCGACCCACCGGGCTGGATGACCGCCGTCACGCCCGCCTCCGCCGCCGTGATCAAGCCATCGGCGAAGGGGAAGAAGGCATCGGAGGCGACGACCGAACCGACCGTCAGCGGCGCGTCTAAGCCTTGCGCCTTCGCAGCTTCCGCCGCCTTCCAGGCTGCAATGCGCGCCGAGTCGACTCGGCTCATTTGACCAGCCCCGACGCCGACCGTTGCGCCGCCTTTCGCGTAAACAATGGCGTTCGACTTGACGTGTTTTGCGACCTTGAACGCGAATTTCAAATCAGCGAGCTCAGCGGGCGAAGGCGCGCGCTTCGTAACGACCTTCAGATCAAGATCATCGGAATTCTTGTCATCGCGCGTTTGCACGAGGAACCCACCCGCAACCGATTTGACCAGCAAGCCCGCCGCGCGGGAATCGGCAAGCCCGCCCGTCAGCAACAGCCGCAGATTTTTCTTAGCCGCAAAAACAGCTTTCGCATCCTCAGCCGCATCAGGCGCGATGACGACCTCGGTGAAGATTTTCGTGATCTCTTCGGCCGCATTTTTGTCGATCGGCTGGTTGAGCGCCACGATGCCGCCAAACGCGCTAACGGAATCCGACGCAAGCGCCTTCAAATAAGCATCCTTGAGCGAACCGCCGATCGCCACGCCGCACGGATTGGAATGCTTTATGATCGCGACCGCCGGAGACTTCGCATCGAACTCCGACACCAGCTCGAAAGCCGCATCCGTATCGTTGATGTTGTTGTAAGAGAGTTCCTTGCCCTGCAGTTGCCGTGACGTCGCGACACCGGCACGGCGGCGATCTGAAACATAAAGCGCCGCCGACTGATGCGCGTTCTCTCCATAGCGGAGAGATTGCGTGAGCTTGCCGCCGAATGCGCGCCACTCCGGCGCGGGAGTTTCGAGGACGCCCGCAAACCAATTGCCGATCGCCGCATCGTAGGCCGCCGAACGCGCAAATGCTTTGGCCGCGAGCTCCTTGCGAAATGCCAACGTCGTCGCGCCGCCGTGTTCGGAAAGCTCTGAAAGCAGCCGCGCATAGTCTTCGGTCTCGACGATGACCGCGACACTTTCATGATTTTTCGCAGCGGCGCGAATCATCGCAGGACCGCCCACGTCGATATTTTCAACGCAATCTTCGTAGCAGGCGCCCTTCGCGACCGTCGCCTCGAACGGATAGAGATTCACGACAAGAAGATCGATCGGCACGATGCCATGATCGCTCGCAGATTTTTCATGGTCCGGGTTGCCGCGAATGCCGAGAAGACCGCCGTGGACGCGCGGATGCAGCGTCTTCACCCGGCCATCCATCATTTCGGGAAAGCCGGTCAATTCCGAAACATCGATCACCTTAAGTCCGGCAGACTTGAGAGCCGCCGCCGTACCGCCGGTTGAAATGATCTCCACGCCGCGCTCGGCCAATGCACTGGCAAAGGGAAGAAGCCCGGACTTGTCGGAAACCGAGAGCAGCGCACGTCGTATTTTCGGATCGGCCATAGTCACCCCGCATGGTTGCGAAAGGCGGTTATCATGCTCTTACCGGCAAGACCATCCTACCCGCGGAGAAACGCGCGATTGTGCCGCGTTAACAGAGCGGACGCTTAACTGAGTATATCCGAGGACTCGGCCCGCATCGACCAGTGAACGTCCGTTTCGCCGAATGTCGTGCCGCGAAGCACGATCTGGAGCGACGGTCTCGGCCCAGCGCTATCGACGTAAAAAATGCTTTCCTCGATCGACAGCGACACATCCTTGGCACTGAAAATCCAGAAACGCCCGTCCGGCAGCTTCACACGGCAGACGGTCCGGTCGCCGAGCGTGCAACGGCAATCCGGATGCAGATGGAAATGGATCGCATAGGGTAAATCAGTCTTAAGCCGAAGCTGGCCCTTGGGCGGCCTCAGCGCATCAACGCCTTCGAGCGTGTCGCCGACAGCAGATAGAGAAAGGCGACGGGAATGGATCAGCCCGAAGCGCTTCAGATAGCCGTCGTGATTGGCATTGAGGACAGCCTGGCCATTCTCGTCGCCATATTCCGAGAAGATGTTATCAGGACCTCTGATCGGCAGCCCTCCGATCATCGCCTCCAACTGCGGATGCCGCACGAGCCGCGACGACGATGCTTCAGCGAGAACGAGCGTGTTATGGCTTGCGGTAGCACGCGCGGCAGAAACCCAGCTTTGATCGGCTGGCCCCGGAAATCCACCATTCGCCAGAACGAGATATTGCCGCGACGACATTTCGAAAGAGAGCGCGCCCGCCTGGGCCTCGGTCGCCATTTCGAGCGGCGGCGGCACGCCGATGTCAGCGACGATCGTCGTATCGCCGCGCTCCAGACGGACGTAACCGGAGGCGCGAGCGGCAGAGGGCATTTCGAGATCGCCGCTAGAGTACCCAAGAACGGTCGCAACCGTTGCCGGCGAACCGGTGCTGACGCCGTTGAAACGCGCCAGCATACCGTCGCCGAGACGCATGAATCGCAGGAAGCCCAGCGATTTCTTGACCGAGGCGCTGATCTCTTCGGGCGGCTGGCGACCCCGCGAATGGAAGCATTGGCCGAGCGGAAGCAAATCGAGGATCAGGTCGGCCAAGACGCTGGCGCTGCGGCTCACGTGCCCGCCATCATCAAGGATTTGCCGGCTCAATTCCTCGATGAGCGCATCCTGTGCGTCCTTGAGCTGCCGGTCGTGACCCGAGACGGCGAGATCGGATAGGACGAGCGCGATCAGACAGACCAGTCGTGGAATCCCGTCCGGCGCATTGCGCCACGTCGCCTTCAACGTGACGATCTGCTGACCGATGCTCGACATGACTGCCGAGTACGACCGCGCATCGAGACTTTCGAGCAGCATGCCCGCCTGTGCGATCCAGGAAATGAGCCGGCGGCCGACGATTTCCGGTTCGTATGCGATGCCGCTCGGGGTACGCCGCAGCGCGATCCAATCGAGAACCAGATCACGCGCCGCAGCGGCGGCTTCCTCTTCTTCCGTTGCCGCGAGGTGGCGAAGCCAGCCGAAACCATGAAGCTCGCGCGCCCAGGCAAGGCTCGGGGGCTCGACACGAAACGGCGAAGCACCCTTGAGATCCGCGATTTGTGACGCAAGGCCGAAGTGGCCATGCGCGACCTCGCTCCAGAAACTCGGATCGGCAGCGCGCAGCTCTTGCGGCACAATAAGAATTTGGTCGGCACCAGCCCCGGCGTAACGCCAGCGAAAAATTGGGGAAGAAAGCGTGCGCGTCAGAGCCCGGCGACGCAGGCGCTCGACGGACAGCGAGCGAATTTTCAAACGCTCAGTGACGTTGAGGCTCGACATGCGTTTCCCTGACTGGTGCACGGTCACTTTCGACCTAACCTTGCACCGGCGCGAAAACAAGGCGTGACGATCAGGTATCGGTTAACAATCGGATTTCACAAGCGTCGCCGCGTAAAAACCGTCAAGTCCACGAATCCCTTCGGGAAGCTCCGAAAAATAAGAGGGAAGCGTCCTGAGATCGCCATCGGCCGTCCGCCACAGCAGTGGAATAACCGTCTCATCGAGTTGAATCGGCTGGCGCCGGAAATCACTGCGCTCGGTAAGAAAGGCTGCGATCTGATGCTCGCCTTCTTCAGGTTCAAGCGAGCACGTGCAGTAGAGCAGCGTGCCGCCAGGCCTAACGAGCCGAGCCGCCTGCCGCAGCAGCTTCGCCTGCAATGCGGCGAGTGCGGCAATATCCTCCGAGCGCTTCAAGTAAAGGATATCGGGATGACGGCGGATCGTCCCTGTCGCGGTACACGGCGCATCGAGAAGAACGACATCGAACATCGTCTCGCTGGTAAAGCTTTGCGCGTCTGCTACCGAAACGTCCGCGGAGAGCCCGAGGCGTCGAAGATTTTCCTGAAGACGCGCCAACCGTCCCGCCGATTTGTCGACGGCGAGAATGCGCGCGCCACCCGCCGCAAGCTGCGCCGTTTTCCCGCCGGGCGCAGCGCAAAGATCGAGCACGGACAACCCGGTCACGTCTCCGAGGAGCTTAACCGGCAAGGCAGCGGCAGCGTCCTGTACCCACCACGCGCCATCTGCATAACCCTCGAGATCTTCGATGCGTCCGACATGTGAGCAGCGCACAGACCCCGTCGGCAAGGTGATGCCGTTGAGACGCGACGCCCACTCCTCCGCGTCGGATTTGACAGTGATGTCGAGCGGCGGCTCGGAGAGCGAAGCGCGCGCGATCTGCCGCGCCTCGGCAACTCCATAAGTCCGACTCCACCTGTCAAGCAGCCAATCCGGAAACGTCAGCATAATATTGTCGAGGGAAGCGAGACGCCCGCTGCCGCTTTCGCTCAACCGCCGGAGCACCGCGTTGACGAGATTGCCGAAGCGCCGCCCATTGCGATCGGCCCGGCACTGATCGACCGCGAGTGAAATGGCGGCATGCGGAGGCGTTTGAAGGAGCAGCAATTGCGCAGCAGCCGCGAGAAGGATCTGTTCAAGCCGGCCGAGATGCTCGGGCAAGGGCTTCTCAAGGTACGTTTTGAGCACCGCCTGCAGCGAACCGCGGTTGCGCAGAACTGTCGTCGCGATCAGCCGCGCAAAAGCGCGATCGCGCGCCGCGAGCGCCCGTGTCGCCGTGGCCTTTGCAAAGACATCGTCGAACGGGCGCTTTTCAATAAGCACGGAAAACAGCGCCGAAACGGCAACGTCACGCGCCGGCAATCCATCGCTACCCGCTCGTGAAGCAGATGATTTGAGTCGGGTGCGAGCATCATGCATCGGCGCACCCCTGGCGCGCCGGTTGTTAGTCATTGCTTTCGACACGTCACCCCCAAGGGCTCGGAGGTTTCGTGTATCTTTGGCCGCCGATCCAGACCTCGCCGCGGCTGTCGTCCGAAGAATCGGGCATCGCATCCCAATCTGAGGATTCTGCCTCGCCGCGCGTACCTGCCGTTACACCCATCTCACGCGCCAATGCTTCGAGCGCAGCGATACGGTTCTCAACGTTGGGATGTGTCGAGAAAAGGTTATCGACACCGTGCCCGTTGAGCGGATTGATGATGAACATGTGCGCGGCGGCCGGAACGGATTCCGCCTCGGGGTTTTCAATTCGCCGCGCCGACCTGTCGATCTTCCTGAGCGCCGATGCGAGCCAAAGCGGATTACCGCAAATCATCGCGCCCATGCGATCGGCCTGATATTCGCGCGATCGGCTGATCGCCATCTGCACGAGCCCTGCCGCCATCGGTGCGATGATAATGGCGGCAAGGGTACCGAGAATGCCAAGACCGCCGCGATCATCGCTACGGCCGCCCCCGAACAGCATCCCGAATTGCAAATATTGCGCGAACATCGAAACCGCGCCGCCGATCGTGGCCGCGACGGCCATTGTCAGCGTGTCACGATTTTTAATGTGCGAAAGCTCGTGCGCCATCACGCCCGCAAGCTCGCCCCTGTTCAGGGTCTCAAGCAGCCCTGTCGACGCACAGACTGCGGCATTCGACGGATTGCGCCCCGTCGCAAATGCATTGGGCTGCGGATTGTTCATGACGTAGACCCGCGGCATTGGCAGCGCCGCCCGCTTAGCGAGATCGCGAACCAGTTGCACAAATTCGGGCGCGGTTCTGCCGTCGACCTCCTGTGCATTGAACATGTGCAATACGGCCGTGTCAGACTTCCAAAGGCTGAACGCGTTCATAACCATCGCCGCGAAGAACGCGACGACGAGGCCGGACTTACCTCCGACCGCAGCGCCAAGCGCCACGAAAATCGCGGTAAGCACAGCCAGAAGAAGCGCAGTCCTGGCATAGTTCATCGGCATTCGTGACGGTTCCCATAAAACGGCCGCAGGCCTTTCTGCGGCTGACCGCAGCATATATATGGTCACGTCAAGATCGTATAAAGGGCTGAAAGAACCAGGCTCCGCCTGCAATTGAAGGCACACCGATAGTGAACACGGATCCTAATCGAGGCGATGGCGCCAAAGCAGCCGAGGCGGAAAACGAGGCGCGCCCGCTGACGCCGGAGGCACGCCGAGCCCTGGCGGAGGCCGAAGCGCGCCGCCAGCAGGCTGCCAATCAGCCAAGACCGTCTGAGGTCGGCGGGCGGGACGGCCCTGAGCCGACCCGCTTCGGAGATTGGGAAAAAGGCGGCATCGCCTCCGATTTCTAGGTTACGGCGCGCGCCTGTTCTGCCGGTTCGAGATCAACTCGTCGACGACCGCCGGATCGGCCAGCGTCGAGGTATCTCCGAGATTTCCGAAATCGTCTTCCGCGATCTTGCGTAGGATACGGCGCATGATCTTGCCCGAGCGCGTTTTCGGCAGGCCCGGCGAAAACTGGATGAGATCGGGAGATGCGATCGGACCGATTTCCCTGCGCACGTGCGCGACCAAGTCTTTCTTCAAACCGTCATCGCCGTACTCGCCTATGATCAGGGTGATGTAGCAGTAGATGCCCTGACCCTTCAGATCGTGCGGGTATCCGACAACGGCGGCTTCCGCGACCTTGGGATGGGACACCAGCGCGCTCTCGACTTCCGCCGTACCCATGCGGTGCCCCGAGACGTTGATGACGTCGTCGACGCGCCCGGTGATCCAGTAGTAGCCGTCGGCATCGCGCCGGCAGCCGTCGCCGCTGAAGTACATTCCGGGATAGGCGGAGAAGTACGTCTTCTCGAAGCGGTCGTGATCCTTATAGATCGTGCGCGATTGCCCGGGCCAACTGTCGAGGATGACGAGGTTGCCCTGTGCCTCACCCTCGAGGATCTGTCCCTTGTCGTCGACGAGTGCCGGTCGCACGCCGAAGAAAGGCTTCGTTCCGGAGCCGGGCTTTAAATCCGTGGCGCCGGGCAGCGGCGAGATCATGATGCCGCCGGTCTCGGTCTGCCACCAGGTGTCCACGATCGGACAGCGGCCTTCGCCGACGACGTGATAGTACCATTCCCAAGCCTCGGGGTTGATCGGCTCGCCGACCGACCCGAGAAGCCGAAGCGAAGCGCGGCTCGTGCGTTTAACGAGATCGTCGCCCGCACCCATCAGCGATCGGATGGCTGTCGGCGCGGTGTAGAAAATCGAGACTTTCCATTTATCGATGACGTCCCAGAACCGCGACGCGGTCGGATACGTCGGGATGCCTTCGAACATCAACGACGTCGCGCCGTTCGCAAGCGGTCCATAGACGATGTAGCTGTGGCCCGTTACCCAGCCGACATCCGCCGTGCACCAGTAGACATCACCGTCGTGATAATCGAAAATATATTGATGCGTCATCGCGACGAAGAGCAGATAGCCGCCCGTCGTGTGCACCACGCCCTTCGGTTTTCCTGTCGATCCCGACGTATAGAGGATGAAGAGCGGATCTTCCGCACTCATTTCTTCCGGTGGACATTCGGCTGAAACGGTCGCCAGTTCTTCATGCAGCCACAGGTCCCGTCCCGGCGTCCATGACACCGGATTGCCGGTGCGGCGCACGACGAGCACTTTCTTGTCGCCCGCGCATTTGGCAAGCGCGGCATCGGCGTTCTTTTTCAGCGGAACGGGCTTGCCGCCGCGCAATCCCTCGTCCGCCGTGATGATGACCGTCGATTCCGCATCTTCGATGCGATTCTGCAAGCTGTCCGGCGAGAACCCGCCGAAAACGATCGAATGCACCGCACCGATGCGCGTGCACGCGAGCATCGCGTAGGTTGCTTCCGGAATCATCGGCAGGTAGATCGTGACACGGTCGCCCTTCTTGACGCCGTGCTTCTTGAGGACGTTCGCGAACCGCTGCACGCGTTCGGAAAGCTGTCGATACGTAATCGTCTCGCTTTCGTTCGGATTGTCGCCTTCCCAAATGATCGCCGTCTGGTCGCCGCGCGTCGCGAGATGCCGGTCGATGCAGTTCACTGAGACGTTCAGCGTGCCGTCCTCGAACCAGCGGATATCGACCTTGCCGGGTCCGAACGTGGTGTTCTTGGCACGTGTATAAGGCTTGATCCAATCGAGTCGCTTACCGGCGTCCGACCAGAACCCTTCGGGGTCGGAGACTGACCGCTCATACATCTCCCGATACTTATCGGCGTTGATGTAGGCGCGCTCGGCCCACTCTCTGGACACAGGATAGACTTTGTCGGACATTCGTGCGTTCCTCCGGCTAGCCGTCTAGGGTGCGGCCACTATTCACCACATTATGATGCGACAATCAGTGCCCCACAACATGCTCGAAGGTAGAACCGAAGAAGATACCGAATCTCAACAAATTCAGGCACGCCAGACGGCCGTGCGCTTGATCTCTGCGTCCTCGAGCTCGCGAGTTACGGGGACCTGATATTCAAAGAGCTTTTCGAAGCGACCGCGCGGGAAATAACTCCGTTGCGGGTCGCCGATCAAGACGGTACAGCCCGCCGCTTTCGCGGAATCAATGAACCCGAGGACCCCATCGGCAAGTTCGCGCTCGTAAAAGAGATCGCCGATGATCACGACGCCTTCTCGCGGACCCGGCTGAGCCAGAAGATCGTCCCCCGTCGTCTCGATAGGCACGTCATTGGCTTTACCATTAAGCTCGATCGCCGCGAGTGCGAGAGGGTCGATGTCGGCGGCAAGAACATATCTTGCCCCGACCTTTGCGGCAGCGATCGCGGAGATCCCGGACCCAGAGCCCAGGTCGAGCACAGGCCGATCCCGGCAGATATCGGGGGTGTCAATCAGGTAGCGCGCCATCGCCTGCCCTCCGGCCCACGCAAAGGCCCAATAAGGAGGCGGCACGTTCATTTCCCCCAGTTCGTCTTCCGTCTTTTGCCAGATCGGCAGCGACTCGGCAGCGAGATGCAGGACAATTTCCGGGACCAGCGGCGGCGCCAGCATTTCGGTGTTTGCTTCGATGAAATGGGCGAGCGCCTGAGGGTCGGCCTGGTCGAGACGTTCGCTGCTCACACCTTGAGCTTCCGTGGATCGACCCCACCCATGCGGCACACTTCTTTCCATTCATCGGCCGAAACCGGCTGAACCGAGAGGCGAGAATTGTTGACGAGCACCATCTCTGCAAGTTTCGGATTGGCCTTGATGGCGTCGAGCGTTACGGGCTTTGGCACCGGCGCGACGGCCGCGACGTCGACACACTCCCATTTACCCGTTTCGTCCTTGGCCTCGGGATGCGCCAGCGCGATGATGCGGCAGATGCCGACGACGTCTTTTCCCTCATTCGAATGATAGAAGAAGCCGAGATCGCCGACCTTCATGGCGCGCATATTATTACGCGCCTGATAGTTGCGCACGCCATCCCAGGATTCGCCCTTCGCTCCTCGCGACACAAGGTCATCCCACGAGAACGCATCGGGCTCCGACTTCAATAGCCAATAAGCAGGCATGTGCAGGCGCCTTCGCGAACCACCTAAATGTTGCGTAGCGTGAAACGCGAAACCGCTCAACCCGTCTAAAAATCAAAGACCCCATGCTCAGCAAGCACGGGGTCTTTGGACGCGACACGACAAGGGACGCTTCTACAGCGTGGCGCCTGGACCTGGAGGATCGCGGTCGCCGGATAGAGACATCTTGCCGAAACTCTCTTGAAATTCGGTAAAGGCGCCGTCATCAATTCCGTTAAGCGACGCGAACGGTCTGCTCAATCCTCAGCCTTGAGCGGACGTTGCATCAGCCCAGTGATCGCCTCGTCGACGCCAAGTCGCCCCTCGATGATCTCATGCACGGCTTCCGCAATCGGCATCTCGACATTCTTTTTGCGCGCCAGGCGAACGAGTGCAGCAGCCGTATAGACGCCTTCGGTAACGGCCGACCGCGCCCCGAGAATCTCTGAAAGCGATCGTCCTTCGCCCAATGCGCGGCCAAGCGACATATTGCGCGACTGCGTACTGCCGCACGTTAGGATGAGATCGCCGAGCCCCGACAATCCGAGCAGCGTTTCCGGCCGCGCGCCCATCGCCTCTCCGAAGCGTCTCAATTCGGCAAAGCCCCGCGTCACGATGGCTGCGTGCGCGCTGGTGCCAAGCCCTCGCCCTTCGACAATGCCGGCCGCAATTGCCAGCACGTTCTTGACGGCACCCCCGAGTTCGGCGCCGATCACGTCGCTCGACCAATAAAGTCGCATTTGCCGCGACGATAGAAATGCCGCAAGAGCCCGCCCCACGGCTTCGTTGCGGCATGCAAGAGTAAGTGCCGACGGCAATCCGCGGGCCACGTCGGCGGCAAAGCTCGGACCGGAAAGCACCGCCCGGGTCGCTTGCGGCACGATGTCTTCGAGGACGTCGCCCATGAACTTGCCGGTCTCTTGCTCGATCCCCTTCGAGCAAATGACGATGGGAACACCGTTCGTCAGGTGCCGCGCAAGATTTACCAGCACACCACGTAAATGCTGCGCCGGAGCTACGGCAAGAATTACATCTGCGGTCGCGACGCTCGCAAGATCTCCTGTGGCGTGAACGGAATGGTTGAGGTCAACGCCCGGCAGAAAGACGCGGTTGACGTGACGCGCGTTGATATCTTCGACGATCTCGGGCTCGCGCACCCAGAGCGTGACCACGGTATCGTGCGAGAGCGTTTGCGCAAGCGCCGTCCCCCAAGCTCCTCCGCCAATGATGCTGACTGACCGCAACTGCAAAGACGCTTCCCCCACTCCGATATCGGCAAAGCTTAGCACGCCATTATGATGCATGCTTCAGACTTATGCCTTGATCCCGGCACCGGCCGCCTTCACGGCGTCGGGATCGAGCGGCCATCGCGGCCGGACGGGCGCCTGAAGTCCGTCGATAAATCCCAGTGCCAGCCGTTCTGCTCCGGCCCAGGCAATCATCGCGCCGTTATCGGTGCATAAGCCGAGCGGCGGCGCATGAAATGCGAATCCGAATTCCTCCGAGATGCCGACAAGGGCCGTGCGCAAGACCTTATTCGCCGCAACCCCCCCGGCAACGACAAAAGGTTTCGGCCGTCCTTCGGGAAGAGACGGAAGAACGGCGCGCATTGCACGCTGCACACGATCCACGACGCTTTCGCAAACCGCCGCCTGGAACGATGCGCAGAGATCGACAACGTCGGCCTGCGACAAAGGCGCGATTTTCATCGCCGCATGCCGCACGGCTGTTTTCAGACCGGCGAACGAGAAATGCGGATCGTCGCGCCCGGCCATGGGTCGCGGCAGATCGAACCGGTGGGGGTTGCCGCTGAGCGCAGCTTTCTCGACTGCCGGACCGCCCGGCATCGACAGGCCTAACAGCTTCGCCGTCTTGTCGTAAGCTTCCCCAAGCGCATCGTCGATCGTGGTTGCAAGCCGGCGATAACGGCCGACGTCTTCCACCAGCAGCAGTTGTGTATGCCCGCCCGACACGAGAAGCATCAAATAGGGCGGCCTGACGCCGTCAGTCAGACCGACGGTCAGCGCATGCGCCTCAAGATGATTGATCGCAAGAAACGGTTTGCCGGTCGCGAGCGCCAGCGCCTTGGCGGTGGTTGCCCCGACGATGAGACCGCCGATAAGTCCCGGCCCCGACGCCGCCGCGATTCCGGAAAGATCGGAAAGTCCGATTTTTGCCTCCGCCAAAGCAGCATGAACGAGCCGGTCAAGGCAATCGGTATGCGCGCGGGCGGCAATTTCGGGAACGACGCCGCCGTAGATCGCGTGCTTGTCGAATTGCGAAAGAACGACGTTGGACAGAACTCGGCCCTGCCCGTTGGCGCGCCGCTCGACGACGGCAGCAGCCGTTTCGTCGCAGCTCGTCTCGATGCCGAGAACAAGCGACAAACCCTGGGCGGAATCGACGTGCGGCATCATCTCGTTAAGTTCTTGATGGGCGAGGTTGGAATTCGCGTTCCTTTGGAGCATTAATGTCGCCCGAACTGGCCAGCGGGCCGAGAGCCCCGCCTAGCATCCGGAGAAACCCTTTTGCAAGCTGCCCGCATTCGTATCGGGACACGTGGCTCGCCGTTGGCGCTTGCCCAGGCCCATGAGGTCCGCGACAGGCTTGCCAAAGCCCACGGTCTTCCCGAGGACGCCATCGCGATCACGATTATCAAGACCACCGGCGACCGTGTGACCGACCGGCCGCTCTCCGACATCGGCGGCAAAGGCCTGTTTACGAAAGAGATCGAAGACGCGCTGTTCGCAAACGAAATCGATGTCGCCGTACACTCGATGAAAGACATGCAGACTGCGCTGCCGGACGGGCTTGCCATCGGCGCGACATTGCCGCGCGAGGACCCGCGCGATGCCTTCATCTCATTGAAGCACGCCAACATCGGCGCGCTGCCTCGGGGAGCGGTCGTCGGAACGTCATCCCTCCGGCGCAAATCGCAAGTGCTCAGTGTGCGCCCCGATCTCAGCGTCATTGATTTTCGCGGGAACGTCGAGACGCGATTGCGCAAGCTCAAAGACGGCGTCGCCGAAGCAACATTCCTCGCCGTCGCCGGATTGAACCGGCTTGGCCTGGCAGATCGGATTACTGCGATTGTGCCGGCGGAAGACATGCTTCCGGCTGCCGCGCAGGGAGCAATCGGACTTGAAATTCGCGCCGGCGATCAAGGGGCAGCGGCGCTCGTCGCACCGCTGAACGATGCCCCGACAGCGCTCGCCGTCACGGCGGAACGCGCGTTCCTTGCCCGTCTCGAAGGCTCGTGCCGAACGCCGATCGCCGGATATGCCGTCATTGACGGCGACCGGCTATCGTTCCGCGGACAGGTTCTCTCCGTCGATGGCAGGCAGAGATATGACGTCTCGCGCACCGGTCCGTCGAATACGGCCCACGAAATCGGCCTTGCCGCCGCGGACGAAGTCTTGAGCAACGCAGATCCCGCCATTCTTGCCCGTTCGAGCGCCTGATGCACGTCCTCGTCACGCGCCCCAAAGGCGACGGAGAAAAGCTGAAGGCGCAGCTTGAGCAGCTTGGCTGGGAGGTCAGCCTTGAACCGCTGATCCGCATCGTACCGAACGAGATTCCTCCGAGCGCGATCGATGGCGCATCGACATTGATCGTGACAAGCCGTAACGCCCTCAAAACGCTGTCAGCGTCCGCCGCGCTCGTGCCGGCAACGATGTTGCCGCTGATGGCCGTCGGACCGGGAACCGCAGCCTTGGCGCTTGAATTGGGCTTCAAGGACGTTTTCGAAGGCCCCGGTACCGGCGCCGAGCTTGCCCCGGAAATCGTCCGCAAATCGAAAGCGGACGGAGGAACGTTCGTTTACCTTGCGGGCGATAAATTAGCCTTCGACCTCCCGGCAGTTCTCACCGAACAAGGCGTGAATATCCGGCGGGTCGTCGCCTATCGTTCTGTTGCAGCGGAAACGTTATCGCCGCGCATTGCCGAAGCGCTTCGCGAAGGTGTTATCGATGTCGTCGTTTTAATGTCACCGAAAACGGCCGAAACCTGGGCCAGTGTTGCCCCCGACGTCGCAAAACCGAACGATCTTTCCGGAATAAGCTACGCATGCATCTCCGAGGCCGTGGCGAACGTCCTAAGGTTGCGCCTGGGAACGCAAAACATCATAATTGCCGACCGCCCCAATCTCGAAGAAATATTTATCGTGCTGAAACGTCTCGCAGCACGTCCGGAAGCGGAGTAAGAAGGCGAACGCAGGAGCGAATTCGAAGTCCGGCGGGAAAGTCCAGCAGGCTCAATCAATTTTTGCCCGGAGTTTAATCCACCCCGGAATTCATCGCGAGTTTCGTACGGAGTCGTGAGTTTCTAATGGCAGACGACAAATCGAGTAAAGGTACGGGCAGCACCCCCGGCGGCCCAGCCAAACGGCCCTACGCGACGCTCGATCTGAAAGCGACCGAGATCAAGATCACGCCGGTCGCAAAAGGCACGGAGTCCGCGACATCGAAGGGCGCTTCCCGCACCACCCCTTTATCGGAACAACAAGTTCCCCTTCCTGCCGCTGCTTCGACGTACGCGGCGTCAGCGAGCACACGCACCCAATCGAACTCTGAGGCCAGGATGCAAGCCGAACCCCAAAAGTCCGAACAGGCGAGGTCCTCCTCTTCGGCAACAGGCAAACCGGCAGACGCAAGAGTCGTCGTCGACCGGCGCGGCGGCTTTTTCAGCCATCTCGTCGCCGGTATCGTTGGCGGCGTTCTATCATTCCTGGCGTTGCAATGGGCGATACCGGAGCTTGGGCTTGAAACAACATCGTCGCGCTTCGTCAACGACACGGCATCGCTTTCCGAACGCGTCGGAGCGCTTGAAAAGAAAGTCTCGCAAGACGCGTCGGCTTCCGATCTAAGCGTCATCGCAAATCGTGTCGCGGATCTCGAAAAAACCGCGCAGACGATACCCGCGCTGACCGACAGCCAGAAACGCCTCATCGCAGAAACCAAAGCCGCACTTGCTTCGGCGGCATCGGATACCGGCTCGACGCAGCTCATAGAGCGCGTCGGCAAACTCGAAGACAAGCTCAAGGCTCTGGCCGATGCCGGCGCTAACGATCCGAACCCCACCCGCATCGAGCAACTTGCGGGCCTGACCGCAAAAGTCACGGACCTCGAAACCAGCCTGTCGACGCAGCTTGCCGCCTTGCGCGCGAGCGTGACGAAGGATGTCGATAGCCGGGTCCAGGTCGCAACGGCCGCCAGCGAGACCGCACAGGCAGGCTCGCTACGGCTCGACAAGGATGTCGCGAGCCTCAAGACCGACGCAGCTCGGATCGAAGCAAACGTGAATGCCAACAAGGATGCAACCGCCCGCATCGCCGCCGATCTCAAAACCGCCCAGGACCAAACGGCTCAGGTAGCGACGGCGCTCGACGCTCTTAAAGCGAACGTCGCAAAACCGGCCGAGATCGCAGCCTCCGTCGCACCGATCGCGGAGCGCACCGCTGCCCTCGAAAAAAGCATTCAGCAGGTCGTCCAGAGCGAAGGCGCCCGACAAAAAACCGCCGAGCAGGTCGTCCTGGCTCTCCAGCTTCAGAACCTGAAACGGCTCATCGACGGCGGCCAGAAATATTCAACGCAACTCGCCGATATTGAAAGTCTCGCCGGCAGTTCGCTCGATTTAAGTGCGCTGAAAGACTTGCAGAATACCGGAGCTCCGACGCTTGCCGACCTCAAGAATGAGTTCCGCCCAGCCGCCAATGCCGCAATGGACGCCGAATCCGAAGCCCAGAATACCGGCGTCATGGATCGTCTGTGGTCGGAAGCAAAGTCCGTGGTTCGCGTCCGCCGTATCGATCTGAAACCCGACGACAAGAGCACGGAAGCAGTTCTCGGCCGCATGCAGGTTGCACTTAACGATGGCCGCCTGGGCGACGTTCTTGAAATGTCGAAAGACCTGTCGCAGACAGCGCAAGATGCAGCCCGCCCCTTCCTCGACAGACTGAATGCACGTGTCGGCGTCGACAGTACGCTCGCCCAACTCGAGGCACAGCTCAAATCGTCGATTGCTCCGGGCTCCGCGCCCACGGCTAAGTCAGCGCCTTAATCAGCGAAGGGTTTGCGTCATGGTGCGCCTCGTAGTCTATCTGCTCACAATCGCATTGATCGCGTCGGGTCTTGCCTGGCTTGCCGATCGCCCTGGGACGCTGCAGATCGTTTGGCAGGGGTACGATATAGAAACATCGGTGTTCCGCGCCGTCGTGCTCCTCGCCGCGGCAATCGCTTCGATCGTCTTCTTGTGGTCGGTGTTCCGCGCACTCTGGAACAGCCCCGCGGCCATCGGGGACCGGCTCGTCCAACGGCGCCAGCGCAAAGGGCTCGATGCAGTATCGAGTGGCCTGATCGCAGTCGGCGCGGGCGACAGCATGCTGGCCTCGCGCTTCGCGTTGCAGGCCCGAAAATCGCTGCCACACGAGCCGCTGACGCACCTCCTGCGCGCCCAGTCGGCGGAACTGTCCGGCGACCGTGCGACCGCGCGGCGTATCTACGAAGCGATGCTCGCATCGCCCGAAACGGAGCAGCTCGGCTTACGCGGACTTTTCCTTGAGGCAGAGCGCCAAGGCGCGGGCGAGGCGGCACGTCAATTCGCGAGCCGCGCGCTGAAGGCCAACCCGAAGCTCGGCTGGTCCGCTACCGCACTGTTCGAGCAGCAGTGCAAACAGAAGGATTGGACGGCGGCCCTCCAGACGTTGGACCACGCCAGGAAGAACGGACACATCGCCAAGGCCGAAGCCGACCGCAAGCGCGCCGTCCTTCTCACCGCCAAGGCCCAGAACGTTGAGGAAGATTCGCCGGACAAAGCTCTCGCGTTGGCGCTGGAAGCGCATGGTCTGGCATCGGACTTGGTGCCCGCCGCGGCAATTGCCGGACGCATTCTCGCATCCCGCGGCAACACCTCCAAGGCCGCCAAGGTGCTGCAGAAGACGTGGGCGAAGTCACCGCATCCCGATCTCGCAGCTGCCTATGCCTATGCGCGCGTCGGCGATAGCACGCGCGATCGATTCGATCGCGAACGTCAGCTCGCGGCGCTCAACCCGCATTCGATCGAAAGCCCGATTGCCGTCGCAACGGCCGCGATCGAGGCTCGAATGTACGACGAAGCCCGCCGCGTTCTCGAGCCGTTGCTGCCTGAGCGCCTGACCCAGCGCGTCGCGACGTTGATGGCGCGGATCGAAGCCGGCGAGAACGGCGAGAAAGGCCGCGTCCGCGAATGGCTGGCACGTGCGATGAACGCCGCCCGTGATCCGGCGTGGATCGCCGACGGCGTCATCTCCGATCACTGGGAGCCGATCTCGCCAGTCGACGGCAGGCTTGATGCCTTCCAGTGGCGTGTCCCCGTTGAGACACGCGACGCGACACGCACTGAAATCCTGGCGCGGCGGCTTGAGGAGCTGATTGCAATCGAGGCACCGGCTGAGACGCCTGCAACCCCAAACCCCGATAGAGCCAGCGCAACACAGGACGACGTCATCGACGCGGAGCCTGTGACGGTCACGGTGAAGCCCACGCCGGAAGCGGCAAGCGCAAACACGGCTGCCGTATCGGACGAGCCGTCCGAACAGACTGTGCCGGCCGAGGCCGCTAAGCTCGCCACCGCCGCGAAAGCCACAGCGACCGACATCCCGCCGGCTCAGGCGCAACGCGAGATACGGCCCGTTCAATCCATTCAAAAGGACGATACGAAGCTTTTCGTCGCGCCGCGTGCCCCCGACGATCCCGGAACGGAACCGCCTGCGCCCGAGCCGGAACAGCCGATTGCGAGGCGCAGCTTTAGGGCGGTCAGCTAGATCGTCACGAAAGGTCGCATATTATGCGGCTCTTGGAGCCGCCAGCGATCGCATCGGGCGCTGCTGGAGGCGCTTGCAATTCCGAACCGGTGAGGGTATCCCTCGCGCCTTCCCGCGTGGTCCAATCCTCGGGACGGTTTGCCGCTTTAGCTCAGCCGGTAGAGCACGTCATTCGTAATGACGGGGTCGGGTGTTCGAGTCACCCAAGCGGCACCATTGCAATTAATTGCAATAAAATCAGATAGTTACGAGCATATCAGAGACTTAAATTTCCCTCACTATCGTCGCTTGCAAATTGCTCCGCTAGCACATCCCTAGCACATAAAGTGCTGAAAACCCCCTTCTGAATCAAGCCGTCCTGACTTGTTCGAGTTGAGCAAATCACCGAGTCTTTGGGCATGGGGATCGATTGGAATAAGCAGCGGACGACAACGGTTCGGGAGAAGCTTCTCCCGGCACAAGACGAAGCGCGGATTATCAAACAGTACGGCGAAGCCATACGCCCCGTGCTTGATCACCTGTTAGACGAGAAAGCCGCCGAACTCGCAAATTCATACGATGCGTCGTGGCGGAAGCTCGGGGAATACCTGACCGCAGAAACCCGCGAGCAAACAGCCCAACAGCTTCTATCGCACGAAGAGGTTGCGAGGATGCTTGGGTCCTCAGTCGCTACCGTCAAGCGCATGGTTCAGGACGGTCGCCTTCCCAAACCCGTGCAGATCAGTGAGCGTCGGATTGGGCACCGCTACGCCGATATAAAGAAGCTGACAGGTAAGGACCGCTAGCTGCGTATAAACAGTGCCCCACGGAAGAGGGTCGCTAGCCATGAGCCCCTATATGCTGAGGCAGGCCTAAAAGTCAGTCGCCTTCGCCCGCGCGTGCCGATAGTTCGTCGCAGTCGTCGGCTTCGTGCCGCTTCGGTGCTACTGCGTATTCCGAGCAAGGGATCGAAGGCAAACACTCTTCTTGGCCACCGTACCAGCTTTTGGCCGCCCACGAGTCATCCCACAGAACAACTTTAAACTTTTCCATCGTGAAGCTCGAATGCCGTTCCCCTCAATGCTGGAAACGTACCACGGCCCACTGAACCCCCGATGAACGAGTTGTTGCCGAATATACTGCTTGCCGCCCCACTTTGACGCGGTTCATTGCGATTGAGCATTGCGCTCCTTGTACGATCTAATCGCACAACAACGACGCAGCCGCAGACAAACGCGAGCAACGCTAGCTTGTTCGAGTCACGCCGTGTGCACGGATCATGGGACGTTCCGCAAACGCGTGCTTCGTATGTGGGGGCTAATGTGCTGCGGAAATGCGAGGGGGTGGGGTAGTGGTCCGCGAAAACGAGGGGGTGGGTGCTTCGAGGCGGGGTGGGCAAAAACGCGTATGAGACTCTAGTTAGCTATCAGGATCGCAGGGCGAACTTTGCATTTTTTCAGTTTACATCATACGCAATTTTGGTTGTGCATGCAGTATTTGGCATATCTTACGACTTCTGATTCCTGCTCGCATTTCTAAAGGGGGAAAAGGTGCAGTTTCGCATAATGCGCCCTATTGATCGCGTTCGAGCTATCAATCAAGCACAGCATACCATTGCCGAAGAAATGACACGCGACGACGTGCTGACGTTCTTCACAATGATGGGATTGGCCACACCAAAAAACATCGGAAATTATTACGCTGAAAGCCTTGCGCGCTATTTCTTGGACAGTTGCACTGAAGACCAATTGTTTGATGTCGCCAAGCAGCTTGGCCTTGATACCATCAAGGGGCCGTTGCCCAGATACGCCCTCGATTGGTGAAAGCAAATATTGGCTAACTGATCATCTCCGAGTTTTCATCAGCCACGTTCACACCGCAAAGACTAGCGCGCACAATTTGCGGGAAGTGCTCAAGCGTTATGGCATTTCTTCGTTCGTCGCGCACGATGACATCAAAGTGTCTGCAAAGTGGCGCGATGAAATCTTACGGTCGCTGCATTCGATGGATGCCTTTGTTGCCATTATTACGAAGGACTTCAGCCAGAGCAATTGGACCGATCAAGAAGTAGGAATTGCTGTTTGCCGTGATGTATTGATTATTCCTCTCGACAAAGGCGCGGCCCCCTATGGTTTTATAGGAGAGCTTCAAGCTGAGAAGACTGGCGGCGATGCCGTAGAAGTTGCCGAGAAGGTCTTTACAGCGATAAAGGATAGCCCAAAAACGCGCGACCGCATAATTGAGTGTCTATCAAAAACAATCGCGGCGTCAGCGGACTCTACGTTTGCTTCTTTTCGGGTCGATAAACTCGCTTCGATAGAGAATGTGCCTCGCGATGCCTGGGAAACAGTTCGTCAAAACGTACCGGCGTACCCCGCACTGATGGGTGATAAATCATTCGTAGATAAGCTCAACAAAGCACTAGTCTTGGCCGGAATAGCCCCGGTTGGCGACCACGACGAACCCGTAAATATTGACGACGAAATTCCCTTCTAACAAGAAAATTGATGGCGAACTAAATCCGGCCTCTTCCTGAACTTTGCCGCCTTAGCTTCTAGCTCTGCACGTTCTTTCTTTTTCTGCGCAGTCCGTACCACCGCTTCCTTGAACGACTTCTTGTCTCGCATTTCGGCAATCGCAGCGAAGTACTTCTTCCTTAGAGCCGTCGTTGCCCCTTCTGCTGCCACCTCGTCAACAGTCTTCCCCGAACTAGCCGCGAGATAGCGAAGGAGGTTGTAAGTTGAGAAGTGCGATAATCTTCTCTTCGCGATCTTGTCCGCGTCCTTCTTCGTGAAAAACTTTTGCTTCCTTCCTCGCCGCTTTCTCTTCTGCACATCGATTGAAGCGTCACCCCACTTCAGCTTTCGGCATTCAGCGTTCTTCTTCTTTATGTGTTTTTCAACGGCCCTCATGGCCTTGTCGAGCGCACCCCAAGACGCTTCCGGCTGAGCAATCCCCTTGGCCTCGTTCTCGCGAACATATTTCGTATAGAGAACGTGTGCCCTATGCCCCGTGCCATACACAGCGTGCGGAGGATCAGGGAACGGTATGCCACCAAAAGCACGCCGCCATGCCTCGGACTGTTTTAGATACTGATTGTACCGAACCCAATGAATGTCCGAGATTATAAGTGCGTCGGCCACTGTTCGGACCTTGCCCGCGCGCTTTGCTTCTTCAATTATCGCAACACGGTCTTCAATGGTTCGCCCGCCGCGTGGCCCGTTCCAACCTCTGATGGGGTCGGTCAAACGGGCAAGCGCGGGATCAGCCTTGATGACTCTTCGGAGCTTTTCGCGGTGTACGCCAATGGCTTTGGCGAGTTGTCGAAGCGAGAAGATGTGCTTTTTTCCTAACGCTGACCGCACGATTTCAGACGTTATCGGTGTTGCTTTACAAGTCACAACTTTGTTTCTATTTTTCCATAAGTCTGGGCAAAGGCTCAAGTGCCCCACACGCCGATTCGAATGCTTCGATTATTTTGCGGGTCAAAATCGCATGACGATGGACCGCCGAAAGTTTCTGAAGAGTACCGTGTTAATTTTTTCGGCTCGCACAATTGGTAAAGCAGCTTTCGTTGGTACTCCCCTTCTCACACTCTTCCCTTCTCTCGCGCAAGCTTGGGTCCAAGTTGCAATTGCGGTTGCTTCGATGGTGGCAAGCATGGTCGCCGCCAATAATCGTAGCGACGGCGGAATTGGTGAAATTATCAGCGCCAATTATCAGCTTTTGAAGGTTGCGCTTCAGAAGCTCACCGAGATTCAAACGGAACTAGCCGCCGTCCTAACAAAATTGGACGAGTTGCCGGATCAAATAGATCAGTTACTAAAGCAGCAAGACACACGACGACTGCAAACAGAATTGCTTGCGGTTATCAGAGGTTATGTCGAATTGCTTAAATCGCATGACCCCTCCATCAGCGATGAGCAGTGGCGAACAAATCCGAATACTCAACGTGTGTTCTCACAACTTCTCTTTCGACTCGAATCAGCCCGGCAACAGGTCAATGTCTTAAATTTAACAGACCCCGTAACAGCTCTTGTCGCTTGCCCTTTGGGGTTTGTAGAGACGAACCTAAAAAACCTGCTTGGGTACAATAACTTTGAAATCACTTCTACGATACGCGAAGTTTATCTTCCATGGCTCAATAGCGTAGTTGATCCAAGCAATCCTAACTCTGCCATGTCATACGCTATGAGTGCAAAAAACAGACTAACTGACCAAATGAAGGCTGCATCGCTCAATCCTATCGGAGCGTCCCTAAAAATGGTCCCCAGTTCCGTGTTACTTGCTTGTACTGGGGTGAATGACCACGACGACGCAGAGTGGCTGAACGATGATATAGGTTGCTATCAATTCAATGAGTTGGCACCTTATAATTTAGTCAAACCAGCTGCTTCGTTCGATCCGATTGACTCTCGCCCGCAATCAGCACCGCTCACTGAGCCAAACCAAGTCGCGCGAAGGATGTGCCACGGAAGTCTAAAAATAAGAAACGCTCGCGACGGAGCCCATGATCGGCTCGCACTCGATGTAACATTGAAAGAGGAAGAACTAAAAATTGACGGCAAGCCGACGGGAATTCTAAATTTTGTTTTGGAGAAAGCATCAGACAGGAGGGCAAACGCTGGTGATCCCGCTGTCCCTTCAGATTCGCTTTGTCAAATTGACACCGCAAGTATCCCTGACGCGAATGCAAGACTCGCACATATGCAAGCGATGAAGAGACGAACTGATATGTCAGCTACGTTCGATGCCCTGAGCTTAATTATTGATCAAATCAACTTTGAAAGGAGCCGGATTGCGCTCGGCAGTAACGCAGTCGTCGCAGCGGAGGTTGGTATTCAGAATTTACACGAGTTACTTAGAAGGTATTCGTGATGATTTATTCTCCATCTAAGCTTGCCGTCTTCGTGCTCATTGCCACTATTGCCGGTCCGCCCCACGCATGTTTTGCCGCTACTTCCGGAACTGGCAGCGGCCCTCCTGATCCGTACGGCCTTGCTGTGCCTTCATCAATGACAGCCCGTGCCACCACAGCTTCAGCCGCCGCTTCGTTGGCACAATCCGCCGCCGGAGCATTTAATAAGTGGGGTTTGAGCCACGTCATTCAAAAGTACCTAAAACACGAAGACAACAATATTGCAGAACTTTTGAAAACGACGGGCCAAACTGGAGTTTTATACCGAGTTGATATTCAAAAAGTTGAAGGTGAAACGCCCTTTTATTCCGTGGTTGGCGACGGCGTCCAACTGGTAGGAGCAGGAACATCGCCACTTTCTGTAAACACAGCCGCCCAACAACAAGACACGATTGCCCCTGCTCCGAGCACCGGGGCAACAATAGATAGGTCGATGTCCTACTTCCTGTGGTTCTCGAAAGAGGGGAACAAAATTAAGGCATCAACTATACCAGCTACACAACTTATAAACGACACGGCACGTCGATTTGCCGATGAAAAATTATTAGACGCTGAAAACAAAGCCGCTCAGACACGGGCACTAGAGCTTGCTGTGGTACAGATGCAAAATAAGGTGAAAAGCGCCGAAGAACGCGCTCGCATTACTGAACTGCAAAGGCAACAGGCAGAGACTGAAAGTAAAGTTCACGAAATCGAAAACCAGCTACAGGCTGCATTGGAGCGGTCGCGTCGGGCTCAAGCGGCCTCACAAACTTTGACAGTGATCGCCTCTGCTTTAACGCTGGCCTCACAGGCCTCCATGCTAAAAACATCGTTGGGTGCTGACGCAACTCCTGAAATCGATTCGGCGAAATCAACTGCCGATCTCCAAAAAATAGCTGATGATCTCGCCAAATCATCATCCGAAACAGCGAACAAGTTTGAACTTGAGTTGCGAACCCTTGATGATCGCTCGAATGGCATCCGAGTCGAGTCCCTTAAATTTATTAGAACGACCGACTACCCAATAAACAGCGTTCCGGAGTTAAGGCAGCCTTAGGCGGTTCTCCCCGCGTTGTTTTTAATTTCGTGGCCAATCCATCACGTTCCCGACGTATCGCTCTCCTTCGTTCAAGACAGGCTTCAACCAGAAGATTGAACTGCCGGGGATCATACGCATAGCCCGCCTGTAATCCTGCCTCGTCAACTGGTGGTCAGGATCAAACACACCGTCGCTCACGGAACGAAGTGTCTTCTGCAAATCGTCCAACTGCCCAAGGCTCGGACCAAACAAGACTCCCGCCGTGCTCACATTCCGAGTTCGTGAAGTCCCGCCCAATTCGTCCTTGTCTTCGCCAGTTACAAACCGACCGGCAGACTGGATAGAGGGAAGGCCGAGCTTGTCGAGAATGTTTGAGCCCTCGAACAGAACACCAAACACGCTCGAACGATCTAGGGCATTATAAAGTTGCTGAGACGGTTTATCGTGCCACTCCTGAACGTACTTTTCCCAAGCGCCGTCTTCACCCCGAGTGCCGGTCAAACCTTGGTCGTTCACAACTCGCTTCGTTGCATCGATCAGAGCACCCATGAACACGAGGCCCATAAGTCCGGTGTAGACGTTAGCGGCGTACTGTTTGTCGATTGAAGCAAGCTGCACGTTTCGCCCGATCAGCCGCATTTGCTGAGCGATCATAAAGTTTCGGAACTGAAGCACTGTGCGACCGACTGGCGAACCTGCCCAAGCTATGCGATCAGAAAACGTCGGCGTCGTAATCGTGTTGAAGCTCTCGTTGTAGACGGCTTGACGGAATGCCTCACCAACCTTCTTATCTGCCCACGTATCCCAATGAGCTACGGGAATACCGGCAGCAAGTTTCCGGTTGTCAGGCTGCGTAAGGTAGTGATCGCGGAACTGCGCTAATCGCCCCTCGTCAATTCCAAGAGACGCCATCCAAGCTCGTTCGCCCTTAGATGCCTTTGCCCAACCGGCCATAGCATTCTGAACAATCCGAGCCTGCGTTGTGTTGTAGGCAACCTGTTTGACGAAGGTGTTCCAATACGTGATGCCTGAATACTTTGAAAACTCTTCTGCCATCCGACGCATTTTGTACATTGGGTCCGCCTGGGAATAGACGTTCCCAAGATCGCCCATTGCCGCCATGCGAGAGTTAAACTCAAGTTCCATGTTCGCAGCAGACAGACGAGACAGCCTGCGCAAATCATCGTCACCGCTCAACAACGCCTTCCGCATATCGCGAACTAAGGGGAGCAACCCGAACTTCACTGCATTTCCGAAACCCTGCGACAGAGCAATGTTAATCGGATCACCGAGAGACGAAAGAACCGTACCGCCCATTTTCGTGACGTAGTTGAAGATGCCCACCGCTTCGGCTGCACGAGTGATGCTTGCCGGGCTCGGGTTCTTTTGGACGCCACGGGCAAAGTCGCGAAGTAGCTCAATGTTTGCAATGTCCCTGTCACGGCGATACTGAATATTCTTCTCAGCTTCACGACGGGCAACGTTCATGTTCTCAGCAAGCTTGGCCGGATCGTTGTGGTATTTCTTTTCGAGCTTCGCCTGGACTTCCTTTGGCACCGTCACATTGGAAAGCAAGTTGTCGTATTCGGCCGTGACTTTTTTAAGCGCTTCGGACAATCCAACGTCACCAACTTCGTGCATGACGGGTTTGCCTGCCTCATCAACGAGCTTCTTCCCGTCATCACCTATCTTCGGCACAGACTTCTTGAAGATCGTTCCGAGCGCGGCGTCAGTACCGGCAGCATGAACGTACATTTCCGAAAGCTTCATAGGATCGCGAACAACCCAACGCCGGTCCATCAAGTCAGTATGGTAGGCTGGATTTTTGCGAGCTTTGAAGTAACCGCGTGTCGAACCTGGAAGCTCGTGACCAAAAATGTACCGCGTCTTTCCCGTTATGGCGTCGTAAAGACCCTGTGCTCGCGCTTCTGCATCCTTGGCAACACGCTCAGCATCAATCGCACCATTTCGAGTGTACTTTCTAAGTGTGTTCTCAACACCGTCTTCGAGCTTCACGCCGCGAGCGGCTAGGACATTGGCTCGCCCTTCGTCTTCAGCTTCCGCAATGAGCCTGTCACGTTCAGTGCGGGAGGCATCGATCCGTACGGCGTGTTCTTCAACAACCGTCTTCCGTACTTCCTTTAGCTGGCCGTCAAACTTCCTAATTTCCTTCTCTGTCTCTCTCCGAACGCGACCGGCTTCCTTTTCCGCCGCTGCATCGATACGCGAGATTTGCTTGTCACGCTCCAGCGTTGCTATTCTACGTTGATCGCGAGTCAGACTGCCTTCAATATTCTTCTGACGCCAAGCATCCTGAACCTCGTCAACGTCCTTCTGGCGCTGTGCGGCAATGTCCTGAAGCTTCTCGTCCCGAACAACCGTCGCATTAATCCTCGCATCTTTGATCTTGTCGCGCTGCTCAAAATGTGGGCGAAGATCGGAGACGGTGTTGCCTTCAGCGTCAATGGTCGGGGCCGGTGCTGCCTCGTCCTTATCGAAGCTCTCTAACGCCTTGTCTCGTTCGCCAGTGATGCGCGCAGAGTCAGCTTGAAATGCCTTCCACGCTTCCACCCGCGTTTCGCCAACAGTGCCAGGTGTCACAACCTGAGTTTCTATGGCTTGCTTGCCGGTCTTCGGATTGATTACAGGTGCGCCGTTCTCATCAACTTTCAGCACCTTTTTGGAAACGCCAAGGTTCGCAATCTTCGCATCTTCAACATCGGATGCCTTAACGCCCTTCGCGATCAGTGCTTGCCGGGCTTGGTCTTCTATTTCCCTTTGATAAGCGCCAGCATGGTACGATAGAAAGTCACCCTTCTGAGCCATGACCTGATTGGCGTCGTACACAATAGGGAAGTAGCCAATCGAGTTCTTCGGCTGAAGGTCTTCTGTGAACATGCCGTTCTTGATTAGGTCGTTCTTGATCGGCTCGAAAATCCTATCATGCATGACCTGTGCGGCCTGATTGATAACCGGGTCTTCGAACATCTGACCATTGGCGAGAGAGGTGGCAATCTTGTCATTGAAGGCTTCGCGGTCGTTACCGTATGCGGCTTTATTCTTACGCCAAATCTCGTTGACTTCGCGAACAGCCTGCGCCCACTCGCCATGATAGCGGCCGATGATTGCTTGAACGCTTTCCTTCGACGCAATGCCCGCTGCATTCTGAGACGAGATGGAAGGGTTGTTCGTCATCCTGGCAATGATGTCACGAACGGCACCGGACATACTGCCCTCGGAATCGATGCGAGGATTGCGAAGAAGATCACCGACGAACGGAACGTTGCCAAGCTTCTCTAACGACTCGAACGCGCCGCCAGAAAAGAGACGGTCAGGACCATCTAGCCCGCGAGCCGCCGTCTGTTCGTAAATGTCGAGTTGCTTAGCACCGGCAGTCGTCGCTTGCTTGAAGCCCGTCGCTGCGTCCGCTCTCACATTATCGAGGCGATCAATGGCTTTCGTAGCTTCGCCGCCAAGGATGCCATGTACGCTTGCGCCAAGAACGCCGCTCAGGATCGTTGCAGAGCCGATAGATAGAGCCGCGTCTTCTTTGGTTCGAAGTTGCTGCGACGCTTGAAGCGGGATTTCCCCAACTGTGCTCGCAAGCGTACCGGCCAACGCAGTTTCTAACGCCGCACGGGCTGCGCTTCCGAGCTTGGCCGCGCCTTTCACCGCAATGCCGCCCGGCAGCAACGTCGGAACGTCGGCTAGACCGGCAGCAAATCCTAACGCTGCTCCCGTCCAACCCGATGCCTGCTGAATGCGCTTGTCTTCAAGTTCGCGTTCAATGTCAGCATGAATGGCATCAAATTCCGCTTCAGTCCGCGCACCTTTGAAATAGTCGAAGTACGGTTGGAAGTTTTGGGCTTCCACCTTCTGCACAATATCGTGGTGCGTTAACGGCCGGGAGTCGTCCTGTTCCGACAAAGCATTTGCGAGCGCCTTGCTCGAAAATATCGAGCCGATAGTGTTGTGCTGGCGAAACTCTGCGCCGACGATTTCAGCAAATGAAGGGTCAAGGTCTTCGGGAGTCATCGCTGCTTGACTGAGTGAATGAGCAGCCCACGCTACGGTATTGTGCGCTTCAATCAGTTCGTCGGGATTAGTTGGCGCAAGGATAAGCGCGCCCTCTTCGGGTGTCATGTCTTCTTGGTACTTTGCGAGATTGCGAGCGAGTTCGCCCGGTAGTTTGTCTACGTTGTCTGTCATCTTCCCTGTGTCTGAAAGCAAAAAAGCTCGCGCGACCGAATGGCCACGGAGCAACATTAGATGTCTGTATGAAAGATTACGTGTTCGCGTTTGCGCGACTTACTGATGTTTCATAACGGCGGTGATTATCATAAGCGCCAAAGCGCCAACGGGAATCAGAGTCATCACCGCCATGAACCGTATGCTGAAGCGGTCATTCTCAGCATCACCTAACGATTTATGAGCAGGCGGCACGTCAAGGCCACACGCCCACTTGAAAGTTGCGAAAGCCTTTTGAACGCGTGTACCGCTACGCTGCTTTTCCATCTTTCGTTCGGAGACAATGTGCTGAACATACAGCAATCTCCGCTGCGCTTCAGGTTTCGCGAGTTGATCGTAAGCACAGGCAGTTAGTGGGCCAGAATGACGCTCAATTAGCGAAAGAATGTCTTCTGGCACTTCCGCAATAGCCGATTGTGCGGGCTCGTTAGCGAATGCCACAAGCCTAGCAATCGACTCGTCCAATCTATCGCTTGCTGATGTGATCTGCCGAGTCATCAATCTTCCCCCTCCATTTCTATTTCGCGACACGACTTACCAAACTTGGCAATCATTGTACTGTGGCTTTCGTCAACGTACACCGGCTCAGTCAGAGCAGGTATGAAGGGAAGAGCGTTACCACTATCTCGTGCCGCCGCTTCCTTCCACTCCCGTTTCATTCTGCGCAAGTCTTCAATAGGCGCAATAAAAAGCTGAAGACATTTTGGAGTGTACATTCTAGGCCGGTCGTCAAAGTCACCAAGGCCAAGCATCACTCCTTTTTTCGGACAGTAGGTGAAGAGGTCGTTGTTTTCTGCGTCTGCCACGACAAGCAAATCATGCGTAGTCGTCATCAGCGAGAACGGTAAACCTCTCGTTCTCAGAACTTCAATTGATTTCATCCAATCCTTCTATGTTCAGAATTACAATGTTTTAGCATGCGTGTGTGTCGGCAATGACTCAGCGCGCAGGAACTCAATTCCCTCTGCCGTCGTTGAGTTGACAGAAGCCGTCCAAATCAGATGGCTTATCGGGACGCGTGATGCCTGTTCGTTTTTGCACGAGAGGTAAGCTGCTATGACCGCCAATCTGGTTTTGATTAGTGAAGAGCGCGCCAAAAAATCCGAAGAACAACGGCAAAGACTTGTTACCGGCCTTCAGGAATTATTAGCGAAAGCGGAAAGCGGCGAACTCAGAGCCATGTGTTATGCCACTATCGACAATGACGGTGAGAGCGTAACATTGGGCGTGCTTCAAGGCGGCAACACTGGGATGCACGAGCTAGTCGGTCTATCTCAGATGCTCAGTGATAATCTTTTGCACGCCGTCCGCGACTAGGTGATTTAGACCGCTGTTACGATCCCGAGAGCGGGCACAATCGTCGTCCCGTTCCGCGAACTTCTGACGCGGACAACTCCGTCCCTCTTTAAGTCCCGAACGATCTGGCCAATACGAGTTGCAGTGACTCCGTATCGCTTCCCAAGCCCTTCATACGTTGAACGCAATCCACCCTTTGCAGTGTTAACTTCTGACAAAAGTCTCTCGCGAACGCTCAGCAAGGGAGTGACAGGGGCTTGTCGTTCGACTTCCTGAAGCCCCTTCAAAGAGCCGTCAGCATTGCGTGCCTGCGATAACAAGGGCGTAGCGGACGACGAGGGGACTTGTGCTTCCTTCGCGGACTCTTGGGAAACAGGCTTTCCGAAATCCCCTTCAGGAAGACTTAGGGCCATCCCGACTGCCAAGCTCACCGAGCCGCCCAATTCGATAAGTAGCACTGACAACAGAGCCAACGCCGTGTTCACCTGTGCGACCGTTACGGAATAGCCAAGTGCTGCCAAGAACGAGACAAGGGTCCGCGCATCGCTGTTCACGACGCGGGGCGGCGGGAGTGCGGCTAGTTCAGTCCGAGCCGTATCGAGCTTGCCTTGCCAATCCCGTTGCTCAATCTCTGTCGCTTGGGCTTCCGCAAGGTCTTTCCGAAGCTCCGCAACATGGGGACATTTCTCCCTTGTGCGAGGCCCGTTGATTTCTTTGCAGCCTTCAAGCTTCGGGTCTATCAGGATGCCCTGTATTTCAGCATCTATTGCGCTGCTAGGCCGTTTCTCAGGGAGCTGCGATAGGTGAGCGGTAGCTTCACTAATGGCCTTCTGTGAGTCTGTACGATGGCTTGCGGCGCTATCTTCGGAAAGAGCCGCAGACATTCTTTGACCCGTGGCCGAACCGACAGCCGCAACCACACTATAGGTGGCACAGAGCGCAAGGCCCAACGCAATGAAGGTCGCGTGCCCGTAGCTCTTAGCGGCCAAGGCTTTGAAAAGTGCAGCGGTCGCAAGCAAAAGAGTCGTGCCAACCGCAATAGCAAGGACTGCCCAAATGATTTGTGATGGCAGCGTGTCGCCCTTAGACCAACCGTAAACGGCGTTCGTGCTGATCGATGCGAGCGAGAAAAGTGCAGTGCAAGCGTAAGCCGTTTTAGCTTGCCAAGTTAACGCAATGTTACTAGGAAGAGTCATGGGTTTAGCTCCTGCTTGAGACAGGGGTTGAATCAAATGAGGGTCGGATGTTTCCAGCATCCGGCCCTCGTGCTTTTTGGGAGTCTGATTCGTTTCGGTTACGCGAAAATTAAATTCCCCTCAAATGCGCGCGCATCCTGCCCGAAGCCAAATCCGATATTGTCTATTTCGCATTCCGCCTCGTAGGCATCGTCTTCGGCAATCTCCCGCATCCAATTTGCCCACTCGCGTTCGCCCATTTTCAAGCGCCACCACCAAGTAACGAGCGCTTCAAGGTTGTGGCTGAGCTTTTGAGGAAGCCGACCAAGACCGACGCAGTTATCGAAAACCTCACGCGCACAGTCGTCTATTGCCTCTCGGATTGATTGCGGTGTCCATTTATTAAACGCCGTAGAAAGAACTCGCGCCCATTTCGGAAGCCGCTCAACTTCTTGTGGATGAATAATCATTGTTTCTGCCCTCTCTGAATAAAATCACGAAACGCCCATTCCGTGACATTCGAGAAAATGGGCTGATTTGCGAGTTCGGTAAATAGGAAATAAAATCAATATGTTAGTACAGTTTGTATTACGGTATGTATACAGTACTGTACTTTTCACTGCTAAATTGGCGACGAGATTAGCTATTTCCCGCCGCCAATTCATATTAGCCTATCCGTTACGCAGCCATATAGTCGGCGTAATAAAGAGCTTCTTCTTTTGCGACGACAGATGGCGTGACGTTGAACAATTTGCCAAGCGTTCCGACTACGTGTGATGGCGGGTAATTCCCACGCTTAGCCCACACGAAATCGATAGCGATGCAGCGTTTTATGTAGTTCTCAAAAGTGAGTTCTTCGTCTGGCGCTGCAAGTCGTTTGAAGTGATCTGCGAACTCGCGATAGCAGGCACGGCCATAGTGAATTAGGTCCCCATGCCCGCGATCCTTTTCTTTTGACGAGTCGCGCGCCATCGTTTCTTCGACGGCTCGGACAAATTCTTCCGGTGTTTCAAACATTCTCTGACACTAAAAATACTAACTCGGCATCTTACGCCTTGCCGCTACTCGCACGGGCAAAAGCTTATCGTGCATTCACGGGCGAACTTTCCCTCGTTTACGTTTGAACCGCTCGTTTCGGTCAGCGGGATAACCTACGCCCTTCACTAAGCGGACTACGCAGAACGCTTCCGCAACGTCTCAAGCTTCTTTTCGAGTCGCGCGATTTTCTTGTTTGCTGATCGAAGTTGACGGCCGGTTTGCCGATAAAGTTTGCGCCAGATTTTTGCAGTACCGCTTACCGTATCTGCGATCTGATGCCATGCTTCGATTTCGGCAATAAGCTCATCAGCCGTCACGTTCGCGAGCGGGTGTCTCTGCTGCTTATGGACGAGCGCCTTAAATCGCAACTCCCGCTCGCGCTGTGTGACCGCTTCGGCGGAATACTTCTTTCTGATCGATGCTGCTACGGACTCAAAGTTGATCACGTTGGTTTTCGTTCGAGCCACGTAAGTTAGCCTCATGCCCTAATGGTTCACAAATTGTGATCGGCAAATTTAGTTTCTTGGAAACTCGTGCTCTGAACTCATCAATTGGCGGGAAGACATAGTGGTAACGTCGCATACCGCTAGCCATTCTCATGCTTTTCAGCACACCCACTTCCGAGAGGATCATACCAAGGCGAGTATCGAGCGCACGCCCCTCGTATTCATCGCAATAACCTCGCGCCGTGTTTTGAACGGCGGTTGTGGAAACGACGGTTGAAGAAGTTCCGAGGTCATGGGCAAAACTTGAAAGATCGTCTCTTGGTATCTGCCCGGACTTCGCCGTTTCGAACAAGAACCGCTCAACACCGCTCAATGAGAACTCCCGTTGCCGTTCAAGTCCAGCGGTGGCAGGCGGTGTGTACAAATCGCTCTCAATTTTTCGATCCAGCAGTTCATGCGCCATCGCCTCAACACCGGCGTCGTCATACATCTGTCGAAAGATTGGGTCGAAGTAGGAACGGTCGTTAGCGCGGTCAAAGTTGAAGTCGGCAATGAAGTAGCGCCGCTCATCCGTGCCAGCCGGAACAATCCAATCCTCGTTACTATTGAACCAGTGTCGCGCATAGTTCGGCTGCGTGATCGGGTCTAATCCCTTCCGTTCCAACGTCGTCGTCGCACCGGTAATGCGTTCCTTTAAAGCGTTGCCACTTGCGCGCGAACCGCCCCAGCTCGCTTCTTCAAGAAACACCAACACGCTTTGCCCAATGACGGCGTTGAACCGGCCAACAATCTGATCAGAATTCGTTACCGTGGCGACGTGTTGCATCCCATAGATTTTCTGCCAGAAGCCTGCAAACATAGATTTGCCTGTGCCCTTCTGAGCGGATCGCAGCACGATTGCAGAACCCGGCTTCCTCTGTGGCTCTTGTATAAGCTGCGCATTCCAATCAAGAAGCCAATTGAAATGGTCTTCATTACCGCTGCACATCATCAGCATGTGCTGTTTGACAAGCGACCAATCACCCTTACGCGGCGTGATCCGAAGGCCACCCCAAAGGTTTAGATAATTTCTCTGGACGATTGATGGTTTCACAGACGAACCCGGAAACATCCCAACGCCTTCGTAGTAGCGCCGCCCGGGCCAACGCTCCCATTTATTGAATGCAGTGATCGGCCTATTTTCCGTGCCACCGACAACCACCGCACCATATTTCTGGCGAGCGGCCTCCGTAGACATGAATACAATCTGATTTCCAATAAGCGGATTTGCTTCCGCCTTTGTGACGAGAACCTTGCCGCCGATATCAACAACGGAATGGTCCGCGTTCATACGCTGCATGAGTTCGCCAAGCTCGTCTGCGTCCCAATCGCCTTTGGTTTCAGCCTTCTCGCGGCAAAGCTTGGTTCCCCACTCCAATGCGCTTTCGTCGAAGGCGACTTTCTCAGAAACTTCGAGAGGGACAATTATAAGTTCGCGCCGTTGTGGCGGCTTCCATCCGTGCTCTTTTGCCAACGCAAACAGCGTCCCGAGCTTCATCAACTGGCCGTCGTAGTTTTCAGGATTGAACGATAGCCACTTTGCACGCTGATCAGTTTCATTGAATTTGGGCGAAGTTCGCGACCATTGCACCCAAAAATCGTAAGCCTGTTCGCTACCACCCGTTTCATGGTGCAAAGCCATGCCGACCTTAAGCCACTCGTCACGGTCACCGTTAGGAATGAAGGCGAGAGCGGCCTGAACTTTCTCGGTATCGAAAGCATTGACGCCCAGCGTTATGGCGAACTTTTCAATATTGCGCGGACGCTGGCTATTCCGTTCCGTGGCAACTGCTGGAAAGGCATCAAGAAGTTGGCGAGTATTGTATCGCTTCGCGTTCTTGCCGTTCTTTGGAGAAACAAGTTTGACGGGGAATGGTTCGCCTTTTGTATGCATGAACCCCGGTACGCGAAGGACACGCGCTATGTCTTTGGCGTTCTTGTCAGCGTTATAAGTTTGAACAAGGCGCGCTTCTATGCTCGCGAATTGCGCCGGAGCCATATCGTCTTCGACCAGCCAATAGACTTGCGCTTTGCCGGGCGACGTTTGCACAATCATAGACGGCTGCAATGGAAACTGATCGGGAAGACCGTCGTCGAAGTCCGCAAAGACTGCTCTTACACGCGTTATGTTCTTCGCCTTGATACCCGCGCCGTCTGTTTCGTTCACAGTGACGAAGACGCCATATCCCTTTTCGTTTGCAGTCTGTGCCGCAGTTTTCGAAAATCTTGCACTTCCCCGCTGATTGATGATCTTCAGGCCGGTTCCGATATCGTCTAATCGGCTATCGGGTAAAATGAACCGCCAATCAAACTCCTTGGCTTCAGGCGCGAGCAATGCAAGGAAACGCTGAGCTTCGCCGTTTAACGAACTCGTGACTTTTACTTTTTCTGTTTGCATTGTTACGCGCGCAAGCCTTCGTTGGAAATTTCCTCTTGGGCTTTCGCAAGTGCATCGCAAGCAACCATCAGTACACGACGCAACCGTTGTGGCGTTAGCCCATGTGCGGTGATTGTCATGCCCGGTCGGCGATGAAGCCCAAACAATGCTCCATCATCTTCGAAATTGAGCACAACGCCGCCGCCGCCGTCCTTTAAGGCTAGAGCAACAACCTGGGTCATAACCCTATCAACTCGACGCCGTACTCTCACGAGCCTCGGAACATCGGGCCCTTCTTTGTCTAATATTTCTTGCAGCACTTTGGGCACTGTAAAGCCCGATGACTGCACCGTTTCCGTAGTAACGTTTGGAGCATTCTGATTAGTATCAATTGCAATCAGTGGCACTTCGTAAGTCCTTTATTCGTGACAACGCACATCACCCGACGGACCGGGATGGCACGCCAAGTTTGGAAGTCTCTAATTGGGGGGTAGTGTTGTTGTTGACCGTTACGCTACGCGGGCAGTTGCGCGGGGTCGAGTCTTGCGCCACTCGTCAATGGCAGGCTTATAATAAAAAACGCGACCTTCAAATTTCTGTACTGCGGTTTCAGGAAAGCCCCGCAGATAACGCCAAATATTCACGGTGCCGGTAGCAACACCGTAGACCGCTGCAAGTTGCTTCGTTGAAAGCCACTAGTCAGCGGGCAGTCCATGTCTTTTTTCCATTTTACTCCTGTTAAAGCCTACGTCTGTTTGGGTTATGATAGAGTAGGAAACCAATACGTTCTTCTTCTCCTTGTGTGTGAGTGCTCATGCGGGGAGCCAAACTTGGCGTGACCGAACTGCAAAGCCGATCCGCTATTTTGGGAAACCATTTGCCGGATACGGCTGGCTTGTATACTCGGCGCTTAGGCACTTTTCTGATTTTGTAGCCACGAGATTTGAGAGCGCGGAGCAAATCCCTGCGAGCGAGAAAGCGTACAAAATCGTCATGGTGCCTTTCAGCACGAGCCAAGTCTTCCGCGACTCGTGCCGCGTGTCGTTCTTCCCAATACGCCTTGCTAACAGTCTTTCCCGGGGTAGAACCCTGTTTGGCCCAAACGGGCTGATCAGGATGAAGCTTTGGGTAAGTTATACGCGCGGTGGACCTGTCTGGTACATGTCGCACTCGCTGTTGTTGACGTTTCCAAGCCAGCACATGCGCATTCGCATCTGGCCATTCGGTTATACGAAAGGAATCGTCGTAGAATGATTTGGGGAGATTGGTATGTGCGCGCCCGTCCCCGACCGCTGCACCAAAACCAAAATTCTTAAGTGTTACCCGATCCGCCCGGATAAATTCCGCTACCTGCTCAGCCAACTGTGGTGAGGTAAGATCAAGCTCTGAAAGCTGGCGCGTCCGAACTAAGATACCCGCGATGCCACGACTACGGTCTATTTTTTGACCCGCACTACCACCGCCAATTTTGCCTACTGCTCCATTTTGGTAAGAAGGGTCAGCAATAAGCGTCTTGTGCCTACCGCGAACTCCGGGCGGACTGCGCTTCAATTTGTCTACCGGCAGTAAGGTGCGTGCTTCTACCCAATAAGCATTTGCGTTTGAAATAGTGGTGGCTACGTCCCGCTCGTTTTTATCGACAACCTCTTTCGTAGCTAGACCAATTCGCGAGCGACGTTTCGCTACTTTCAACCGCTCTTTAGCTGCCCTGTACTCTCTATACAAAAACGCTGGCCAAATACGCGCATCCGCCTTTGCACGAAACGGATGTTGAGCGAAGCGAAGTAATTCTTCGCGGGCCTCTCCATCCATGGCCTCAATTTTCTTTCTTATGTGACTTGACATATCCCCGTGACTTGTTGTGAAAGTGACCCGTATATCGCCCCGTTAATCGCGGGGTGTGATTTGCTGTGCCGTTAATCCATTCCTAATATATAACGCGCTTCCGGTGATAAGTCGGGGACATTTACGCCCGCTGCCCGAATTGGCGCGTCGAATGTGATTCGGCAGCAACAGAATTGTCCACTCGTTGTATTTGCGATTCATATTCGCAATAGGAGAGTCGTGGGCGGCTGGTTTAATTCGGCTGGCATTTCCCCGTCCAATTCGCAAATGAGTCTGTGGACCCCGTTTCTGTTCGATTGCGCGTGGTTGGGCGCAGATGCACGGGTGCACGGATGAGCGCGCGGTTGGGCTGCACTACCTACACTACCTTGGTTTTGAGGTAGTGCATGCAAAAAGCCCAATAAATACGGGCCTGCTCACTACCTACACTACCTACACTACCTTTTTAAATCGTATGGATATGTATGTGTAATATGCGTGTGGCGTGCAGCGTGCGTGCTGTGCGCGCCGGGCGAAGTGAAAAACGTCGAAAACGTAGTGCAGGTAGTGTAAATGCTTATAGCATATTGAAATAAATCAGTAATCTACTGCACTACCCCCAAAACCAAGGTAGTGCAGGGGTAGTACAGGTAGTGCAAATGCCGTCCGGCTACGAAAAAGAACCTGACTACGGTGGCCGCCCGCCATTTGAACCGAGCCGGATTTGGCCCGTGCCTCTCTCGGTATTGCTCGCGATCATATAGACAGTATGCAACACTCGACGCGACGCGCCGGATAGCAAGGTCGCGTTCCATAACCCAAAGAGGTTTCCATGGCCAAAGGCCAACAGCATTCCAATAGAGAAAAACGCAAGCCGAAGAAGGTCCCCGCACAGAAGCCCCCGGCCGGGTCGGGCTCTGTCTTGGCTACGTTCGCAAAATCCCAGAAGCCCGGGAGCAAACGCTGAACGGCTGCACCGCGAAATAATTCGCATAATTGAACGTTGGCCGTTTGAGACAGACGGAGCAGAATCAGCCTAGCGTCAATCGTCCTGGTCGGAAGACGGGGCATCAAAGGCACATTGCTCATACCCTTACTCTGCGTAACCCAAACCTCCTTGATACCGGAAGGGGTGCCATCAGCGGTGCCCCTTTTTTCGTTTGGCTTCGGCCGCCGCGCCGATTTATCCCGCCGCTTGGCCCGGTAATTTGCGAGTTGCTGCGAGCGCTATCTCTCGTTGCTCGCGGCGTCCGTTGAATTCTTTCCAGGACATGCCGAGCGGGCGCGCGCCCTTGAAAACAAAATTCAAGAACCGTGTGCGCGTCGATAGCAAGTAAGGATAGTCGCACTTCGCTTCCATGTCCGCCATATCCGCCGCCTCCTTACGGCTGAAGCGGACCTAGCCTAGCGCGGCATTCGTTCCTGTACCGCTGGGCACATGCGATTACTTCATGCATCGGCGAAGTGTGAAGATACGTCAGCAGCTTCGCATCTTAACGCACTTTGGCCATTCGAAATCGGACCAAGCTGGAACTGAACCCATGAGCAGAGGTTGGCTCCGTATGGATGATGACGCAAAGATTGCAATAAGGCGGGCGATGGCGGATGATTTGTGGGCTGTCGAATTTGCGAAGCGAGCGGCACCACTGTTGCGTAAAGTGATGGCGAACGAAAACGATGAGCTTCCATCACTGCTCTTGGACAGGCTCGAACGTCTACGGAAATTGGAAAAACTGGACCGCTGACGGGCGAAGCGCGCGGCCCTTACTTCAATCGAGTGGTGACCTTGAGGAACGGGGCTTAGCGGCGAGCAGCAAGCTGTGATGGCTTAGCTTCCACTTGATCCTTGGCCTCGCGAGCTAACCGTGCGGCTCGCAAACGGGCCGTCTTTTCGCGGGTGGCGACTATTTCGGCCTCGCGCTCTTTCAAAGCTGCCACGGCGTCGCGAGCCCGCTGGAGTTTGCTCTGAGCCGCCATGGCCTTAGCTGCTGCAATGTCCCGTTCTGGTTTCATCGCATTAATTGCCGCCTGATGCGCAGCGCTCTTCGGGTAATCCCACATAGCGTACGGATACTCCGTGTCAAAAGATGCGATCCCCCGCTATCAATTTCTACCGCGCACACGCATTAATTTAGAACTGTCGGATAGGTCAGACTAGCCGACGACTGACGGATCGAAACTCCAGATGCATCATCTATGAAGAGCGTGAGTTTGCGGGAAAAAGAAACTGCACGTGCAAACGCAACGGCGTGTGATTTTACCTCGAAGCTCAACATATTTCGTCGGCGCGGCTCTTGGACTACGGTCCACGCCCGCTCTGGTCCTTTGGTTACCAGGATGTATTCACTTTCCACTATCAAAGCTCCTTAAGCGCTAATTAGCGGGCGAAACACTACGCAAAGTTCGGCGTCATGCTCGCTTCGAGGGCGTCAATCTGCTGGGCGACTTCGAGGTCCAACGGATCGATGGCTACCACTTGTCTTGCGCCATGCCCGTATCCATTCGCCGCTATGACTATCGTCGTTGATACGCGCCGATAGGCAACGAACGACAATCCGTCGATAAGTTCTTCGCAGGTTTCGATCTCGTAAGTTCCGGCTTCCAATTTCTCATCGATGCCAGACAGTGAGAAAGGATGCAGAAACGTAACGGACTTGCGCGTTGTTCGCTCCTGCACGACAGCCTCCGAGGTGTTTTGAGCGGTCTTCGCCGCCCCTAGAGCTGATGCTAGGAGCGACGTGTCAACAGCGACGCAGAACTAGAGCTGTCGACCATTGGCAAAGGCATCTACGTCCTTTTGCGCCTGGGCTTTATCCAGCTGATACTTGGACTGAACCTGCGAGACGAGATCGTCTGTCGTTTTGAGCGCCGAGACTTCCTGAGCGCTGATTTTCGACCACTTGTTCGCGATTTCAGAACGCATGCCGGATGTTTTGTTGGCGTCTGCCATGAGGGAAAAATCCTTAAATATTTCTAGAAAAAGAACGATGAGAACACTGATTATTCAAATCATCTATCTAGCGATGTAAGCATCAATAGTGTTCTAATCAAGAATTTCCACGTAAAAATAAAAATAAATCGTAGAATTTTACAAACGAAGCACATCTAAAAAATTTGAGCAACGCGAAGTATACCGAGAATTTTATGCCACTTATAGTCTATAATCCAAAGATATACTGCTGGTATACTGAAGTGAGGTTTTCTCCGCCCATGTGGGTGGTTGGACGCAAAGGCCAAATCACTTCACGACAAATCGACGGTTTTTGGCCTTACTAGATCGCGTTGCGTCAGAGCGTGACGGTCGGAAAGGCGGTTCGCGAGTTCTGCGAAGACCTATCACTTGCACGGCGCGGCCACTCATTCGTGCGCGACGACGAGTGGTGGAATGTGTGGTGCTTTGGAACGAGAGACGACGTCGAGAAATTTCAGACGCGGTTCGGCGGGGAGTTTATGGAGCCGAAGGATAGACCGAAGTGGGGTGGGAAGTCGAAGCGCTAATACCTCAATGTGTCTCTTACTCTTTGCCATCACCGCTATAAATATCGAAGCCAAGCACAAGCCCGCGCGATCCGATGGCACTGAGTGTGGTCGGAGAAAGAGTTAGTCCTTCATTCAAGCTGGATAGGAACAGACCAACGAATATGTTGCCTCGATACCGTGATGCAATGACCTTCCAAGCGTTGATATCGTCACTAAGGTCAGAGAAGATTCTGTTTATCTGCTTGTCGAGGTCACACGGAGGTTCTTTTTTGGCGGCGAAATTCCACGAACCTGTACGGGCAATTTTCTCTTTGCCACTAGGCGTAATCCAAATCCCGCCCTTCTTTCTGCAGCGCGTCGGCTGAGCACCGAGCACACGTGATATTTCCTCCGGATCGAGGTCGTCACCATGAAAACGAAGAGATGCAGCGGTTTCGTGTACCTCAGCCATATGCTCTAAACTTCGTCCCCGTCCCTTACTTCATACTGATACTTCAAATCGCCAAGATCGGAACCATCAAACAATGCTCGTGGCAACGGCTTATCAAGTGCGTAGTGCGCTCGTTGGCGACCATCCGGGGAGGGGGTTGCTTTGCACGCTCGCAGGTCATCAATTCTCACCATTCGTTCCGGCAAGAACCCTTTTTCAAGCCACGCTGTGACGAGCCAAAGCTTCCCGTCTTTCTCAACGGTATCGACTAAATAGAACCTGCCATCTTCGGCCGTGTTGACGATAGTTTTCAGAACTTCCATTTCAAATTTTCCAAATAAATTGTGGGCAAAACCTACGTGCGGAGCGTCGAAATGGTCCTGCACTCAAAGAATGTTGGCCTAAAAAGTATACTTATGCTGTCAACTTTCTGATTTCGGCGCTCTGACGTGGTGTCGTTACGTGTGTTGCCCATGCTTGAAGTGCCTTTCTCACCGGCCCGTCGAGAACCGCGAAGTCATAGTGTGAGCCCGTTACGCTTCCGCTGGCGTGGTGCAAAATCAAATCGCTCACGTCCTTGGAATGTCCGTTCTCGCGTATCCAAGTTGTTAGAGCTTTGCGGAAGTCGTGTCCGTGTGCGTCGTTGATTTTGAGCTTCGACGTTAGCCGCGCCATTGCTCGGGACATGCTCTCGCGGTTGATGTGCGGAGTTCTTGGCTTCTTCCGTGCGATCTTGCCGCTCTCGTCTTCGATCAGCTTTATCTTGTCCGTGTCGGCCGGAAACAGATAACCGCCACGCGTTCCGAGTTTCTTTGCGGCTTCGATCACTGCGACGGCTTCAGAGTTGAGCGGCACATACTGATCCCGCTCTTTGCGCTTCATGCGGTTTGCGGGAATAACCCAGCGCGGATTTGCGGTGCCTAGCTTGAACTCACTCAACTGTGCTCCAGCACATTCCGCCTCGCGCTGCCCAGTAAGCAGGCAAAACTTCAGCAACAGCGCCATACGCTCTGACACTTCGACACACGCGCTAAGGCCATTCCAGATAGCGCGAATCTCTTTGTCCTTCAGCACGCGCTTCCGAGGCTTGGACACATGGATGAAACCAAGGCCCGCTGTTGGATTGAGCTTTACGAGCCGTCGCTTCAGGCCGAATCGGTATGTTGACCCCAGCGCAGACCGTGCCCGATGTGCTAAGGATTTCGACCGTTCCTCGATTGCCGCCAGAACCCCGACAATCTGTTCCGGCTTAATGTCAGCGGCGGGAATGTCGCCCAAGGTCGGGAATACATCGGCCTTTAAAATCTCTTCGTAGCCCTTCATAGTTGAGGCAGCGCGCCTGTCTTCTTTGGCTTTGCGCTCTTCAAACAACTCCCGAAGCGTGAACTCTTGCGCCTTCAGGGTGCGTTCTAACGCTACGTCGGTTCCTTTCTCGACTTCGCGCCTGTGTTCCTCGCAAGCTTTCCTCGCGTCGTGCAGGGTGATTGCATCGCGACGGCCTAGCTTGATCGTCCTGAACTTGCGCTTCTTCCCCTGCTTCACCTGATAGCGATAGGCATAGGTGGCCACCCCGCCTTCAGTGACGATCAGGGTCAGCCCGCGCACCCCGTCAATGCGCCATTCCGTTTGCTTGCCGTCTCTCGTGCCCGCCTTTTCGACGGCCTGACTGTTGAACGGCAATACGTGTTGAGATTTCCCCGCCATGTGCCCCGTGCCCCAGATAAGAACACGTCACTTCTAGCACATGCGATGTTCATTTTCAATGGCCGCTAGCACATCCCTAGCACATAAACCCGCGCTTCCCTGTCCTGACACGAGAACAGGATCGGAGTCATTGGTTGAATTAGAGCGCTAAACACATTGATTCAGCTACAACCGACGGAGAAAAATTCGCAAAGAAAAACTGATGAAATAGCAAGACCTTGTAATTCGTAATGACGGGGTCGTGTGTTCGAGTCACACAAGCGGCACCAATAATATCAATAAGTTGGCGCTCAAGTCACACGTACACCTACACCACGATCCCCGGTTTGATCCCGCCTAATATCACCAGATGCACCCCGGTTCCTGCTGTACTCGACGCTCGGTCGCTTGCTCCTTTACTACGCATTCGCTCAAGAGGTCCTGACGAGGAACACCGCGGACACTCAACAAGGGAGTGCTGGGAAACAGTCTTGCTGAAGTCAGGTTCGGCTAGCAGGATTGAGCGGGGGTAGATTTTCGCATGGCAACACGGAAAGCCGCGAGAATAATGTTCGCACGGGGAGCATCAATGCGGAACACTGGCTTTCTAGGCGCGTGCGCGCAGTTCGTGGCCTCAGGGGCGCGGAACCAGGTCGCGAACGACCGATGGCAGATTACGAACTGCGGCGCTTCGCCAATCACGGCTTTCAGCATCAAGAAAGGCGGGAGGTTCGGTAACGCCGTAATCCAACTCGTCAACGCGGTCCACATCGCAAAACGTTGCGGGATCAAGCGCATCCACGTCGGCAACCTCGATATGCCGCCCGATCTCGTTCTCAAGGACGGGACTTTCGACGGTATCGAATTGATCGCCTCAAGGTCGGCCTCGCGCGAGACGACGCTCTCAGGCACGTTCTTCCACCTTGCAGGCTTCGAGGACTTTGCGCCAACAGCGGCAGAGCGGATTACCCTAACCAAATCGCTGGGATCGAACTACGTTCTGAAAGATATCGGCCGCGAAGGTCCGAGGCCCCGCAAGATGGTCATTCATATCAAGGCCGGGGACATCTTCACTGACGCAGTGCCTCATCCCGGATACACGCAACCGCCGCTCAGCTACTATCAGGTCGCGATCCGTGATGCCGTTCAACGCTATGGCGTCAATGCCGTCCATGTCGTTTTCGAGGACAGGTCAAACCCCTGCGTTTCGGCATTGGAAGAATGGCTTGCCACCACAAAATTGAATTGGAAGTGCACGTCTCTCGGCTTCGTGTCCGATGCGCGAACGATCATCAGCGCGTCGATCGTCTGCATCGGAGCTGGCAGCTTCGCCCCGGCTCTCTTGCTGATGTCGAACCGCGTCAAAGCCGTCTATCGGTTCCGCGCCTCGCAACGGCCACTGCCTCTAGACGCCGATCTGCATCAGATAGTCGAGCGGCCGGGAACATACATAAAAGACTGGCACGGCACGCCCGAACAGCGGCAGTTGATGGTTCAATTACCGACGTTCTGAGCCTGGAAACCTTGCGCGAGCGTCGCTTACTTGCCAACTGCTGGCAGGCTCTGAGCAATCGATTCCGGCCCACAGACAAGCTGTAAGGCTGTCATGACGCGCCCGCCTTCGCCCGTAGGTATTGTAACATGAGCCATCTCTTCCCCGCGTCCGTGTAGTGATAGCTGTCGCGATAAATGATTTCACTCTTTGGCGTTAGAACGGGAAGTTCGGGATGGGGATTGTCGAGAGGCGACCAGCGAAGCATTTGAACATTTGGCTGATCTCGCGAGACCTCATCAATGAGACCCGTTGCCTTTCGGGCATTCTCGCTCACTTTCGAAAGTAAAATCTACGTTGTTCGAATTATTGGCGCGCAATGCTTGCTCTGGGTTTACCGTAAAAGATGGAAGCTGGCTTAAAATGACAAAACTGCAGGGTGATTTTGCCACCAATGCAAAAAGAGCACGAAGATCGTCGGGCTTATATTTTGCCCAGCTGAAAGCCAGATAGATGGTTGAATACGCGCAACTCGTATTTGTTATGAGCGTCAATCGGAGTGCATTCATCTTAGTGCAGTCCGGTGCAGTCGTAGAAAGTAAGAAAGAGCAACCAGCACTATCGAGTTGCGCCAAGCTGTCGGCTTTGCCTGTGGTCGCAAGGAGATAGACGGCAACTTCAGCGGTGCTGTCGGCAAGAAGTAAGTTTTTTCCTTTCAGGCATTCGCCAAGGTTCAGATCATCCAGCAATTTATATTTTTTATTGCCATTGAGCCTCCCAGGTTCGAAGGTGTTACATGCCCAGGACTTCTTAATCGCTGCAGCCCGTATCGTTTCGGTTTGCGCATAAATTTTCTCAGCCTCGTCCAGATCGCTATCCTGTCGACTTGCGGTAAGCGAGCTTGGCATTGCAGACGCGTGAATCTGAGCGAATATGACGGCCATTACGCACGCCGTTGTCGCAGCAATCACCGGCCCGCCGAAGATCACAAAGAAGCGGCTCTTTTTACGCGCAGTTTTTTGGGAAATACGAAAATTAAGCGGCCGTTCAATCGCATAATGGAGAGCAACTCCGGCCACGATCGATAGCAAAAAAGCTAATACCTTGGTCTGAATACCAGCATCGTAAACGATGTTGCTGTAGACGATGATAGGCCAATGAGCCAAGTATATGGAATAAGACGCCAGCCCTAAATATTGAATTGGAAACAGCAGTAGAAGCCGATCCAAAGGTTGGTTCGCAGCCAGTAACACGAGACTCGCAAAAATTACCGTTGGCAATAGAATTGCTGTCGACCACGATTGCGTACCGTCATGCGTGAAAAACAGAATAATAGACGATCCAAGCATCGCATATATTCCGATGCTTGGAAGTAGAAGCCGATACTGGCCTAAGACGAAGTATGCCAATGCGCCCGCCCCGAATTGAAAGGCTCTTGCCGGCATCAGGTAAAAAGCCTCAACAGGCGCCCACCAAAAGATCGCAGCGGACATAATAGCGAGGACGATCAAAAATGCGGCTTTCGCGAAGAAGCGCCAAGCAGATATGAGAATTATGAGCCAGGGCCAAACCAGATAAAATTGCTCTTCTACGCTAAGCGACCAAAAATGTAGAAAGGGGTTCCCCTGTAAGGCTGTGTCGAAGTAACCACTGTGCCGCATGAAGTAGAAGTTCGACGTGGCAGTGAACGAAGCAATAGCCGAATGGACATGCTGCTTCGACAGCAAGCCGTGTCCCGCAAACTCAAAAGCAAGAAGCGTGACGAGAATGGTCGTCGCTCCCGCGGGAAATAATCGATAGAAGCGCCTAAGCAAGAACTCGCGGTAGCGAAGCTTATTTTCAGCCAGGGATTTGGTGACGACAAATCCAGAAATCACAAAAAATAAATCTACGCCGAGATAGCCACCTGGCAGTAGTTTGTGATCGACGTGAAAAAGAAGGACCGCCAGCACAGCAATTGCTCGCAGTCCATCTATGGAGGGGATTCGCGAAGTGCCACTAGCCATTATGGAACCATTTGAAGAGGTGCCGGGCTTTCAACCACAAGGCAGGTACTTGACACAACATGCATTCTCCCAAACTTCCACAGTGTCGCCAGTTGCGAACCTCATTTTCCGCTAACAGGTACGTGGAGTGAAAGCGCGCTCACAGATATGGTCCCTTCAGCGCGGTTTGGTGGGAGTTTATCGAGCTGGAAAACAAGCCGAAGCGTGGGCGGCAAGATGCGCCGAAAATAAATGGCCTCAAGTCTCGTCACCTTCGCTCACTTCATGCTGATACGCCAAATCCCCAAGCTCTAGACTGTCAAACAACGCGCGTGGCAAAGGCTTGTTGAGCGCGAGCTGTGCTCGTTGCCGACCACCGAGTGAGCCACGCACTTTCTGCGGTCTAAGGTCGTCGGTGCGATTAGGCTCTGCGGACGCCCTCGCGCGGCGCTGTTATGTGTTGGCTATGCTTGCAACCCCGCAAATTGGCGAGCGGCGGCGGATGCTGGGCAGCGGCCGCCAATCCACAGAATGATTCAGCAATCGCCGGCACACGATTGAATTGTGTCCGCTGACGTGCATTCATACTGATATACACGCTTAGATTGCAGGGATCGCCATGGGATCAATGGACAATAAAGTGATCGTCATTCCCGTGGCGGTCTCCGACTGCGTCTTGGGCTCCGCCAAAACGGCATTGTGCGACGGGGCGCGCTTGTTTCTCGGTGCGCCCCGAGAACATCTGTCCGCACTCAAGGCAAAGTTCCTTGGTCAGGAGAATGTGCACTGCGAAGAGTTCGACCGATCTTCTCCAAAGCAAGCCGCAGCATTTTTCAAAAAAGCACATGCGCGTTTCCATCGCGTCGATTGTCTGTTGCTGTCAGAAGAGATTTGGCCACCGGACGGCGAACCTGATGAGATCATGGGTTCAGGCGCGCGCATTCTACTGCAGTGCTTGGATGCGAGCCTTCGTTGCGTGGACGAAGAACTACACATCATAACAGTCTCGCAGGATAAATACCGCAGAGCAGCAATATTGATTGCCAGGACGTATCTTCGTGCGAAAATGTCGTCGCCATACTCGACAATCCGAATGACTGCGATTTCGAGCACGGGAACACAAGCGCTGCCGGACGGCCCTCCGCCCCTGACAACAATTCTGGTTCCACGCCAAACCTCAGACGAGCAACAATACGGGGCACGGCAACGCGACGGGAAACGAACGCACACGTCAATCTCAACCCGCCCAAGCACCGCAAACCAAGCTATTCGCCCCTGAGACCACCATCGGTGCTCCTAAGAAGACTATCGCTTTTCGAGTGAGGCGCCGGACATCGTTCCGTTGTGATATTTGTGTACAGTTACTCTCGACCTAAGGACAAGCTTATACTAACGTTCCGTTGAGGGAGCGGGGGCTTGGCCTCATTTGGCTGTTCTATCGCATAGTGGGTGCGTAACGGGCGCATGATGTTGAGTATAAACACATGTGTCAAAAGGAACGGAGGGGTGTTCCTTTCGTTTCAGAGTCGTCCACCAGATCATCTCACTCGCGAGATAGTAGCAACCCCGTCAGTTCTAGCGCTTGTGCTGCCATGTAGGGGTACGCGAATGTGCCGGCAATTCATGTCTTATTTCGAGCCCGACGAAACGACGAGTCTGCTATTTGATGTGTGCGATACGTTAATGGACGCGCTTGATGCAGCGTCGCAAACACGAGACAAGCAAACGTACGAAGCGATAAAGAACTTGCTCGTGCAAACGGCTGTTTTGATCGACGCGAAAGCTGAGGGATTCAGGTCGACATTATAAGGTTGACACAATGTCCTTCAATTCAACCCCTAACGTCTTTGCAATGAGATAGAGTTCAGACGTTCTGAATCTGCGTTCGCCTGCTTCGCTCCGCACGTAATCTGACACGTCCATCTTCGCAGCTTCAGCTACGGTCTCGGCTGTCATGTTAGCTTTCGTTCGAAGATCTCCCACTCGTTCGCCAATCAGCTTGCAGATGTTGGTAATGACACGTCTCCGCCGATGTGCGCGCAAGTAGTCTCGCGTTACCCTACTTCATCTCCGCAAAGCGCGGCGCGCAACCGCCCGGTCAAGCTAAAATAGACTATGGAGAATAGTTCGAATTTGACTTTATATATGTGGGGAAAATACGGCTTAAATACTACACTGCGCAATTTCAACTTGTTGCCAACCCCCTGCTTTAGATGCCGGACATAATGTCCTTCATCCGAACGTCGAGGCACTTCGCGATCCCGAAAAGCTCGATAGCGCGAAACCGACGTTCTCCCCGTTCGGACATGGCATAGTCAGCCAGCGACATTTGAGAGTGGGCGGCCACGTCCGCCTTTGGTTTGTTCGCAGCCATTCGAAGATCGCGAACGCGCCGACCAACCGCTGTGTCCGTCTCAAGTATCTCTTTTGAAAGGCGATTCACGTAGCCATCCTCTATTTAACGACAAATCGAACCACCCATTTCAGGGGCTCGGGCGGCAATATTGGGGCACAACCTGCGTTATAAATTGGACGTGGCATAACGTCTAAACATTGGATCGCGCAATTAGGCCTCCTGGATATGCGCAGTTTTTCTTATCGCAGTATCGCTTTTGGGCCTGTTTGCTTTTTTCAATCCTCTTGCACTACTACGACAATATGCCTCCCGTGTATGCAAAGCAGCTACCGTTCTATCAGTTCGCGCCACGTGGAGAATTGTGACGGTAGACAAGGCGCAAGATGTTCCTCATATGAAAAAAGATATCCTAAGGCGAAACGGAAAGCCGAAGCGACGAAAATGAAAGAGATTCAAATCTAATCTCTTCTGCCGCTTCATACTGAGAAGCCAAATTCCCACCCCCGATCCATCAAAGATCTTCAGTGCATGTAGTGCGCGCCTTACCGCACCGCCAAGTTCCATTTATTGTAGCGAAAAATCAATAAGAAGCCCTGCTGATTGGCAGCAGGGCTTACAGGACTGCACCACCCTCACGTCTGCCGGTTTCGGTCCCGCTCGTCCGACCTAGCAAGCAGCGATGCTCTTCCCGCTATCCTGAGCGGTAGCTAATACTGCCGTCATGAACAAGTCACAATAGATGTAGCTGAACGCAATAAAGAAAAAGGAGCGACGGTTTTGCCATCGCTCCCAGGCCTTTGCCTTTTTTTCAGAACACCGAAGGCATTCTGTGGCTGTCACCCTCGCTAGATTGGCGAATAGCGATTGCAGCGGCTACACAAATACACAAACTGCTGCGGACGACGGCAGCAGCAAATCTCTCGTTTGTGGCAATGCCAAGTGAAAGAAATGCGTGCGGATAGTTTTCCCCACCATTGTATCCAGTTTACATCGCCGTGAGCCTAGCTGCCAATCTAACCACCATTCTCACTTTCATTGCTTCGGAGATCCACAAGACGGACGGTGGCCAGCTCACGAAGGACACGCCTTAACGCGACCCGGGATGCGGCGCAGTGGAGTTCTTGTTGGATTGCCCTTGTTCGCCACCACCGCTGCCCGATGACCCGGAATCGGCTGGCAGATTGATGTCTGGAGGCGGCTGCGCGTGCGCCGGAATATCAGGTGACGTGGGCGAAACCCGCGAATTCTTTTCGCTGCCGGGGCCGACTTTTCCTGGCTCGACCTGCTCAGCGTTCCTCGCACCGGGTTCGGAGTTTTCCGGGGCGGTGCCACCAGGATCGGATTGTGCGACCACCGTCGACACGCCGAAGAACACCACAGATGCACCAGTCAGAAGCAATTTCCGCATGCGAGGCAAACTCCTCTATCACTGGATAGAAGGAAAACGCGCCCGGCTGCTCTGGCGTTCCTGGAAGAGAGATCAGCCCTTGTTGTTCAGATGAACACTATTCGACGACGACGGTGCAGTCGCGGGGTTTGACTGCTCTTTGACGTTCACCTTGTCACCGTCGGCAATGTCATCAGGAGCGCTCTCGATCACCCTGTCTTCTGGCGCGAGTCCGGATGCGATTTCGATCTTGCTCCCGAGATCGCGTCCGATCGTGATGTGTTTCAATAAAACCCGATCATCTGAGGTCACGGTCGCGACATGCAGACCATCCTTGTCGAAAATAACCGCGCTCGACGGAACGACCAGAACATCGCGCTTGTCGCCGACGGTCAGACGCACGCTTGCATAAGCGCCCGGCATCAATTCACCAGGCGTGTTATCGACCACAAGCTGCATGCGTGTCGTTCCCGAAGCGACATCGACAGCCCCGGCGGAGGCTTCGACCTTTGCCTCATACTGTTTGCCGGGCCGCTCGGGAACCGTCAGAACCGCTGTCGTGCCGTTCGTGACCATCGGCACGTAAGCTTGCGGCACGTTCACATAGAGCCGGAGTTTGTGAATGTCGGCGACGACGAACATTTCCGACCCCGTCGCGCTACCGGTATTGATCAAGTTGCCGACATCAGTGTTACGCACCGTCACGATACCATCGAAGGGCGCAACGATGCGCTTGTATTCCGAAAGCGCCTTAAGGCGATCGACGTTGGCTTGCGCCGACTTGACGAGCGCCGTCTTCGCCTCGAAATCCGCAGCTTTTTCGTCGGCCGCCTGGCGCGTCACATAATCCTTCGGCAGCAATGCCTGATAGCGTTCATTCGTAACTTTCGCCAACGCGGCATTGGCCTTGGCGTTGTTGAGTTCGGATTGCGCCTGAAAAAGCTGCTGATCGAGATCTGGCGCATCGATTTCCGCGAGCAGATCTCCTGCCTTGACTCGGGTGCCGATATCCGCCTTTCGGCTCGCGACGTAGCCGCTGACGCGCGCAAAAATCGCGGCTTGCGAATATGCGTCGAGGCGCCCAGGAAGATCGATCGTACCGATGCTCTTCTGCACATTGGGCGTCGATACGGCCACCGTCGGCACGGATCGCTCGGCGGATTTTACCCTGAGGCTCGCCAGCGTTTGCTCCCGGCATTCGATGCCGGTGAAACCTATAAACGACGTAGCGCTAATAAATACGACCGCTGCCAGCGACATCTTCCAGCGCGAGCGTGCCCGCACCTCTTTGGGCAACTCAGGCGACATTGTAATCTCCCGGAATGAAATCGCTTGGCGAAGCTGCTGCCTTGCGCCGATGCATCAGGCTGAAAACGACAGGAACAACAAATAATGTTGCGGCCGTCGCGAAAATGAGACCGCCGATCACGGCGCGCCCGAGAGGTGCGTTCTGCTCGCCACCTTCACCCAGACCGAGCGCCATCGGCGCCATGCCGATGATCATGGCCAGCGCCGCCATCAACACCGGGCGAATACGAATGTAGCCTGATTCAACCGCCGCAATGATCGGATCGCCGTGCTCTGCAAGCCGTTCGCGCGCAAAGCTGACGACAAGCACGGCGTTCGCCGTCGCGACACCCATGCACATGATCGCGCCTGTCAGCGCCGGAACAGAAAGCGTCGTACCGGTTGTGAACAGCATCCACACAATGCCGACAAGCGCAGCCGGAAGCGCCATGATGATGACCAGAGGATCCGTCCAGGATTGGAAGTTCACCACGATGAGCAGGTATATAAGCACGATAGCACCGACGAGCCCGAATAACATTCCGGAATAAGCGCTATTCATTGTGCGCACTTGCCCAAGCAGCACCGCTGTCGAGCCTTTCGGCAGTTCCGCCCGCGCGTCGTCAACGATTTTCTGAACATCTTCCGCGACGGCTCCGAGATCTCGACCTTCTGTCGTCGTCAGGATCTGCACCACCGGCTGTATATCGTAGTGGGATATCGAGGCATTCGTCGTACCCCGCTCAAAGCTGGCGACACCGCCTAGAATCTGTGGAGACGGCGCCGCCGGCGCGTTGACTGGGGTATTCTCGAGAGCGGGCAAGCTATCTACCTTGTATTCGGGCGTCTGAATGACAACCGAATATGACACTCCGTTTTTCGGATTGAGCCAGTATGTCGGCGACACTTGCCCCGTCCCGGAAAGAGTTGTTCCCAAGCTCTCGGTGACGTCACGCTCGGTCACTCCGACATATTGAGCGCGCGAGCGATCGACGTTCACTCTGATCATAGGCGCTGAACGCGACTGTTGAATACGCGCATCCGCGACGCCGGGAACCAAGCGAATCTTACGCAATAGCTTCTGGGCATAAGCGTAGTTTTCGGCGAAGTTGTTGCCGCGGATTTGAAGATCGATCGGAGTCGGCGCGCCGAAGTTTAAAATCTGACTCGTGATGTCAGCCGGCAGGAACGAGAACACCACCCCGGGAAACTGTTTCGGTAGCTCGTCTCTGAGCAGGCTCACATACTCAGGAGTCGGCCGATGCCCCTCCTTGAGCGCGACTTGAATATCCCCGTCCTGCGGCCCGATCGTGCCCGTGTTGTTGTAGGACGTGTTAATGCCGCTGTAAGGGATGCCGATGTTGTCGACGATCGCACCAAGATCCTTTTCGGGGATGATCGTCCGGATAGCGCGCTCGATTTGCGCCAACTGTCGTGCCGTCTCCTCGACGCGCGTGCCGATCTCGCATCGAACGTGCATGAGGATCTGTCCCGAATCGACGGAAGGGAAGAAATTCCGCCCGAGATAGGGCACCAGATAAAACGAGGCGGCGATAAACGCAAACGCGAAGGCAAGAAACAGCGCACGCTGGCTGAGCGCGCGCTCAAGCAGATTCCGATAGCTCAACCGCATGTTTTCGAATGCCAGTTCGAAACGGTGCTGGAGAATTTTCAGCGGATTGCGCGTTGGTTGTTCGTGCTCGCTTGGTTTGTGTGGCTTCAGCAGATACTTGGCCATCGTAGGCACGAGTGTTCGCGACAGAATGAATGACGCGACCATCGCAAACATGACGGCCTCGGCCATCGGCACGAACAGAAACTTCGCCACGCCTTCCAGAAAGAACATAGGCACGAAGACGATGCAAACGCAGAGCATCGAGACGAAAGCCGGAGTCGCGATCTGATCAGCGCCGTCGAGAATGGCCGTCTCGACGTCCTTCCCCTGCTCCAGATGATAATTGATGTTCTCGATCGTGACGGTTGCTTCGTCGACGAGAATTCCGACTGCGAGCGCCAGCCCTCCGAGTGTCATGATATTCATCGTCTCCCCGATTGCAGAGAGCGCAGCAACGGAGGAGAGCACAGCTAGCGGAATCGAAATTGCAATAATCAGCGTCGACCTCAGGCTCCCGAGAAACAACAGGATCATCACGCTTGTCAGCACAGCGGCGAGCACGCCTTCATGGATGACATTCTTGACGGCATTCCCAACGAAGACCGACTGATCGCCAAGGATTTCGATCTTGAGCGCATCCGGCAGCCCGGGCTTAATTTCTTCGAGCTTCTTCTTGATACCCGCGATGATGTCGAGGGTCGAATTGGCGCCGCTCTTCAAGACCGACAAAAGAACCGAGCGCGAGCCATTGACGTGAACGATATTCGTTTGCGGCGGGTTTCCATCACGGACGTGTGCCACGTCGCGGATATAGACCATGCCGCCATTGACTGCTTTGATCGGCAAATCTCCGAGTGCGCTCAATTCCGACGGCGCATTGTTGAGCTGCACCGTATACTCGAAACTGCCGATCTTTTGCGTACCGACCGGATTGATGAGGTTCTGCGAGGCGAGCGCATCCGATACATCCTGCGCAGACAGTCCGCGCGCATGAAGCGCCTGCGTGTCGAGGTCGATCTGGATCTGCCGCAACTTGCCGCCATAAGGATAGGGCAAAGCGGCTCCGGGCACGGTAACGAGGCGCGTCCGGATCTGATTGAGGCCGATGTCGGAGAGTTGTTGTTCCCTCAATCCTTCGCCACCGAGAGCTAGCTGAACGATCGGAACAGTCGATGCGCTATAATTTAGAATCAGCGGCGGGGTTGTTCCCGGCGGCATCTGCTTGATCAGCGTTTGCGCGATCGCCGTCACCTGCGCGTTCGCAACGCTGATATTGACCTCCGGTTGAAAGAAAGTCTTCACAATCCCGATACCGCCGAACGAACTCGACTCGATATGCTCGATGTCGTTGACGGTCGTCGTCAGAGCTCGCTCATACGATGTTACGATACGGCCGGCCAATTCATTGGCGGGCAACCCCGTGTACTTCCAGATCGTGCTGATAATTGGAATGCGGATTTCGGGAAAGATATCGACCGGCGTTCTGAGAGCCGCGAATCCTCCGGCGATCAGAATAAGGAGAGCGAGAACGATGAACGTGTATGGCAGCCGCAGCGCGATGCGTACAAGTGCAGCCATGAATCAAATTTCTCCGCCCCGCTCGCACGCAACTCAATCGCCGAGCCTTCGGCGTTTAACTGCCGGAGACACCTCAATCCGTCTCCGCGCGACTACAATTCGACAGCGACAAAACCGCCTCGGCTGGCAACGGGTTGCCAGAATGCCCGCGTCTCTCTCCCGTCGGTCTCCCACACGGTTATCCCGGGCAGAAGACTAGCTTCCAGGCAAGCTAATGGCTCGTTATAATCAAATCGAGCAGTAATTTTGACGCCATTAACGCCGCTGATAGGACTTGCAATGTCGCACGCGCGGCGCGACGCCACGTGAAGATCGTTCGGCGACCAGCCGGGATCAGCCCAAACTGACCTCGTAAACATAAAAGGCAAGTGCCGCCGTCGCCAGCGGCACACCGACGATATGCAGGAAGCTCAGCGACTTTCGAAGCCACCTGACTGGCTCTATCCACTTGTTCACGCGCGCGATGGTGATGGCTATGATGACACTCAGCATCAGGTAACTGAATAAGAACATCCGATCCGACAGAGTCTCGACGTTCGCATCGAGCTTCGGCAGCGCCAAATAGAGCGCCACCGCCGACAGAAGCGCGGTCACCTGGATCGTGACAATCGCCTCGAAGTGATGTGTCGAGATGAAGATCGACAGATAGGCGATCATCAGGATGAAGCCGAGAGGCACGACGACACGCAGAAAATAATCGGTCGTCTGCCGTTTCATCAGCCAAACGAAATTTGCCTTGTAAAATGGTACGACACTCGGCTCGAGCGTCTGCGCATCGACGGTCCGCACGAAATCTTCGTCGTATCCAACGTACTGGTCTTTCGGCAGCCACCCGTCGACCCTGACGAGTCTATCGCGCAAATTGTCCGGTGGCGGCTGCACAATGAACGGCGCATTCCCGTGCTTCGGTTGAATGTCGATTGAAAACCTCTGCGTATCGAAGGGATAGTCGAGGAGTTGCGGCTCGTAGAGAAACTTGCCCGATATCCGATAGATCTTCATGTGGTCCGGGAACGCCTCGCTCTTCCCGCCATCATGAATGGGCCGAACCGTGATCTGCCGGTCATTTGATCCGGGCTCCAGGTAAGCGTTCGAAAATTCGATTTGATCGATGGACGCGCCGCCGCGGTCGTTCATCGAAAGATAAAAATCGGCCAGGAACGTCTTGTCGTTATCGTCGATGTGTTCGGCCCCAATAAGATCGATGTCGGCGTAAAGCGTATCGATGCGTTGCATGTGGTTGTTACGCAGATGCGCGAACTGCAAGGGCGCAAGTTGCGTATGCACGAGGCCACGCGGGAGCATGAGGATCATTGGCGTCCGCGCGGCCGCCCGCGAGGAGGGCTGGAACGACCAGTTATCGAACCGACCCTGGAAAGTGCCGCGGCCTAACGCATAAGCCGTCTGAAGGCGCTGAACGATCAAACTGCGAAGTTCCGGTAAACCGGTCGTGGCGTCCTTGCCGCGCGCCGCTTCCGCGATGAGCCCGACCATGTCGGCGTATTGAGTGCCGACCGAAAGCGCTCGCATGTTTTCGTTATCGACGACGTTCAGAGGAACGTCCTCGTCTCTCGGCTTACACTTGCCGCTTTTCCAACCCGGTGCCGCCTTGTTCTTGGCACCCTGGAAAATCCAGACGCCGGGGTTGGGAGAATCCGAAACGAGCTTACGAAGCCGATCGTTGTAAACGTTCGGGAGTCCATCCCAGGCAAGCTGATAGATATCGTTGGGATAGGTATCGGCGCCATCCGACGCAATCGTGTCCAACCGGCCGGTAACGAACAGCGGCGGTGTAAAATTCGCCTCCTTGAGTTGTTTCAGGACATCCTTCGTCCGGCTACTGCCAACGCTGAGAAACAGAAGATCAATATTCTTGCTTTTGAGATCGGTAATTGCCGACGCGAGTTCTCCAGCATCGAGAATATCGTCGCCCACGGTATGCAGCCGGTGATCGCCCGCCATCACGCCCGCGCCTAGAACCTTCGTAAGCGCGTCGCCGAAACTGCTACTTGCGAAAGCCGATTCCAAGCCGATGAATGCCGGGCCCGCAACTTTCATCTGCTTGGTAAACTCTGCAATAACCGGCATACGCTCTTCGTCTTCGGAAGGCCGGGTCGTGAACACGTTCGGATAATCGGCGATGAGACCGCCGACGGAAATATCCGATATGAAAGGAATTCCGCTTTTCTTGAGGTTTTTGCCACCAGCATCGAAAGCCGCCTTCGCGCGCGTCGAATTCGACATACCGATCATCGCAAGCGTTTGAGGATCGGCGAGGGCCGACGCCAGATTTGCGGCCGCCGTCTTCCCGTCGCGCCGATCGTCGAAAAACATCAATTGCAGACGCCGACCAGCAACGCCGCCGTTGCGATTGATACGGCGCTGCTCCAGCACAGTAAGACGTTTGATGGCCGCCAGCTGACCGTTATCGTAACAAAGATCATCCCGCGACGTTACGAATATGGGGACGTTCAAGGGCGGCCGTTGTGCCGCTTCTGCGTCATCGACCGCGTCAACGCTCACCGGCATACTGGCGCTGACTGCGACCGTGACAGCAGCGATCAGGATTACAGCCATCCGCCGCAGCAAAACGTAGCCATTGCTGCGTACACGGTCCTTCAAAAGCGCAAGACTCACCCTGACACCCCACCCGACGATTGCTTCGTGTGTCCGAAAAAAGCTGAAGCGTGGCCTGCCCTGACCTGCCGCGACCCCTTTTTAACAAAGCCGTGCCGCGAAAGAATGGAGAAATTAGGTTGGGACTTCCCCGAAAAAATGGAAAGTCACGCTCGCGAACACAGAATAGGATCGTCCCCCCGCATCGGAGGAATTTTTTGCGCCCCGAACGACACATCGGACGCGTTCGCGGACTGTACCACCAGTATAATGGGTCGCCCTTGCTGACCCCGGCAAGCCTGCCTACGTTCCATGCGGCCCGCTCATGGGATACCACGGAGAACGCATGCCGTATGAACCCGCCGTTTGGCTTTCCCGTTTGATGCCATGGCGGGCGCCCGTCGACCCGAATGCCATTCATGCGGCACGGGCTGCGGTCGCCGACCTGAAGCCGGCGGTCGTAGTCACGGGCGGATCGCGTGGCATAGGCTTGGCCCTGGCAAAGTGCTTCATTGAGGCGGGTTGCACGACCGTCATCGTAGCGCGCAATGCACTGAAACTCGCCGACGCAGTTGCTGAGCTGAAGGCCGCAACGGGCGTCGAACCGGTTTCAATCCTTTGCGATATTACCGAACCCAACGCCGCAGACGTCATTTCGGCAGGGCTCGCCAACGCAAATCTGTACCTCGATGTGCTCGTCAACAATGCCGGAATGGGCCTCGCCGGACCCTTCCTGGAACAAACGCCAAAGGACCTTTCGAGCCTTCTCGCAGTGAACATCGAGAGCCTGACGCGCCTGACGCGCGCCGCTTTGCCGGATATGATCGCACGCAGACAGGGCGGCATTTTGAATGTTGCGTCCCTCGGCGCCTACATACCCGGCCCCAACCAAGCCGCCTATTACGCCAGCAAATCCTACATCCTGTCGCTGACCGAGGCGATCGCCAGCGAAGTTGCGGGTCAGGGCGTTCGCGTCTCTGCCTTGACACCGGGACCTGTAGATACCGAATTTCATCGCGACATGGGCGCCGAGAGATCGCTCTATCGGATCATCCTTCCATCCTTGACTCCCGATCGCGTGGCGAAAAGCGCCTATCGCGGATTCATGTTCGGCCAGCGCGTCATTGTGCCGGGAATTTTCAACACCGCATTCGTCGTCGCGTTAAAGGTTCTTCCACACATCGTCACCGTACCGATGATGCGCGGTCTTCTGAGGCGAGAATTCTTTCGGCGTTAAGTATCCGTTCGTTTCCCGTTTGCTTTATCGCAACCAATTTCAGTTATGTATTGAGGGATCCCGGAATGAGGTATCGCGTATCCGGGTTTCCTTGCGGCCGCGCTCTGCGGGCTCTTAAGGGCTCGGTACATTTGAAGCGTGGCCGCACCATTTCCTGCAATTTTCCAAGCGAGATTCGACGCATCGGGCGGGCTTAAACCGCAGGGCCGATGCCATTCCGTACCCATGGGACAGTGCTTCATCGGCGTGCTATGGAAGCACATCGATAAGAACAAGGGGCCGCCCGAACGGGCCCCGCCGGATCTTGGAAACACCCGCCGTGCCACAACCCGTAATTGCCGCAACCGGGCTTTACGTTCCGCCTCACAGTATCAGTAACCGGGAGCTGGTCAGCGCCTTCAACGCATTCGTTGAGAGGTTCAACGCCGAAAACGCCGCGGCAATCGCCGATGGAAGAATCGCGCCGCTGCTGCCCTCGTCGGCGGAGTTCATCGAGAAAGCATCGGGCATCAAGTCGCGCCACGTGATGGACAAGACGGGCATTCTCGATCCGGCGATCATGCGGCCGATTCTTCCCGAACGCCCAAACGATCAGATTTCAATCCTCGCTGAAATGGCGGTTGCGGCAGCCACCGATGCGTTGAACCGTTGGGCAGGGCCGAAAAACGACATCGGCGCCGTCATATGCGCAGCATCGAATATGCAGCGGCCCTATCCAGCGATGGCCATCGAAGTTCAAAACACGCTCGGGCTGGGCGGATTTGCCTTCGACATGAACGTCGCCTGCTCGTCGGCGACATTCGGCATCAAAACGGCAGCCGATTTCATCTCGAGCGGCTCCACGAAAGCCGTGCTTGTGGTCAACCCCGAGATCTGCTCGGGCCACCTGAACTTCAGAGATCGTGATAGTCATTTCATCTTCGGCGATGTTGCAACCGCCGTCATCATCACCGGCTCTGAAACTGCAGGCGCATGGCGTATTCTCGGCACGCGCCTCAAGACACAATTCTCGAACAATATCCGCAACAACTTTGGATTTCTGAATCGCGCCGCACCGGAAGGCATCGGTAAGTCCGACAAACTCTTCGTCCAAGAGGGGCGCAAGGTCTTCAAGGAGGTGGTGCCGATGGTTTCCGAAATGATCCTGGCTCACGCCCGCGACATCGGCGTCGATCCGCACGCACTGAAGCGGCTCTGGCTGCACCAGGCCAACATCAACATGAATGACATGATCGGTCGCAAGGTTCTTGGACGCGATCCGCGCCCTGGCGAGAACGTCATTATTCTCGATACATTCGCGAACACCAGCTCCGCCGGCTCGATCATCGCATTCCACACTGCGAACGACGATTTTGCAGCCGGCGAGCGCGGTCTCATCTGCAGCTTCGGGGCCGGCTATTCCGCAGGTACTGTATTCGTCGAGAAGCTATAATCACCCATCGTCATCGTCCCGCCCGTCGCCGGCTTACGTCGTCTTCCTGAACGGCACGACAGTATCGTCTTCGGTCAGCATCTGCTGAATGACGTCGACCAGCTGTTGGCGCTGGAACGGCTTCTTGATCAATTCCACCTGCTGGTAAGCTTCCGGCAATCCCTCCCGTCCATAGCCGCTGACAAACGCGAAGGGAATTTTCCGCCTCGCAAGCGCGGCGGCAATCGTATCGACGGGATCACCCGAAAGATTGGCATCGAGCAACGCGGCGTCGATTTCCTTGCGTTCGATCAGATTCAGCGCTTTTTGAAGTGTCCCTGCCGGACCGACGATCTGACAGCCTTCATCCTCAAGGCTCGCGACGATGTCCATCGCAATCAGCGGCTCGTCATCCACGATAAGAATGCGCTTTCCCGCAACCGGCTTCTCTACGCTGGATTGCATCGACCTGGGAGCCTGAGGCCTCTCGGGCAATGGCTTATAATAAGATCCGCCGGTCGCAGGCTCGCTCTCCGGAAGCGGCAGCATGATTTCGCACGTGACACCTTCCGCCTCGTAGCGGATTGATGTGAGGCCGCCATGTGCGTCGAGGCTCTTTTCGATAAGGGTCGTGCCAAAGCCGCGCGCTTGCGGAACCGTGACAGTTGGACCCCCGCGTTCCTGCCATTTCAAAACGAGGTTACGGCCAGCGTCGGTGCGAACCATCCACCGGATCGAGAGCTTTCCTAGCGGATTGGACAAAGCTCCATATTTCATTGCGTTCGTCGCGAGTTCGTGCAGAACGAGGCTGAGGTGCAGCGCAGCCTGCGCGTTCAGCATCACCATAGGACCGGAATAGGAAATACGATCGCCCTCGATCTCGCTGAGCGGGACCTGATCACGAACGATATCCGATAGCACGGCGCCCTGCCACGTTGATCGCGTTAGCAGAGTGTGCGTTCTCGCCAGCGCTTGCAATCTGCCGCCGAAGCTCGTTGCAAAATCGTTGGCGCTTTTCGCACGATAGACGGTTTGATTGGCAATGGACTGGACGGTCGCCAGCGTATTCTTTACGCGGTGGTTGAGTTCACCGATCAAAAGCTGCTGCAGTCTTTCGAAGCGCTTGCGCTCCGTGATATCCCGCCCGACTTTCGAGGCCCCGATAAGCTTGCCGGACTTATCACGCATCGGCGATACTGTAACCGACACGTCAATTCTACGACCGTCCTTTGCAAGACGCACGGTTTCAAAATGATCGACGTGCTCGCCACGCCGAAGATGCGCGAGAATATCCTCTTCCTCGGATTGAAGCTCCGGAGGAACGATGCGGGTAATGTGCTGCCCTATCATTTCCTCGGCTGAATAGCCGAATATTCTCTCCGCGCCCGCATTCCAGCTCGTAATGAAACCTTCGAGTGTCTTGCTGACGATCGCATCGTCGGAGGACGCAACGATTGCCGCAAGCCGAGCAGCCTGCAGTTCGTCTTCGCGCCGAGCCGTGATGTCGCGTGTGATCGCGAGTTGACCGGTCTCGCCATCGTGAAGACGGATCGGTACCGCATGCGTTTCCATATGCCGCCGAGTGCCGGCGTATCCGACGATATCGAATGTCCAACTCACCTTTTCACCGGCGCAAATACGCTTGTGATTAGCCCGCCATTCGTCGCGAAATTCTGGCGCAATGAGGTTTATGACAGGAGCCCCTTCAACCTGCGCCCAGTTGTTTGCTTCGATCATCCGAAGACCGGCAGCATTCATCTGCACCAACCGGCCATCGGAACCGACGATTTTGATGCATTCCGACGTTGCGTCGATGATTGCGGCAAGAAGCTGCCGTTCCTTGTCTGAATGGCATTCCGCACTCTGATCAGCCATTTGACTCATAATCGGAATTTCGGACGAAACGGACTTGTCATCCACCGACTTGACCTCTTGCGCGCTTGGTGTGCCCCATGGCATAGAGCTAAGAGTAACAAAACAGCCGAAACAGCTGATTTGTTCCAGCAATCCGTTCCCCAGATTGGGTCGTCTGTCGAGATAAATCGGGGGTACCCACCGGATCAGGCGAGGCTGGCGGCCAGATTGATGGTTAGCGCTAAAACCATCGTATTGAAAAAGAAAGCAACGATGGCATGCAGGGTCGTAAGCCTCCGCATCGACTTCGAGTTGATCATCACGTCGGATGTTTGCGACGCCGCACCGAAGGACGTCGCAAAATAGAAAAAATCCCAATAGTCGGGCTGCGTGTCCTGCGGAAATGCCAGGGCTTGCGGAGCGTCCTTGTTAACGAGCCTGTGTGGCGCATAGAATTCGTGCGCATAGTGCAACGTGAAAACGACCTGCGTCACCAGCCACGAGATGACGATCGTTGTTCCGGCAAGCCCGACAAAGAAGAGCTTGCCGTCGTTCGACGCGCTCTTGGCCTCCGCGATGATCCCGAAGATGGCCGCGAAGCTCGAAAACATGGCAAGCAGGACGAGAACGAGAATGACGACGGCACTGTCATCCTGGCGAGCTGCTCGCGTACGCAAAGCCTCCCCCGAGCAACTCCGCATGACGCGAAACGCCATGATGAGGTAAACGGCACCCCCGGCACACCACGCCATGGCTTCGCGGACCGGACCATGAAAGGACTCCGGCAGCAACAAGAGAACTGCAAGCCCGGAAATGGCGCCGGCGAAGGCCCGGGGACGCAAGACGAGAGAGCGCCAAATCGAGAGAGGGCTGTACCAATTCGCGCGTTTGCGAACCGTCGCTGCGGAGCTGCTCATAAAGCGATCTTGGGTCCTGCCGGTAGACGTACGAGCCGGTCGCAAACGCCTTTCACTGCCGACGGCCGTGCAACATATAACGCTGCGGCTGCCGGTCAACAATCGCGGACGATTCGGCCACCCTCCGCCTCATCTCTTTTCCTTAACCCACTAACATAGTGTACGAATTATCCCATCTCTGACTATTCGGCCGGATAGCCGGACCGCGCTGAGAGAATAGGTCGTGTAGCCTATAGCCTCCCGCTGAATGGCGAACAGCGTCGAAAAGATTTCTCCTGACGCCACACGATGAGGTCAGGAGTCGACTTATGATAGGGCCCGCGCTTGTTTCTGACACCGAACGATCGGTCTTGCCCGCCGAGGCATCTTCGAGGCGCTTGGTTGCGGTCATAGAAGATAATTACCAGTCCTCGCTCGCGCTCACGATGCTGATCGACGATTGGGGCTACGCGTGCATTGCGGCGCGGAGTTCGCAAGAGGCAATCAAGACCCTAGGCAACCGCCTGAACCAGATCGCAGCAATCGTTACGGATGTCGAAATTGGCGGTCAGATGCGCGGCGTTAAGGACGCGCTGGCAATTGCTTCCGCTCTCGGTCGGTCGATCCCCACGATCGTGACCATCGGCCACGGCGACTACGCGGCGGCTTGCAGACCCTTTCCCGTGATCCGGAAACCGTTTGATCCCGACATCCTGCACGCTTGGCTTGTCCAAAAGCTCGGCTACGGCTGAGTCCGACGCCCGGCCCTGCAGGCGCGTAAATGATTTGGACGTCAGCGCCTCGTAGCAAGTTCGGTGCGATTCCTGGCGCCGAAATGGGAAAAGAGGGCCGCAAGGTGAATTTTCACCGTGCCTTCTGCAATATCAAGTTCCCGCGCGATTTCCTTGTTGGAAAGGCCCCGGCGGACGCATTCCAAGACATCGCGTTGACGCGGCGAAATGGATTTCGTGGCAGCCCCACCGCTGGCCCCCCCCTTCTTCTCGACCTGTTCTGATGTGGATGTTTTACCACCGGCCGGTGAACCGGAAGAGGTCATGAACCTGGGCACATAAATACGCCCATCGAGAATGTCCCGTAATGCCGCGACGATTTCTTCGTCCTGCAGCGATTTGGGCACATAGCCGCTGAGCCCCGTTGCAACCGCTTTCAGCACGTCGCTGCGCTCCTCCGACCCGGAAACGATTGCCACGCGCACTTCTGGATATGTCTCCTTGACGACGCCAAGGCTTTCAGGGCCGGAAATGCCGGGCATCGCCAGATCGAACAATGCAAGTCCGATCTTGTCGAGTTCGGACAAGCGATCAAGCGCCGCATCGAAGGTCGCCGCTTCGACGACGGTGGCGAACCCAAGTTTATCCTTCAATAGGAAGCCCAGGCCGGTTCGATAAAGACTATGATCGTCGGCCACAAGGACAGCATCACGTTTGACATTCACCATGGACGACTCTGAATTTTAATCGAAGCTGACACGCTCTTCGGCAGCCGGAGTAAGTACTGCAGCCCTGCCCGCCTTGATGACCGCATAAAGCGTCGCGACAATGAGTTCGGGATCGGCAGGCTTCGTCAACCATGGCCTCCCGGATTTGGCAAGTGTCGCCAGCGTAGCAGAATCCGTTCCGCCTGAGAGGATAACAGCCGGAATAAAGCGGCCGATTTCGCTAGACATTCGATTGATGAATTCGAGCCCCGTTTCTTGATCCCGCAGATCGAAATCGAGAATCGCAACGTCGATCGTAAGTCTTTCAGAAAACGCTGCTTCTGCTTCCGAGGCTCGTTCATATCCGAACACCACATTGCCGCGGTCCCTGAGATCGCGGCTCAGCGCGGCGACGATAAGCTCATCGTCATCCAACACGAGGATATTGAAACCATGTATGTCGGTCTCGTCCTTCGGAGCTCCAGATCGCAGCGGCGTGTTCTCGATCACGCGCTCCGGCGGTAGAATGATCGTAAACCGCGAACCCTTCTGCCACCGCGAGCAGACGACGATCCTCATGCCCAACAGATCTGCATAACGTCGCGCGATCGACAATCCGAGGCCAAGCCCCTCGTTGGCGCCCCGCGCACGCTGATCGGTTCGAGAAAACTCCTCAAATATCTTTTCATGCTGCTCCGGCGAAAGACCGGGGCCGCTATCGTAGATGTCGATCATACGTTGGCCATTTCTGCGCCGCGCGGCCAGGATGACGCCACCCTGCCTTGTGAACTTGAGTGCGTTCGAAACGAGATTTCGAATAATGGTTTCGAGCAGCGCCGGATCGGTCTCAAGCGTCCAATTCTGCGCGCGGCTCAGGAATTTGAGTCCGTTCTGCTCGGCCTCAACCTTGAAGCCAACCGAAATACGCTCGATGATTTCGGAAACGGATACCGCGACCTTGGTGGGCTCAATCAGCTTTGCATCCAAGCGGGAGACATTGAGTAAGGCATCGAACATTCCTTTGAGGCCATGCAGGCCTTCTTCCATTTGCGCGACCAGCGTCGTCGCTTCGCTCCCTTGGACACGCCGCGAAAGCGCTCTTGCAAAGAGGGTGAGCGCATGGAGAGGTTGTCGCAAATCGTGACTTGCCGCAGCGAGAAAGCGCGACTTGGCTTCGGTCGCCTGCTCTGCTTCGGCCTTGGCGCGCTCGAGTCCGATATTCTGTTCAGCCAGGCGCTGCGTACGCTCGCGCACCTGACTTTCGAGCGTTTGGTTTGCGGCAGCAAGAGAAGCTCGTTGCGCACCGAGTTCCGCGACCATCGACCGGAGCGATTGCGCCAGGACGCGGGCTTCATCGTACCCATCGACCGCGGGGAAATCGACCTGACGTCCACGACGCAGACCTTCTGCGGCATCCGCGAGTTGAAGCAAAGGTCGGGACAGCTTGCCCGCGAGCATCCAAGCAAGAACGGCCGCGAGCGCAGAAAACGCTCCGCCCCAAAGTAGAATGTTCCGCTGCAGGCTCCTGACCGGCTCGAACGCCAGGGTCTGATTTTCTCGGACGAGCACAATCCAATGCAGGCCCGGATACGACCGGTATCCGTCGCTCTTCGAAAATCCGGTGACATAGGATTGGCCGTCCGGCCATTGTTCGACGGCGAAATTCGCGATCCCGGCGCGAGCACCTTTGATGCTCGGCAGATCGAGGGCTTTTCCTGCCACGTTGTCGGGCCCGAACAGAACCTGCTTTTTCTGATTCAAAACGATGACATCGGCGTGAATCGAATTTTTCATGCTGCCAAGCAGCGTATCCTTGACCTCTTCAGCCCAATCCGCGCTGAGCGTCGCCCCGAGAACACCCAACGTTTCCTTTTCGTTTGATACGGGGACTGCCAAGTCGATGAAATCGGTCACTTGTCCGGATGGAGATTTCTCCGAAACGCCGTCACGAATTTTCACGTCCCCGACATAGGGCCCCTCAAGTCCTTTCTTGTACCACTCCTGTCCACTGACATTCTGACCTTCGCGCACGCCGCCGGTTGCACTCTCGATCCGACCGTCACGGTTTGCATACCCGACCCAGGAGTAGTCGGCATAATCCGTCTGGAAACGCTCCAGCGACACACGCAAGGACTCTGGCGTCTCGGTCTTGGCAGGTATCTTCGCAATCTCCGTCATGTCGTCGAGAGACTGCAACCGCTCGAACATCGCACGGTCGAGCTTATCCTGCATTTCGTCGGCGAGCAGCGCGAGCGACCGGCCGATCTGCAATTCCAGACGCTTCACTGCGTCATGCGCAATGACGTAAGAAACTGCCGCGGTAAGCAACAGCGATACGACCGAGATCGCGGCCGCGATAAGCACTTTCAAGGAGATGCGTCGCATCCGGTATCCGTCATCCGCGGTGACTGACGGTAGCCTGAAACGCAATCGGGGCGGATATCAAGCCGCTTCGTATTAAATCTCGGTATGCCATCAGCTCAAAGTCACGTCTTGCTCGCTGACAAAACACGTGAACCGCATTAGGCCATCCGGCCTAATTGGCAAAAAGCCCGTCTTAGGCCGCACTGCTGAATGGTGTCTGCAAGTCATCCAGCGCAGGTATTTTGCGTCGCGCAAACGCTCGCATCCCAACGCGAAGCTCGACCGTGCGCAAGCTTAGCAGGAGTTACCAATGCAGACCCCTCAGGACATGGCCAAACTGATACCCCTGAAAAGCAAGGAGCCGCCACCGCAATTCATTAAATACGCCTCACACATCGGGAGGCTCGCAGCGTTCCTCCAACACCATGAGCATCGCAACAAGGACGCCAGAGATGATAACATCATCGAAGTGAGACGTTCGGATGCGGAGATTGCCTTCCACCTCGGCATCTCGATGGCTGCTCTGGAACAGTGCTTCAGCGAGTTGATACGACAGAACGTCATTCGCCTGCGCGGCGCATACCAGATCGAGATCTTGAACAGCACACGCCTATCCGATTTCGCAAGGCTGAAACCGTGACGCCAAATTCCACGGTGCTTGCTTCGCGCCGCTGAGGACGATTCATCGAAGACGTGCGCTGTCCCTCACCCCTCAAGCGCGCCGCTTCGATAGAGGGGCCCGGCATCCCCCCTGCCGGGCCCCTGGCCGTTCTGGACGCCGCGTAGTCCGGAGCCGTGCAGCACCAGACTCAATTTGCGCCGCCTAAGGTCTAATGCTCCCTGTCCGACGGCAGAAGTTGCTGAACGGGAATGTCATGCCGAGCCATTAACTCGCGCCACTCGGCAACATGCTTTTCGAGCGTGTCGATAACGGACTTGGTAATGGTATCGTTGTCATAGGGGCCGTTGACCAGGCGCGCGACGCCCGACTTCCAAAATGCGAGTTGTCCCTCAAGTGTCGATAGCTCTCTATTTGCCCATTCGATCATCGGCGAATGTCCCCACTAAGTGTGCCCGCGTTTAATTTACAGCGAATTTGATGTTTCTCGAAATCACGACGAAAATTTCTGGTGAAGTATCCCCAGCGCCGAATGCATTTTCGCCCGGCGCGACACGGCCGCCGAATTCCAAATCGATGGAACACCGGCGAAACACATAATATTTCATCAATCAGGTCAGGATCTTGGCGGCCGAAGGCCGGACTTGTGACGATATACGCACTTTGCGTCGAACTCGTACGGAAAGCGATGAACCCGCCGCGAGAATATCTCAATGCTTCGCGTCGTGGCGTCTAACATCGAGATTGTAGAATCCCGCAGGACGCCTAACTAAGCATTCCTTCGTTTTCAACGCATCCCACAAGGACCACGCAGATGAAATCCATAGCCACGATCATTGCACTCGCGCTGTTCGCCGTCCCCCTCGCGGCGCACGCCGAGGATTCCAGCAGCATCGAAATGGCATTCATCCCGAGCACGATGGGCGTTACGTTACTCAATGAAAACGGCAAGTTCGTCACCATCGATATGAAGAAGATCGCGAAGGGCGAAAAGTGCCGAATGGACAAGGACTCGGTCATCATGAAGGTCGGTCCTGGCGCGACAGCCAACACCGTGCGCGTTCGCTATCTCGCACCTCAACTCAGTCACGGGGGCTGCCCATTCATGACAGAGTTCGAGCTTTCTGACGCCGATTACACTGCGGCTCGAGCAGCCTTCACCGCAAAAACCGACGAAGCCTCGAAAAAGGTCGAGGATTTGAAAAAGCAGCTCGGAGCAAAGTGGAACGAGATCACCGGACAGAAGGCAGATCAATGATCCGGAGCAGGAACGCTCCTCCAATGACGGACATCCTTCAAATGAAAAAGGCCGGGAACTCGTTTTTCCGGCCTTGAAGCAAAGCGTTTGAACTCAAGCGTCCCTTAGCATCCACTGCGCCGCATGCAGCGGCCATAGCCGGGCTCATCGACACCCCATTGGCCAAAGCAACTGTGACGCGCTTCGCGGCAATAATCGTTCCGCGGGTCTTCAGGAACTCCCGCGGCGGCGCCGGTCATCGGCACATCAACGAACACGTTGAGACCCGAATTCCAACCCCAACCCCGGCCGCCGTTGCCATGACCACGTCCGTACGTATCTCCGGCCATTGCCGAGCCTGCCATTGCCATCGAGGCAAAGAAGACAAGCGCTATCCCTCTCATGACCGTTCTTTCCCTGGAATGACTTCGGCGAATATTTGCTGATCCCAGCTTCGGCGGCAAATATTGCCGTCAGGTATATGGCTGGCCCAATTTCGAGCTTAGGTTTCCGGTCGGAAAACACGTGCGCCAAAGCGGCACGAACTGCCTACTGCTGGCCGCGCCGAGCAGATCGAACGGCGGAGAGGAGGGCGCTTGCGGGGGCTTACGCGAACACCGCCGGCACGCTGACGTCCTCCGCCGAGAGCCACGCGGGGACCGGCAGATCTTTGGACGCGAGAAACGACGGGTTGAACAGCTTCGACTGATAGCGCGTCCCGGAATCGCAGAGCATCGTCACGACGACATGACCCGGCCCCAGCGAGCGGGCGAGCGCCACGGCTCCTGCAATATTGACCCCGCTGGAGCCGCCAAGGCAAAGACCCTCCTCGACGACGAGTCGATGCACCAGGGGGATCGAGTCGGTATCGGGGATTTCAAATGAGAAGTCAGGTGAAAAGCCTTCGAGGTTTCTGGTAATGCGGCTTTGACCGATGCCTTCGGTTATCGACGATCCGTGGGCTTCGAGAACGCCGCGCGTGTAGTAGGAATAGAGCGAGGCGCCGGGCGGATCCGCGAGGGCGATCTTCACGGATGCGCTTCGCGATCTGAGTCCGAGAGCAATTCCCGCGAGTGTTCCCCCCGTCCCGACGGCGGAAGCGAAGCCATCGACCTTGCCGCCCGTTTGCTGCCAGATTTCCTCCGCAGTCGTTCGGGCGTGCCCGTCGCGATTAGCCACGTTGTCGAACTGGTTCGCCCATACGGCTCCCTTCGACTCCGTCTTCGCAAGCGCTTCCGCCAAGCGGCGCGAGTAGTGGACATAGTTGTTGGGGTTCGCGTAGGGCACAGCCGGCACTTCGACGAGCTTCGCACCGAGCGCGCGTACCGCATCCTTTTTTTCTATCGATTGCGTATCGGGCATGACGATGACCGTGCGCAGTCCGAACGCCGAACCGAGCGCCGCCAGACCTATTCCTGTATTTCCCGCCGTCCCCTCGACGATGACGCCGCCACGCTGGATGGCTCCGCGCTCAAGCGCATCCTCAATCAAAAAAAGTGCGGCCCGGTCTTTGACCGACTGCGCGGGATTCATGAACTCGGCTTTGCCGAGAATCGTGCACCCTGTTTCCTCCGAGGCTCGCCGCAGCTTGATCAACGGCGTGTTGCCGACGGCATGAATGAGATTCTCGGAATAAACCACGAATGGGTGCCCTTTTAGCTGTCGCCGATCAGATCCCGACATGGTTGGCGCGTCGAGCGCCCCGACGTCAATCGGGGGCCGTCGCCCGCCCCCGCGTTTCAACGATTTATTTGCCGAGCCAGATCGTTCCGCTCTTATTGGTCACCGGCACCCCGACGGCGTTGCCGTATTCGGTCCATGACCCATCATAGTTGCGGACATCGTAGCCCAGGATTCGCTTCAATGCGAACCATGAATGGCTCGACCGCTCTCCGATCCGGCAGTAGGTCACGACGGGCTGCGAACCGTCGACACCCTTTGCGGCATAGATGGCGCGGATTTCGTCGACCGGCTTGAACGTGCCGTCGTCGTTCACGATCGTACCCCACGGAACGTTTTCGGCACCCGGGATGTGTCCGGCACGAATGGACAATTCCTTGACGCCTTCCGGCGCGAAAATCTTGCCGCTGTATTCGTCGGGCGAACGGATATCGATCAACCGGCCGGCGGCCCGGCCCTCCGCAATCGCCAGAACGTCGACGAGGCGGGCCCGCAAGCGCTCATTGCGTTCGGGCAAGACGATTGAGGATTCGGAAAAGCTTGGCACGTCTGCGGTGACAGGAAGCGAACGAGCCTCCCAAAGCTTGCGGCCCCCATCGAGCAGCTTCACGTTGTTGCCGAGCCCATAAATGTCAAGAATCCAGACACCCCATGCTGCAAACCAGTTGTTATGATCGCCGTAGATAACGATCGTCGTGTCTTTGTTTACACCGGCCTTGCGCAAGCATTTTTCGAACTTATCGCGCGAGGCGATGTCCCGGTTCACGGTATCGACAAGATCGACGTGCCAATCGAGGTTGACGGCACTTGGAATATGCGCGCGCTTATAGACTTCAGGATCGACGCTGACTTCGAAGATTCTGATCTTCGGATTGTTAAGATTATCCTTGATCCAATCGGCTGTAACGAGCGGGCTTGCACTTGAGGTTGTCACCGAGAATTGTCCTTTCTGTTTTAGTGGAACTCGACTCCGGCCAATCGGGCGGTACATGGCAACGAAAGCCGAGTGTCCATTCTGAAGAACGCCTTCTCCCGGCAGCATCATTCCGCCTACGGAGAAAAACGCGAAAAAATTGCCCATCTTCAGACGTATCGACACCAAAACTGTACTTCGATGGCACAGTCATGAACGCGACTTCTCTCAAGCATGTCTGAGATTCATTTTTCTGAGATGCCGGCTCTGAACGCCGCGAAGACGGGCGTATAAATCGACATACATCGTAATGCGATATAATCGATGCCGGTATGTGCTATCGAGACGCAATCGGCTCTGTCAAAGTCGTCCGGCTATGCCGTCAATCAGATCGCGATCACTTCGCTTTCCTAAAACCAGTCTTCGAAATCAGGAACCAAAGCCCTGGATCATCGCAAAGCACGGCAGCGGCACGGGATCTTCGCATCTGCATCTCACGATCGGAAAACCGGCGCCATTCTGCCCGCCCATGCCTTTGCGCGTCGCCAGCGCGTGCACAACGACCGCGCCCCAGTTACACTCCGCAGCAGTCCGTACTTTTTGGGTTGCGAACCTCTCTGTGGACTCTGTTTTGATCTTCGCCGTTTAGATCATTCCTTCGTGTAAACCGGTGCTGGGCCGTCCTTGCCGGTGATGGAAAGAATTTCGAATGGACCCTGCTTGATGCCCGACATACCCGGCGAACCTTGCGGCATACCGGGAAGCGAGATGCCCTTGATATCCGGTTTTTCGGCGAGTAGCCGCTTGATGGGACCAACCGGGACATGGCCTTCGATCACGTACTTGCCGATCACCGTCGAATGGCAACCCTCGAGGTCTTTGCGTACGGCGGACTGCGGCGTAACCCCTGACATTTTCGGGCGTTCCAACACCGTGACGTCGAAGCCATTCTCGCGAAGATAGTTCGCGTAGGTCTCGCAACATTGACAGCCGGGTTTCTTGTAGAGGGTGGCGGCAATTCTTTCCTCGGCGCCAGCGATGCCCGCAGTCAGAGCGAGCACAAGAATGGCGATAGATAGGCATTTCACGGTGGTTCTCCTTTCGTCGACCAGTTCGCATTTGCAAGCCGGTGAACGGTCTGTGATCAACGCCTTTTGCCAGTTAATTTATTTCTATTGGGGCCTCGACTGACTGACGTCTTGACCCAAGCAGAAGGTCGGCACGGCATCACTTTATATGCAGGGGTGCTTTAGACTTTGGCGCAATTTCGACGCACCAGCCTAGAGAAGCTGCGAAGAATCCGGTGTCGCTGATTTGAATATGTAAAAATGGCGCCGACCAAATCACACGGACCCGTTGATGCATCAGGCTCTGTCGGGCTCAACCGGCACAGTACAGGTCTCGGGAAGTGGCACCGAATACTTTGGGCTGGAGCAGGGATCAATATTGGTATCTGGAATGCATTGGTATCTGGAATGCCGCGCGCTCACACCCCAAATCTTCGAGAGGGAGTTTAGAGCGTGAAATTCCGCGCGCCCCTTCTTGTTGCTGCGGGTCTCGCCGCTGCCGTAGCGGCCTTCTCGCCGCCCGTTGCGGCCGACAAGGCCGGTTCCGTTAAGCTTGCCTTTGAAATCGATATCGACGGTGCAATAGGCCCCGCTACCGCACGATACGTGAAGGAGGCGCTAGCGACCGCGGGCGAGCGCAGTGCTGAAGTTGTTATTCTGCGCCTTAATACGCCTGGCGGTCTCGTCACCAGTATGCGCGAGATTATCGCCGACGTACTCTCCTCACCGATCCCGGTCGTCGGCTACGTCGCGCCGTCAGGTGCCCATGCCGCGAGCGCCGGTACCTACATCCTTTACGCGACGCATATTGCTGCCATGGCGCCCGGGACCAATCTCGGCGCCGCAACACCGGTTGAGATTGGCGCGCCCATTCCGGGCCTTCCAGGCCAGCCTGACAAGGGCGACAAGGGCACGGTTCCTGCTGCGCCGCCTGACGCGATGACGGCGAAGATGACCAATGACGCAGTCGCCTTCATCCGCAGCCTGGCGGAGCTGCGCGGCCGCAACGCCGACTGGGCGGAGAAGGCCGTGCGCGAGGCCGCGAGCCTATCGGCCAACGCCGCACTGCAAGCTGGCGTGATCGACCTCATTGCCGGTGACACAGCAGAGTTGTTAGCGAAAATCGACGGCCGTACCGTCACGGTGGTGGGCGGCGCACCGCGGTCACTCGCGACACGTGGACTTGTCGTCGAGACGTTTCAGCCGGACTGGCTCGTGCGCTTGCTCTCGGTCATTACCGACCCGAACGTAGCCGTGATCCTGCTGCTGATCGGCGTTTATGGCTTAATCTTCGAATTCACCAGCCCCGGAGCGGTCGCGCCCGGCGTTATCGGTACCATCGCGTTACTTCTCGGGCTCTACGCGCTCAACCTGCTGCCAATCGACTATGCAGGTCTCGCTTTGATGCTGCTCGGGCTGATCCTCCTGACCATTGAGGCATTCAACCCTACCATCGTCATCGGCCTCGGCGGCCTCGCCGCCTTCCTGCTCGGCACGGCGATGCTCCTCAAGGTCGAGGCGCCAGGCTTCCGTCTATCGCCGGCAATGATCGATCTCACAGCAGTCCTGATTTTCATCCTTGTCATCTTCGTCGGCCAGGCGCTTTGGCGCGTCCGCCGCCGGCCGCCACGCGTCGGCGGTGAGGCGATGCATGGCCTCCCGGCCGAGATCCTCGACTGGCGGGCCGGGGCAGGCCACGTGCGTGCCAATGGCGAACGCTGGCAGGCCCGCGGCGACGAACCCTTCACCCCCGGCGAAATGGTCGAGGTCGCGACTATCGATGGCCTCACCCTGATGGTGCGGCGTCGGACGGACCCAACGGCCACTCAAGGAGAGCCTCGATGACACTCGATTATCTGCCTTACCTGCTCCTCGCCATCATCGCTGTCGTCTTTCTGTTCGCGGCGATCCGCATTCTGCGCGAATATCAGCGCGGCGTGGTTTTCACGCTCGGCCGCTTCACCGGGGTCAAGGGGCCTGGCCTGATCATCCTCATACCCTTCGTCCAGCAGATGGTGAAGGTCGATCTCCGGGTCGTTGTCCACAACGTGCCGCCACAGGATGTCATTTCGCGCGACAACGTATCGGTCAAGGTCAACGCCGTGCTCTATTTCCGAATCATCGATCCTGAGCGGGCCATCATCAAGGTCGAGGACTTCATGGCAGCCACCAGCCAGCTCGCACAGACGACGCTGCGCTCCGTCCTCGGCAAACACGAACTCGACGAGATGCTGACGGAGCGCGATCGACTTAACGCCGCTATCCAAGAGATCCTCGACCAACAGACCGACTCCTGGGGCATCAAGGTGACGAACATCGAGATCAAGGACATCGACCTAAACGAGAGCATGGTGCGTGCCATCGCCAAGCAGGCTGAGGCCGAGCGGTTGCGGCGCGCCAAGGTGATTAACGCCGAGGGTGAGCAACAGGCGGCAGAGAAGCTCGTCGAGGCCGGTCGCATCCTGGCGCAGGAGCCGCAGGCGATGCAGCTGCGCTATTTCGCGGCGCTGCACGACGTCGCCAGCGAACGCTCGTCCACGGTCGTTTTCCCAATTCCGATAGACCTGCTGGGACATTTGGTCAAAGGCTCAGGCGAGGAGCGCTAACCATGCTGCTCCACCAGCTCAGTCGCCTGCACCCGGATTGGGCGAAAAATATTTTTCGAATTTCCCTGTCTCGTCCCAATGGTCGCGCGCGTCCTTCGGCATGTCCTTCTTGATCGTGATGTTTGGCCACTTCAGCGCGTATTCACTATTGAGTTTAAGCCACTTCTCCATACCGGGTTCGGAGTCCGGTTTGATGGCGTCGACTGGGCACTCTGGTCGGCATACCCCGCAGTCGATGCACTCATCCGGATGAATGACGAGCATGTTCTCCCCTTCGTAGAAGCAATCGACCGGACAGACCTCGACGCAATCGGTGGTCTTACACTTGATGCATCTCTCGTCGACGACATACGTCATTGTCTATTGCGCTTAAAGAAGGGCGGGCAGTACGTTAAGCGAGTCCTGCCAATCGCTTGCGATGTTTTGCTTTTATCCATTGCCAACCCCTTCGATTGGCATCGCGACCCTATCATGGAGATTCGCGTTCATGTACTTGAGGTAATTGATCGTCCAACGGGTTCAAGGGCGCTACCGTCCCGATTTGAAAATTGGTTGATTGTGCTGGCGTTCTCGCAATGCAGCACCACGTCGATGTAAGTCCGATAGCCGGGCGGATCGTCGGTGATCTTGCCAACACGCTCCGTTGGAGTTGCGATGGGGGCAACAACGGCCTAAAATTTTTCATCCTTTGGGCGACGAGCGCGAACGCAAAGCATTCGCAACGCTGCGTCAAGTGCCGGCCCTGCAAGTGTGCATCCTCCGGCACGAGATCCCGCAAAGGAGGACACGATGGCTGTCATTGCCATGACGCGCGAAATGGCAACGCGCGGAAGCGAAGTTGCGGCGGGCCTCGCAAATCAATTGGGGCTTGCTATTGTTCACCATGAGATTGTCGAGCACGACATCGCCGAACGAGCCGGCATGCCCGAAAGCGAGGTGCATCGATTTCTCGAGGGCGAGACGTCGTTGATGGAGCGGTGGACACTCGATCGCAAGCGAATGTCCCGGTACACGGCCCAAGAAATCCTGGAGCTTGCTGCAAAGGGAAATGTGCTGATCAGGGGTTGGGGTGCCACTTACCTCCTGAAGTCGGTACCGCATGTCATATGCGTCCGTATCTGCGCGCCGATGTTATTTCGCGAAAGGGTTTTGATCGAGCGCCTCGGCGTTGGCATCGCCACAAACGCGCGGCGGGAAATTGAGCGAAGCGACGCCGCTCATAATGGAACAATGCAAAGGCTTTTCGGCATCGACTGGGAGGATCCGTCGCTCTATGCGATCGTGCTCAATTCCGCGCGGGTTCCGGTCGCGGACTGCGTCGAACATATCGTTCGCCTCGCAGAGAGCTCCACATTTCAAGAGAGCGAGCAATCCCGCAACGTTCTTCTGGACCAGCTCATTCTGTTTCGCGCGCGGGCTGCCATGGATCGCCGGTTCGGCCCCAGGTCCAATCAAAATTGCTTTGATGTGCATGTTTTGGGCGGCAAGATCCTGCTCACGGGAGCAACGACCGATGAACAGATGATCGTCGATGCCGTCCGTTTACTGCAAGGCGTTGAAGGTGTGACAACGGTCGAGAGCAAGGTCGCCCATGTTGCCTTTATTCCGCATGGGGACTGACGACTGCGCGTGATGCAGAGGCGGAAGGAACCTAGGTGAGGCTTGGCCGCCACCGAACTTTCATGCGGTATCCTGCTGAAGCTGTTTGCCGCGATTGTGAAAGGTGGTGATACAGCGAACTCATAGCTCACGTTCCTAGCAGGCTGTCGTCAGACTAATGTCGGCTTAGGGTCAGGAGCATCATTCGAACGAAGTCGATGTCGTGTCCGCTTACGCGCGGAATGCAGACAGGTGCAGATCCTGGTCGGCGTCGGCGGTTCGCGCAAGAAGGATGCGCCGCGAGGGAAGGGACGGTATCTGCCGGGGATTACGCATCCGCATGGATCGGCTCGACGAGATCATCATCGACCAGCTGAGCGCCCGCATTCTGCAGCCCGAGCGCTTGGGCGATCTATTGAAGACTTATTTGAAATCGGCGAACAACCGGTCGGCCGAAAGCAAGGAACGGCTGAGCCGCCTCAGGCAATCCCACAAGGAAGCCGAAGCCGCCATCACCCGTCTCCTGACCCTCGTCGAGCAAGGTCTTATGGAGGCCGAAGACGCGAGTCTCAAAGAGCGCCTTATCGAGCGGTTCGGCGCGATGAGCTCGCCGCCGAGGTTGCCGATCTGCAGAAGCGTGTGGCGAGTGGCGAACCGACCATCACGCCAGAGAAAATCGCGCAGCTGGCCGTCCTGCTGAAAGATAAGCTACGGAATGGACCACCCCAACCGAGGCAAGCCTATACACGGCTGGCAGTCCGCGAGGTCTGCGTCAAAGACAAGGAAATCCGCATATCAGGCTCCAAGTCCGCCCTGGCCAGGGCGGCTTCGCGAGGGCTCGAAAATACTGCGCCCGGAGTTCTATCTTTTGTTTAGGAATGGCGCGCCCGAAGAGATTCGAACTCCTGACCCCCAGATTCGTAGTCTGGTGCTCTATCCAGCTGAGCTACGGGCGCATTCCGCTACATCGGGGCCGTGCGGCCCGGTCCCGGCGAACACCGGGGCGGAGAAGCCCCCCTCTCTAGTGGGTCATGCCCGGGAGCGCAAGACCTCTCGCAACCTTCGGCCATCGGTCAAATCCGCCCGCCCCAGGTGCCCGTCGTGACTCGTTAAAGCTCAAACTCGTCAATCGACGGACCGGTCGGGCAGCTCGATGCGGAAATGCGCCCCTTTGGCGCTATCGACGAGCGTCAGCATGCCGCCGTGGGCCTGCACGAGTTCGGCCGCGATCACCAGCCCAAGGCCTGTGCCGCCCTTCTTCGTCGAACCCTGAAAAGCCTTGAACAGATTTTCGCGTGCTTTCTGCGGAACTCCGGCGCCATTGTCGGTCACATCGACGAGGACCTTGCGGCCCTCACGCCGCGCGACGACGCGAATCTCACCATCGGTCTTGCCCTCGGCGCTCTCGATCGCCTGCATCGCATTGCGCACAAGATTGCTCAGTACACGAAACAGGTGCTCATGATCCGCGTCGATAAGAAGTGAGGCATCGACCAAGTCGACAAAGGCGACAGCGCCTTCACGCGGCAGACCCTGACTGTCTGCCACTTCTTCAACGAGCGGTTTCAACGGTATCAGCTCGCGGCGTGGCGCCGCCTCGGAGACACCTCCGAACTGCAGCGACGAATTGCAGAAATGAATAGCGCGGTCGAGCGATGCGATAAGCTTCGGCACGAAACGCTGCACGGTCGGATCGGGAATATCGACAAGGCGGTCTGAAATGAGTTGCGCATTCGCGAGCATGTTGCGCAGATCGTGATTGATCTTGGAAACCGCGAGCCCCAACTGAGCCAATCTGTTTTTCTGCGCCAGCAGGCCCGAAAGCTGCCGCTGCATGCTCGCAAGCTCGCGCTCAGCAACGCCGATCTCGTCCATGCGCCCCGTCTCCGGCATGATGCGGCTCGCATCCTCAGGGTTTTCGGAGAAGTGCAGCATGCTTCTCGTCAGTCGTGTCAACGGCTTCACGAACAGCCGGCTGAGCGCGAAATAGACGACCGCCGCCGTCAGCACCGACAAAATGATCGACAACCAAAGAATGTTGAGTCCGTAGCGCATCATCGCGGCGCGGAGCGGCGCTTCCGGAATGACGATCTCGATCAGATCCGCGTTGTCTGGTCCGGCGTGCCCGACGACACGAATGGTCCGGCCGCCGTTGCCGAACATGGTTGTGATCGCATCTTTCATCTGCTCGAATTTAAGCCCGAGCCCTTCCCAGAATGAATCGGGCTCCGGCTGCAGATAGTAAACATAGTCGATCGTCAGATCGCCTTGGGGAGCGAGCACGAGACGCCGCTCGCCCTGCCGGCGAGACGCGATCGCACGCACTTCCGCTGTCTGTAGAAGATCGGCGCGCAACGCAGAAGGCACTTGGCCGCCGGGAAACGCATCGGAGGCAAGCGCCGCAAGCTGCGCCGCTGTCAGGCGCTCCTGAAGCCACGTCACACGATAGTTTGCAACCGACGGCAGAAAGATGAGCGCCTCGGCGGCAAGCACAAAAACCGCCGTCAGCGCGATCAGCTTCGACGGCAGGCCGCGGCTTTCCCAAAAACGCTTCAAGGCGCGCCAAGGGCCTGCAGAGGCCGAGGTCTTCGGCGCCTCGTCGTCTCCGTGCTGTCCGTTGCCGTTGAAAATCGCGCGCTGCACCGATTTGAGAACTTCCATTGCCCGAGATGATTAGCCGAGCTTCGCCAGCAATGCGATGACTTTGCGCACATAAGGATTGCTGGGAGATGTTGCAAAGTAACGAAACGCGGCGCGTTTGTTAATTTCCGACAAGGTTGGATAGGGCGAAACCCATTCGGTCATCGCTTTGATCTTCAATCCCTGCGAAATGGCAAGTGCCCACATCTGAATGAGTTCGCCCGCCTGCGCGCCGACGATCCCGGCCCCAAGGATTTCGCCGCGTTTCGACGTTACGACCTTGATGTGTCCGTCCGTTTCACGTTCAGCCTGCGCCCGGTCGTTCTCATGGTACGGCCAGCGCAGCACGCGGATTTTACCATACTTGGCCCGCGCCTCGGTTTCCGAAAGGCCGACGTGGGCAAGCTCCGGTTCGGTGAAGACCACGCGCGGCAAAGCACGGCCTGCAGCCTTGGCACGAAGGCGAAACAGAGTGCGCCAAAGAACGACCTCGGCATGCTCGGCGGCGGCGTGTGACGACAACGGACCGCCGATGACGTCTCCGATGGCATAGACACGCCGATTACGTGTCCTGAGCCCGGCATTTACTTTGATCCCATCGCTCGTCGACTTGATGCCCGCGGCTTCAAGACCCAGATCGGCGACGTTGGATTTCCGTCCGGCGACGATAAGCAGATCGCTCCCCTCTATTCTCTCTGGTCCATCGGGCGTCTCGATCTCGACGGCGATACGCCCCTGCTCACCTGCGACGCGCGTGACACGCACACCCTCGCGAATTGCAACGCCCTCGTCGTAGAGTTTTGTCAGCAGAACAGCGGCAAGCTCGGGGTCTTCGTCACCAAGCGCCCGTCCGGCTTCGAGAACCGTCACCTGAGACCCGAGACGGCGATACGCCTGCGCGAGTTCAAGTCCGGTCGCGTGGGAACCTATCACGATCAAATGCGCTAACGGCTTGGCGTTCTCGAAGATCGTTTCGTTGGTGAAATAGGGGACATCCTGAAGCCCCGGTATCGGCAGAATGACGGGCGAGGAACCGGTGGCAATGACGAACCTCCGCGCGGTGATGCGAAAGTCACCCGCAGTAACGGTCGACTTGTCGACGAACTTGGCCGCGGCGGCGATGACACGAACGCCGAGCCCGGCGAAACGCTCAGGCGACGCATTCGGCGCAGCGCGCGCGATCGTACTTTTGATGTGCTCGCGCACACCGGCGAAGTCGATCAGAGGCTCGACATCGCGAATGCCGTACGGCGATGCGGTGCGCATGGTGTTGGCCCGCCTCGCCGTAGCCAGGAGAGCTTTCGACGGTACGCTTCCATAATTGAGGGTGTCGCCACCCATTTTATGCTTTTCGATCAGGACGACACGTTGGCCGAAGGCCACCGCCGCTGCCGCAAAAGCAAGACCACCCGATCCCGCGCCGATAACGCAGAAATCCGTTTCGATGTTCTGGCTTTCGGAGGCGGCATTGGGAATGTCCTTCGGCATGAACGTTTTCCAAAAGTTGTAAGTGAAAGTGGCGCAACACGACGCGCTCGTATGGGTTGAGGCTAAAGCCGATCGTCGCAACAATCGAGAGAGGGACGGTGTGAAGCTGTGCGTGAACCCGTTGCACGTTCTTCAAGATCGGCCGCAGCAGCCGTTTCCGCGCGTTGACTTGGCCCCGGGCCCAAATTATAAGACCCCGAATTCCGGAGAAATCGCGTCCCGCCGTGGCTTTTCGCTTGGCGTTGCGGCCTTTCTAAGCATCGGAAAAGACAACATTATTCGCTTCGCGCGCTGCGCGATGGAAGCGAACCTCATTTGGACGGAGACTTCCGTGAAGCGCACGTATCAACCGAGCCGTATTGTTCGCAAGCGCCGCCACGGCTTCCGCAAGCGCATGCTGACTGCTGGCGGACAGAAGGTCCTCGCGCGTCGCCGTGCAAAGGGCCGCAAGCGTCTGTCGGCCTAGAGACAGCGAGCCAGTCTACCTACAACCTGAGCATTTTTCCGTGTTGGCAACGATTGCCAGCACGTCTGCTTGCATGCATGCGTAATCCATGGCGGCAGCACGTAGATGGCACAGCAGGCTTTCGTTCTGCCTGAACCTTGCAGCGGCTCCCAACCATCATGATATGAGCAGCGCGACACGCGCATTTTGTCGCGGTTTCTAGACGAGCTTAGGATGCCCGTCAGCTCTGGAGGCTCGGATTCCGATACTGCAAACCCTCAAATCGCGCCCGGAATTCCTGGCCGTCCGCGGCGGCCGTCGTTCCTCGACGCCAGCGTTCCTGATCGAGGCGCGGGAACGCCAAGCCTCGGAAAACGGCGGGACAGCGCGCTTTGGCTTCACCATTACGAAAAAGATCGGCAACGCCGTCACCCGCAATAGGATTCGCCGAAGGCTGAAGGCGGCGTTTGCCGCGGCGGCCTCACAACACGCGCGCCCCTCCTGCGATTACGTCATCGTCGCCCGCCATGCTGCGCTCGACCGACCCTTCGCCACGCTGCTCGAAGACGTCGCACGCGCTTTCGCAGCGCTACACGACAATGCTAAGCGAGGCCGTGCAAACGACGCCCGCCCCAAATCGGGGAAAACGGGCGTTAGGAAAGGTTCGACGTGACGGGGTGCCCCCTTCCGTTTATGAGCAGTTCGCAACATTGCTTCATGGGCTGTGACAGCCTCGCCAACGCCGGCGCTGACCCGAGGACTTGATGACTTCCCCGAGAGATCCAAAAGACCAAAACAACCTGATTTTCGCGGTTGCGCTGTCCATTCTCGTCCTCATGGGCTGGCAGTACTTCTTCGCGCGTCCGGAACTCCAGCAGGAGCAGGCGCGCCAGGAGTTCAATAAAAAGATCGAGGCGCAGAACAAGGGAGCTGCGCCGGAAAACCCGCCCAACGTTGGAAACACGCCGATCGCGCCGCCTTCCAGCGAAACGCCGGTCGGCGCTCAGCCGCAGGCTGCTGCACCGGTCTCGCGCGAAGACGCGCTGAAAGCATCGCCACGCATCCAGATCGTAACGCCCTCCCTCGATGGCTCCATCGATCTGAAGGGCGGCCGCATCGACGATCTGGTGCTGACGAAGTACCACGAGACGGTCGATCCCAGCAGTCCCAAGGTAGTACTGCTCTCGCCCGCCGGATCGCCCGAACCCTACTTCGCGGAATACGGCTGGGTCCCGCAAAGCGGAAGCCAGATCAAGGTTCCCGGCCGCGACACGCTTTGGACGCTTGAAAGCGGCACGAAGCTGACGCCGGAAACGCCGGTAGTATTGTCATGGGACAACGGCGGGGGCCTCGTCTTCCACCGCACGATCTCGGTCGATAACGACTACATGTTCAAGATTATCGACGAGATCGAAAACAAAACGCAGTCGGAGGTGACGCTGCTGCCCTACGCACGCGTCCATCGCAGCGGCCATCCGCCGTCTCAGGTATTCTCTGTTCTGCATGAAGGGCTCGTCGGCGTATCCGGTGAGCACGGCCTGCAGGAATTCAAATTCGCGGATGCCCTGAAAAGTGGTGTTCCGACGACCTTCGACAACGTCACTGGCGGCTGGCTCGGCATCACCGACAAGTACTGGGCAACCGCCCTCGTTCCCGATCAGCACGAACCCTACCGAGCCATGTACTCGGCGCTGAAAGCGCGTGATCCAGCCGGAAAGGATGCATTCCAGACGGATTATCTGCGCGGCGCGCTGACCGTACCCGCCGGCATGCGCAAGGGCGTCGAAGGGCATCTTTTTGCCGGCGCCAAGCAGGCGTCGTTGATCGACGGCTATGAAAACGCGCTCGGTATTCTGCGCTTCGACCGGATGATCGACTGGGGATGGTTCTACTTCATCACCCGCCCGCTTTTCCGTCTGATGGAGTTCATCAACGGCATCGTCCATAACTTCGGCATCACCATTCTCATACTGACGGTGCTCGTGAAGGCGGCCTTCTATCCGCTCGCCAACAAGCAGTACGAGAGCATGGCGCGCATGAAGAAGCTGCAGCCCGAGATGCAACGCATCAAGGAGCAATACAAGGACGACACGCAGCGTCAGCAAAAGGAAATCTTCGAACTCTATCGCACGCAGAAGATAAATCCGCTTGCCGGATGCTGGCCCGTATTGCTGCAGATCCCCGTCTTTTTCGCACTCTACAAGGTCCTGTTCGTCACGATCGACATGCGGCACGCGCCGTTCTTCGGTTGGATTCACGACCTGTCGGCCCCTGATCCGACGTCGCTCTTCAACCTGTTCGGGCTTCTGCCGTTCGACGGTCCGTCGTTCCTGCATATCGGCATCTGGCCGCTGATCATGGGCATCACGATGTGGATGCAAATGCAGCTCAACCCGCCGCAGCCTGACCCGATCCAGCAGCAGGTCTTCCAGTGGATGCCGGTCGTGTTCACGTTCATGCTGGCGAGCTTCCCGGCAGGCCTCGTCATCTACTGGGCATGGAGCAACACGCTCTCGATCCTGCAGCAGCTCCGCATCAACAAGAAGAACGGCGCGGAAATTCACCTGTTTGAAAATTTAAAACGCACGTTCGCTCCGATCCTAAGGCTCTTCGGAGCCGGTAGCGGGCCCGGAAAATAGTGGCGCCCGCATGAGCGGGCCGGACCGGAGCGGCGGTCGGATAGGCACCATGGCAGAGTCTGAGGCGCACTCGGCGGAAGATATCGAAACCGGGCGCCTGCTGTTCGCGTGCGCCTGGACGTTTTCGCGCGGTTCGCCCGACCTCGACCATCTACCGCCCGACGACCGGCCTGAAATTGCATTCGCGGGCCGGTCGAACGTCGGTAAGTCGAGCCTGATCAACACCCTCGTCGGACAGCGTGCGCTCGCACGAGCCTCGAACACACCGGGGCGCACGCAGGAGCTGAATTTCTTCACCGATCCGGCGGCCGACCTCTACCTCGTCGACATGCCCGGCTATGGCTTTGCCGAGGCCCCGAAAGATAAAGTTGCTGCCTGGAATCGGACCCTGCGCGGCTATCTCTCTGGACGGCGAACGCTGCTGCGCGTCTTCGTGCTCGTCGATGCGCGCCACGGTTTGAAACCGGTCGATGATGAGATCATGGGATTGCTCGATAGCGCAGCCGTTTCCTATCAAGTCATCCTGACGAAAGCCGACAAGATCAGCCGCACAGATCTCGACCGCGTCATGGCGCACACCATCCAATCGCTCTCCAAGCATCCGGCCGCCTATCCGCACGTCATCGCGACGTCTGCGGAAACCGCAATGGGATTTGAGGACTTGCGCGCCGTCGTGGCAAAACTGCTCGACGCGCACGGCGCTTGACCGCGGCAATCCGCAGCTCTTGCCGAGCCTAGTGGATGAGCCTTTCCAGCAAGGTCTTCGCAGTCGTCAGGCCCGACTCACTGAACGTCGAAAGCACGCCACCAATGATTGCCGCGACCGTCCAGCTAAAGAGGCGCGCAAACGTACGTTTGAGGTTCCGGCGAACTTTGACCTCGATGACTTGATCGGGAAGCGCCGTCTCTGCCGCCACGCCGTCCGCGCCGATCGTCCGGGCCGATACGACAATCTGCAATTGCGACCAGCCGCGCGACTGCGGCGTGATCAGAAATCGCCAGCTCGCAAAATCGTCGCTCCCATAGCCGAGGTTGCTTTCGATCCATTGCGTTTCAGGCGATGCCGTCTCGATGAAAAAGCCGCCGTCCGGAGCGCGAACGCGCACCGCCATCGCCTTTGTCACGGTAATCTGGTGCTGCCAGACGGCGCCGCCCCCATCGAGATTCTCCGCCAGAGACTTGATCGAAGCTTTCGCGATGCGGACTTCTACGCGCTCCGTTTTACCGACACGCATGGCTCGCGGAATATTTTCGGCAAGCTGTCCGCTTTCGGCTTTTGCGCCTCTGCCGCGCTTGCGGCCAGCGCCTTTCTCCCTCGATGGTTGCGGACGCGGTTGCGCAGCCGGAGGCGCACCGGCAGGCGGTTGATCCACGCGCTCGTCGGCTCGAAGCCCCGAATCGTTCTGCAGCGGCCCTGGCGGCGCGATGGGCGAGGGAGCGGGCAATGTCGGACCCGGGAAGGGCGCCCGCATCCCAGGTGCCCCAGGACCTAGCGGCAACGGAATCGGCGGCGGCAGTCCACCCGTGGGTCGCGGACGCGGAAGATCTCCAGAAAAGCCCTGAATCGGCGACGGCGCACCGGGATGTAGCCCACGCACGGGCGGCGCGGGAGCATAGGGCTGCCCGGGAGGCGTGCCTCGGACCGACGGCTGCGCAACCGCCCGATCGGGCGGTTCCAACGACGGGCCGAAGGGCGGGCGCGGTGAATGTCCGGGTGAAACATCGGGTCCGCGCCGAGACACGGCATTTTCGGCGCTGTCCGGCTGCGCTGCGCTTCGAGGTTCCACCCCTGATGCCGGACTTGGCTTTTCATTCGGCGCCGAAGGTGCAGGCTGAGCCAAAGACGGGGGCGCGGAGGCGGGCGGCATAGACCCCGATTCCGTCCTCGGCGTCTCGGGACTTACAGGTTCACTGGCGGCCCCTGTCGCCACCGGAGCCGCGATCGGCGGCGGCGGAGCGGGTTGTGGCATATCCTTCATGAGGTCGCGCAACGACGGCGCCGAACGCGACTGCACGCGTTCCCGGGCTCGCGCCAGAACATCGTCGGCAACCGGCGGCTGAGCGGCCGGAGCCCGAGGCGGCGCAGGCGCGAGCGCGGCCTGCAGGGCGCGGATTGCGCTGTCGAATGTCAGCCCATGCGCCTGCAATATGTCCGCGGCCAAGCTGCGCCCGTCGCCGACAATGGCCGCGAGAACGATGGCGCCGTTAATATCTCGCCGTCTGCTGCCGCGCGCCGCAGCAGCAGCGGCTTCGAGAATACGGCGCACGTCATGCGAAACGCCGAGGCTCGTCGGCGCCTGTTCCGGATCGGCGGCAGGCTGAGCAAACTGCCCCACGACGTCCGATTTGAGCGACGCGATATTAACGTTGCTCGCGTCGAGTACTGCGATGGCGTCCGAATCGTCGCAGAGCGCGGCCAACAAGTGCTCAAGAGTTACATCGGACGCACCGGCCGCGGCCGCAAACTCGGCGCCACGCGACAGCGTTGCACCGAGATCCGGCGACATCGGAATTTGAGCAAGATCAGCAGCAGTTACGCCCACGACGTCTCCAGGTATGCGGTCAAAAACAGCGTCAAAACAAGCTCACACGGCAAGGCTACAGCATAGGCACGGCGGTGGGCAGACTGGAATGCCTTTCGTCCCCAACCCGTGTCCGCCATGCGTCAGGACGGCCCCCAGCCCGTCAAGGCGCGGGAATTCCGTTGAGGCTGCGAGCCGCCGCGCTATAAGACCGCGACGAAAGCGCCCGGCGCATCCGAAGCACAAATATCCCACTGTCCAATGGCATTTTGGGGAATCCCGTGACGTCAACGAAGAACCCTCGTGAAAAAAACGCCGCTCCCACAGAAGACCGGCCGAGCGCGCATCTGCAGGCACGCATTCTGGCCGAAGCCATTCCGCACCTGATTCGCTACGATGAGCAAACCGTCGTCGTGAAGTTCGGCGGCAACGCTATGGGCGACGAGAAGCTTTCCAACGCCTTCGCGCAGGACATCGTCTACCTGAAGCAGTCGGGCATCAACCCGATCGTGGTGCACGGCGGCGGCCCGCAGATCGCCAGCATGCTGAACAAGCTCGAGATCAAATCCGATTTCGTGAACGGGCTCCGCGTGACCGACAAGCCGACGGTCGAAGTCGTCGAGATGGTGCTTTCCGGCAAGATTAATAAGGAGATCGTGTCGGCGATCAACCGCCAGGGTGGCAAGGCGGTCGGTATCTCGGGCAAAGACGCCAATTTGATGATCGCAAAAAAAATTACCGAGATGGCCGACCCGCAGTCGAATCTGATGAAGGCTGTCGACATCGGCTTCGTCGGCGACCCCCTCGAGGTCAATCCGCACATCGTAGAAGTCATCTCGCGATCGGATCTGATTCCTGTCATCGCGCCGGTCGGCATCAGCCGCGAAGGTCAGACGCTGAATATCAACGCCGACACGTTCGCGTCGGCGCTTGCCGCACGTATGCAGGCGAAACGCCTGTTGCTCCTGACCGACGTCGCGGGCGTGCTCGATAGCAACAAGCAGCTCGTTCCCGAACTGACGATCGACGAGGCCCATGCCATGATCAAGAGTGGCGCAATCTCCGGCGGCATGATCCCGAAGATCGAAGGCTGCATCGAAGTCGTCGAGGCTGGCGTCGAAGGCGTCGTCATCATCGACGGGCGCGTGCCGCACTGCGTATTGCTTGAACTCTTTACCGAGCACGGTGTCGGTACGCTTGTGCGTCGCGCCGATCGCAAGAAGGGCAAAGGCTGATGGAGGCGACCGCCTCAATCTCCGATCCTGCCACAGCTTCTGCGACTGCAATGCGGCGCGGATTCAGCCACGTCCACACGTGGATCTTCGATCTCGACAACACACTCTACCCGGCATCCTGCAATCTCTTCGCGCAGGTCGACCGGCGCATGAGCGAATATATCGCGAAGGCGATCGGCGTTCCGCGCGAGCATGCACGGCATTTGCAGAAGGCCTATTATCGCCAGTTCGGAACGACGCTTGCGGGCTTGATGCAGGTGCATAAGCTGCAGCCGGGCCCGTTCCTCGAATACGTGCACGACATCGATCTGTCTGTCGTACCCGAATTGCCCGAGCTTGCGGCAGCCATTGCCGCGTTACCCGGTCGTCGGCTGATCTTTACGAACGGCTCGCGCCGCCATGCGGAAAACGTCGCGCGCCGCCTCGGCGTGCTCGAACTTTTCGAAGATATTTGCGATATCGCGGCACTCGGGTACGTGCCAAAACCGGAGCGCGCGGCTTTCAATCAGCTTTTGAAACTTCACGGCGTGGCATCACCACAATCCGCCATGTTCGAAGACATGCCGCACAATCTCGAAGTCGCATCCGAACTCGGCATGACGACGGTGCTCGTCCATTCCGATTACATCGACCATCCGGCACAGATGAAGATCCGTGACTGGCGCGAGCTTCCCGGCCATATTCATTATTTGACGCGCGACCTGACGAATTTTCTCAAGACAGACGTCGTTCCGAAAGACCAACCGTTCACCCGCGCCCGATGAACGGCATTGCCGTTGCCATCACGGTCATGAACTGCACGTTGGCATCGAGCGGAAGGTTCGCGATGTAAAGGATCGCATCGGCAACGTGCGCGACGTCCATGCGTGGCTCGACTTTGGTGCTGCCATCAGCTTGCAGGATGCCGCTCGCCATCTTGGCAGTGAAGTCAGTTGCGGCATTTCCGATGTCGATTTGTGAGCAGGCGATGTTATCGACCCGTCCGTCGAGCGAGATGGACTTGGTGAGCCCCGTGATTGCATGCTTGGTCGCCGTATAAGGCGCCGAGAACGGCCGCGGCACCTGCGCCGAGATCGAGCCGTTATTGATGATCCGGCCGCCCTTCGACGATTGTGCCTTCATGATGCGGATAGCCTCGCGCGCGCACAGGAAAGGCCCAGTCAGGTTGACGTCGACGACGCGTCGCCAATCTTCGAGCTTTAAATTTTCGAGCGGCACGCCTTGCGCAAACGTCCCCGCATTGTTGAACAGCACGTCGAGGCGCCCAAAGCTTTTCTGTGTCTTATCGAACGCTGCTTTGACGGCCGCTTCTTCGGTCACATCGGCCGGAGCCACAAGGAATCGCCCCCCGTCCGCTTTGGCTTGGTCGGCCGTTATCTCGAGTTCCGTAATGCGGCGCCCAACAAGCACCACATCATAGCCCACGCCCTGAAGTTTCAAGGCAGCGGCGCGCCCGATTCCGGAGCCCGCCCCTGTGACCAATGCAACGCGCGGCTGTCCGCCCATGGTGTCATTCCTTGCAATCCCATCACAGCGACCTGAATAACGAGGAACATCTGTGCACGCCAGTTTTCTGGCACAGTGGCGGCATGCTATTTCCAAGGTCGGCAGGGGGGAGTTCGCCGAACGTGGGGAACGCGGAAGGAATTCAGGCGGCACTATGCGCGAATTGCGGAACCGCACTTTCCCGGCCGTTCTGCAGCGGCTGCGGGACGCCCTCAAATTCGTCAACCGGAAACCATGAGGAAGGCTGGGGCGCGCTCACAAGCGAATTTTTGAGTCAGCTGAAGCGTGACGGACTCTTCGCCGTCGCAATCTCGTTTCTCCGGCACCCGGTCCGGACAATCCTGCGTTTGACGGACGATCCCGCATACCGGTCGCACTGGAGTTTCCTGACGGCCTGTGTCGGCGCCCAGCTAACGCTGGCCTACGTCGCGTTGCCACGCCTCTACTCGGCGCCGTTCGGTATGCCCAACCCACGATTCTGGGGCATGTCCTGGGCGATTGCGATCGCCATTGCGGCAGCATCGTGGCTCGTCGTCTATCCGGGACTGCAAGCGGTCATCGAGCAGGCCAAGATCGGCGAAACAGTCGGAAATCTGCTGGGGTAAGAACCCTTTATCGGGTCGGAACCGGCTTTTCGCCGCGATAATCGTAGAAGCCACGCTTTGTCTTGCGGCCGAGCCATCCGGCTTCGACGTATTTCACCAGCAGCGGACAAGGACGGTATTTCGAGTCCGATAGCCCTTCGTAGAGCACCTGCATGACGCTGAGGCAGGTGTCGAGCCCGATGAAGTCAGCGAGTTCCAGCGGTCCCATCCGGTGGTGAGCGCCGAGCCGCATCGCCTTGTCGATCGCCTCGACCGTGCCAACGCCTTCATAGAGCGTATAGACGGCCTCGTTGATCATCGGCAGCAGGATGCGGTTGACGATGAAAGCCGGAAAATCCTCGGCGACCGCCGTCGTCTTGCCGAGGCTTTCGACAAACGCTTTCGCCGTCGCGAATGTTTCATCCTCGGTTGCGATGCCGCGAATGAGCTCGACAAGCTCCATCAGCGGCACCGGATTCATGAAATGCATGCCGATGAAGTCTTCCGGCCGATCGGTCCCCGCAGCAAGGCGCGTGATAGAGATCGACGACGTGTTGGACGCGAGCATCGCGGTCGGCTTCAGATGCGGACAGAGCGCCTGAAAGATCTTGTGCTTCAGGCTTTCGTCTTCGGTCGCCGATTCGATGACAAGATCGCAATCGCCGAACGCTTCGAGCGTCGGTGCGTAGCTGATACGCTCCAGCGCTTTATTCCGGTCGCTTTCCTGAATGACGCCTTTGGCGATCTGGCGCGCGAGGTTCTTGCCGACGGCTTCAAACCCCTTGTCGAACGCCTCCTTCTTGAGGTCGTTCAGCGCAACGTTATATCCGGAGAGAGCCACAACATGGGCGATACCGCTCCCCATCTGCCCGGCACCGATGATACCGACCTTGCTGATGATGCGCGCCGGCCGAACGCCGGCTTTGCTTTTCTCCATCAGCTTTTGGGTCTGCGCCATGAACGGATGTCCTCCACGAGTCCCAGTCGCTGCGCTCAACGGCCGGCTTTCTGCAACTCTGCGTCGAGTTCCGGCAAAGCCTGGAAGAGGTCGGCGACGAGCCCATAATCCGCGATCTGGAAGATCGGCGCTTCGGCGTCTTTGTTGATCGCGACGATCACCTTCGAGTCTTTCATGCCCGCAAGATGCTGAATGGCGCCCGAAATACCGACAGCAATGTAAAGATCCGGCGCAACGACCTTGCCGGTCTGCCCGACCTGCCAGTCGTTCGGAACGAAACCCGCATCAACCGCCGCGCGCGACGCGCCCATCGCCGCCCCGAGGCGATCGGCGACAGGTTCAATGTATTTGGTGAAGTTTTCGCCATTGCCCATACCGCGGCCGCCCGAAATGATGATGCGCGCAGACGTGAGTTCCGGCCGATCCGATTTTGTGAGTTCCGCTTTCTCGAATGTCGAGGTGCCAACTGCGGAAGGCACGGCAACGGTTTCGACAGGTGCCGACCCGCCCTCGCCAACGGCCTGGAAGGCTGCCGTGCGAACCGTGATGACTTTCGTCTTCTCGGTCGATTGAACCGTCTGGATGGCGTTGCCAGCGTAGATCGGCCGCTCGAACGTATCGGGCGAGACGACCTTGATGATGTCGGAGATCTGCATCACGTCGAGCTTGGCGGCGACGCGCGGCAGAATATTTTTCCCATACGCCGTCGCCGGGGCGACGATTGCCGAATAATTTCCGGCAAGCGAGAGGATGAGTGCAGCGACCTCTTCCGCAAGGCCGTTGGCAAGCTGCGGCGCATCCGCGAGCAGAACCTTCGAAACACCGGCGAGCTTGGCCGCAGACTCGGCCGCCGCCTTCGCATCGGAACCGGCGACAAGAATATGGACTTCGCCGCCAAGATCTTTAGCGGCCGCGAGTGCCTTCGCCGTTGCAGGCGCCAGCGCACCGTTTGCGATTTCTGCCAGAAGAAGTGTCGACATCAGAAAACCCCCGCTTCGTTTTTGAGCTTCTGAACAAGCTCGGCAACGCTTCCGACTTTGACGCCGGCCTTTCGCGTCGGGGGTTCAGTCGTCTTCAAGACTTTCAGGCGCGGGCTGATATCGACGCCAATGTCTTCCGGCTTCTTGACATCGAGCGGCTTTTTCTTGGCCTTCATGATATTGGGAAGCGAGGGATAACGCGGCTCGTTCAAGCGCAGGTCTGTCGTCACGACGGCAGGAAGCTTCAGCTTGATCGTCTCGAGGCCGCCGTCGACTTCGCGCGTCACGGTGACGGAACCCGATTCGGTTACGACCTTTGAAGCGAATGTACCTTGCGGCCAATCGAGCAAGCTCGCGAGCATCTGGCCGGTCTGATTGCAATCGTCATCGATGGCTTGCTTGCCGAGAATGACGAGATCCGGCTTTTCGGCTTCGACCACGGCCTTAAGGAGCTTGGCGACGGCCAACGGCTCGACCGCAGCGGTCTCCGATGTTTCGATGAGAATGGCGCGATCGGCGCCGATCGCTAACGCCGTCCGGAGAGTCTCTTGCGCCTTTGCCGGACCGATGGAGACGACGACGACTTCCTTGGCCCCGCTTTTTTCTTTCAACCGTACCGCTTCTTCGACGGCGATTTCATCAAACGGGTTCATCGACATCTTGACGTTTGCCAAGTCGATTCCGGAGCCGTCCGGTTTAACGCGAATTTTGACGTTGTAATCGACGACGCGTTTGATCGGCACAACGATTTTCATGCGACTCGCCAGATGTCTGGCGCTCCCAGTACTTGTTTTTACCGGCGCTTGGATGGACGCCGGCTTTTGCGGCGCCACACCGCCGCAGATAGGTGTTCCTGACTGCTAAACGCTACCCGCCGAGCAGGCCAAAAAGCCGGTCGGCGACGCTAGTTCTCGCAACTGCGAAGAGGGAAAACTAGGGGCCGCTTGTGCTCAAGTCAATCGCCGCCTCGTCGCGGCGCACACCCTTGGGCTCCAGGGTAAACAAAGGCCCGGCGAACCCCGGCTGAGGCGTCACCGGTTCTTGCCGGGTACCCAGAGGATATCGCTCTTTCCACGGTCATTGACGTAGCGGCTAGCAACGAACAGAAAGTCGGAGAGCCGGTTGATGTACTTGAGAACGGGAGTGCTGACGGGCTCTCCGGGAATAGCCGCAAGTTCGACAATCATGCGCTCGGCCCGGCGCGAAACGGTGCGCGCAACGTGCAACGCCGCCGCTGCCGGGGTTCCGCCCGGCAGAATGAACGATCTCAGCGGCGTAAGAGACGCATTCATCATATCGATTTCGTCTTCGAGCCGCTTGACCTGTGCATCTGCGACCCGCAGCGGTTCATAGGGAAGCTTTTCGCCGCGATCCGGGACGCACAGATCGGCGCCAAGATCAAAGAGGTCATTCTGAACGCGCAGCAGCATCGCGTCGACGTCCGGGTCTGCGCCCGCCAAGTGGACGCGCGCAACGCCGACGTTGGCGTTCGTTTCGTCGACCGTTCCGTAGGCCGCGATGCGCGGCGACGTTTTCGGAACCCTTTCACCCGAACCGAGCGCAGTCGTCCCGGCATCTCCTGTTTTCGTATAAATCTTATTGAGGACGACCATCGGTCAAAGGCTCCTGATTTGGATTTCCGGGGCGAAAAGGCGCCTCGCGCGCCGCGGGTGAGCCGGTCCGGCCTTTAGCGGGACACAAATACATAGGCAAGAATGATCAGGATGGCCAGAAACTGCAGGCCGATGCGCCAACGCATAAGCTTTTGGCTGAGGTTGGAATTATTGCCCTTCATCAGTGTGTACAGGCCATAAAGCAGTACGGCGAGTACAGCCAGAGCGGCGACGGTAGTGGCATGATAGAGAAATGTTTGCATCCGGCCTATCCGCTTCCAAAATCCCCGAATTGGCTTAAGCCTATGGGCAGACCGCGGCAATCGCCAAGTATCGGCGGAAACGACGCGGAGCCCAGAGCTTTCCGGTGAAAGGGCCTGCATTACGCATTTGAAATTTGCTCTTGGCGGCAAAAGTCTTAATCCTTGCGCGGCATCATATTTGGCTCCGGCCCCGAGGCGGGTACCTCCTCACTCCCCGGCCCCATGCGCTTTTCGACTTGAGGCCCAGTGACAAACCAGTTGTCGGCATGTCGGAACACTCGGCGGTGGCGCCCTGGCGCAGGCCAGAGCCTCCGCATCATCGGAGCCGCAGCCCTTTCGATTGCCTTCGCTGCTCCGCTTGCGGCGGACGATGCTCTTCCCAAGGATGCCGACACAGCGCGTAAGGTCCTCGATCAGAAGCGTCAGCAGCTCAATGATAACGCCGCAAAAGAACTGACGATCCGTTCCGACGTCGCGGAACTCGATGCGGAACGCGAACGGCTGAACTCGCGCTTGATCGAAACAGCCAACCTCATCCAGCGCGGCGAAGCCAAGATGACGGCGATCGAAGGCCGTCTGTCCGAGCTTGCAGAGCAGGAGAAGATGGTCCGCGGCTCGCTGGAGCAGCGGCACGGTCAGATTGCAGCGCTGCTGGCGGCTCTCCAGCGGATCGGGCGCAATCCGCCGCCCGTCCTCGTCACCCGCCGCGAAGACGCGCTCAAAATGGTGCGAAGCGCCATGCTGCTGTCGTCTGCCTTTCCCGAGCTGAGGGATCAGGCTGTCAGCCTCTCTGCTAGGCTCGGCGACCTGCAGCGCGTGATGGCCAGCATCCGCACGGAAGGAGCCCACCTCAGAGCCGAAACCGATCGCCTCAATGAGACGCGCACACGGCTTGCGAGTCTGATGGAAGCCAAGAAGCTGTCCCTCGCAGACCGTCAGGCCGAACTGGCGGAGGTGCGCGTCGCAGCCGGCGAAATTACGAAAAACGTCAGCAACCTGACCGAGCTCATCACGCGCCTCGATCGGACGGTTATTGAAAAGACCGGACTCGGCGCCTACAACGACGAACTCAAATCCGGGCGGCACGCCGAAGCCCCCAAACTGGCTGCAGCTACGCCGTCAGGCCCCCAGATCATCACACCGCCGCCCGAAACTCCGGAGACGCCGTCGGCAGCGGTGGACGTAGCCGCGAAGACCCCCGCAGCTGCCGCGCCGGTGGCCGCGGCGTCGGGAGCAGCGTCAGGGGCAGCAGCAGAAGCCGTAGCACCTCCGGCCAAGGTTGCCATATTGACGCCACCTCCTGCACCCAAGCAGGCGATGGTCGAGCTGGCGCCGTCCGGTACGTCGCTGATTCCCGGCAATGCCGGACGGATCAAGCCTGCAATCCCGTTTGCTTCGGCACAAGGAAAGCTGCCGCTACCGGCCCAAGGCCGCCGTGCCCTGGCATTTGGCGATCGGACGCAATACGGCGGCCAATCGAAAGGCATGGTGATCGAGACGCGATACGCGGCGCAAATTACGTCGCCGTGTGACGGATGGGTTGTTTACGCTGGCGAATTTCGCAGTTACGGGCAACTCTTGATCATCAACGCGGGCGGCGGCTATCATGTTCTGCTCGCCGGCCTGTCGCAGATCGACGTCCGGTCAGGCCAGTTTGTATTGGCCGCAGAGCCTGTCGGTACAATGAGTGGTGGTCAGAAGAATACGCCGTCTTCGGCGCAAATAAGCGGACCCGTTTTGTACGTTGAATTTCGTAAGGACGGGCGTCCCATCGACCCCGATCCCTGGTGGGCATCAGGTCAGCAGAAGGTACAAGGCTAATGCGCAAGACAGATTATGCTTTCTGGACATTCCTGCTGATGACAGGCTTGGCCGGGGCCACGACGCTGCTCAACGTCACGCAGACGTACTCGGCAACGTCATCACAGAATTCCGAACTCTATAAGCAGCTCGATCTCTTCGGCGACGTGCTTGAACGCGTTCGCTCCGACTACGTCGAGAAGCCCGACGACACGCAGCTCATCGAATCGGCGATCAACGGCATGCTGTCGTCGCTCGATCCGCATTCCTCCTACATGAGCCCGAAGAACTTCCGCGACATGCAGGTGCAGACGCGTGGCGAGTTCGGCGGTCTCGGCATCGAGGTCACGATGGAGAACGGCGTCATCAAAGTCGTCTCTCCGATCGACGACACGCCGGCCGCAAAAGCCGGTCTGATGGCGAACGACCTGATCACGCATCTCGATAATGAAGCGATTTCCGGTCTGACGCTCGAGCAGGCCGTCGAAAAAATGCGCGGCCCGGTCAATACGCCGATCACGCTGACCGTCGTGCGTAAGGGCAAGGACGATCCGTTCGACGTTAAGGTCGTGCGCGACGTGATCCGCATCAATCCCGTGAAGTCCCGCGCCGAAGGCGATATCGGCTACGTGAAGATCTCGACCTTCAACGAGCAGACTCACGCCAATCTCGTCAAAGCGGTGGAAAGCCTCGACAAGCAGATCGGCCCGAACATCAAAGGCTTCGTTGTCGACCTGCGCAACAATCCCGGTGGCCTCCTCGATCAGGCAATCGCCGTTTCCGACGATTTCCTGGAACAGGGCGCAATCGTTCTGACCAAAGGCCGCAACAACGAGGAAACGCAGCGCGCCAACGCTCGTCCCGGCGACATCTCGGACGGCAAGAAAGTCGTCGTGCTGATCAATGGCGGTTCGGCTTCGGCCTCTGAAATCGTGGCAGGTGCCCTGCAGGATCAGAAGCGCGCGACGATCATCGGCACGCGTTCGTTCGGCAAGGGCTCCGTCCAGACGATCATCCCGCTTGGAGCCAACGGTGCCATCCGGCTGACGACGGCGCGCTATTACACGCCGTCGAACCGCTCGATCCAAGCTAAGGGCATCGAACCGGATATCGTCGTCGACGAGGCCATTCCTGATGACCTGAAGGAAAAGCTCGGCGCCGACAAGCCGCGTGGTGAGGCAAGCCTGCGCGGGCACCTGAAGAACCCCGACGGCAGTGACAAGGACGGCAAGGACGAAGAATCCGGCTCCCCGTCCTACGTTGCCAAGGACGCCGATAAGGATACGCAGCTGCAGTACGCGCTGAACTTCCTGCATGGCACTGCCAAAGGTCCGGAAGCGGCAAACAATGCAGCGCCGTCCTCGACAACTCCGACTCCTCCGCCCTCGAAGAGCGGCACAACGACACCGACGCCGCCCGACGACAACAAGCCGACGCCCAACTAATTGAGCGGTGTCATTCGTGAATACTGAACTTCGAAGGGCGCCTCACGGCGCCCTTCGTTTGTGACCCTGAGGAAGGCCTGACCGATGACCGAGACTTCCAAGCTGCCGATAGACCCCGAGACCTTACCTTATCGCCCGTGCGTCGGGCAGATGGTGATCAATTGGAACGGGCACGTCTGGGTGGGCCGGCGCGCAGGTTCCAAAGATGATGCCGAAGGCCGGGGCTCATGGTGGCAAATGCCGCAGGGCGGCATAGACCCCGGCGAAGATCCCGCGGCTGCAGCACGGCGCGAGCTGTTCGAAGAAACCGCCATTCGGTCGGTGGACCCGATCGCCGAGCTGCCCCGTTGGCTGACCTACGATCTTCCGCCGGAATTGATCGGCAAGGCCTGGGGCGGGCGCTATCGCGGACAGAAGCAGCGCTGGTTTGCATACCGCTTCGTGGGCGACGACAGCGAGATCAACATCACGCCACCGCCTGGACACGAAGCCGAGTTCATCGAATGGCGCTGGAGCCCAGCCACCGAACTGATTGATCTGATTGTGCCTTTTAAGCGCGAGGTTTATCGCGACGTCCTCGCCGCATTCGCTCCGCTGGCAAAGCCTCTTCCTAGATAAAGCCTCAACGAGCGCGCCCAAACGCAGGACGATTATCCAGCGCTCGACACCTGCTGGCTGGTCGCGGGCCCCAATGGATTATCCAGGCTGTCCCTAATGTGACAGCGTAATGTCATACGGCTGCTATGTTTTTCTGGACAATGGCGAATCATGGCACCTTTTTATCCACAGATTATGCACGGATTCTGCCGATGACGTTGCTGCCAAATCCGTCCGAGCTATCGCGCGCCGCACTGCCGTTTCGATCGTGCGTCGGCATCATGCTGCTCAATCGTGACGGCCTCGTCTGGGTCGGCCGCCGCCGTCCGAAATGGGCAGGCGATCACGCAGCACATATCTGGCAGATGCCGCAGGGCGGGATTGAGAAATACGAGCCACCCCGCATCGCCGCCTTGCGCGAGCTTCGCGAAGAAACGGGCGTCACCAGCGTCGAAGTCGTCGCGGAATATTCCGATTGGCTGACCTACGAACTGCCCGAGAACCTCCTCGGCATCGCCCTCAAAGGCCGCTATCGCGGGCAGCGGCAGAAGTGGTTCGCGATGCGCTTTCTCGGCGACGACAGCGAAGTCGATATTGCACCGAAAGAGGGCGCGAAGGCCGAATTCGATGCTTGGCGGTGGGCGCCGATCGCGAGCGTGCCGAAGCTGATCATACCGTTCAAACGCGAAGTTTATGAGCGCGTCACGTCCGCGTTCGGACATCTCGCAGGCTGACGTTCCACGAGCCGTATCTAAATAAAAAAAGCCGGACGTCCCGTCCGGCTTTTGATTATTTTGAAATCACCGAAGTGTCGACTACGCGGCCTTCGCCGATAAGCGCTTCAACTCGTTGACGAGCGTATCGGCCATGCGCTTGGCATTGTCGTCCTTCGCGGCCGCCAAGTCGGCTTCCGCTGCCTTCAACTCTTCGGCAATGGCAGACGAAGACATCTCTTCGACGTCGTGGGCCTTCTCCGCCAGCACCGTGAGGCGCGAAGGATCAACCTCCGCAAAGCCCGACTTGACGAACAGCCGGCGCTTGGAACCGCCTGCCGTCACGTCGAGAACACCGGGACGGAGCGTCGCGATAACCGGCGCATGACCGGCGAGAACCGCAAACTCTCCGTCGGAGCCCGGCACGACGACTTGATCGGCGTCGATCGAAAGCAGCACCCGCTCGGGCGAGACGAGTTCAAATTTGAATGTACCTGCCATGGCTTGTCCGCTGTTCCCGGAACCCAGTTCTTTCTTCGAAACGCCGCGTTAGGCGCTCTGTGTCTCGTCGTCCTCGCCTTCCGCTCCGGCCTTGGCCCTGACCTCTTCCGGAGTCTGCAGTTTTGTGCCGCAGAACGGACAGAAGAAAAGCGGATGGTCGACGAGACCAGGCTCTTCTTCCTCAAGGTCGACAAGCCCGACGGTCATATAGATCACGCCGTCGGGGCCAACGGTAATTAGCGGTTCGAAATCGCCGCCTTCCAGAGCTTCTTTGAGCTCTTCGCAGCAGCTTCCGAACTGTGTCGCGGCTTCCGCCATTTATTTTTTCTCCTGGAGCCCGCGACGATGCGGGCTGCTCGCCCGCAGCGTTGACCGGTTTTAAGCGGCTTCTGCGAGCTTCTCGGCCTTCGCGATCGCCTCATCGATAGTACCGACCATATAGAAGGCCGGTTCCGGCAGATGATCGTATTCGCCGTCGCAAAGACCCTTGAATGCCTTGATCGTATCCTGCAGCGACACGAGCTTGCCCGGCGAACCGGTGAAGACTTCGGCCACGTGGAACGGCTGCGACATGAAACGCTCGATCTTACGGGCGCGGGCGACCGTCAGCTTATCCTCTTCGCTGAGCTCGTCCATGCCAAGGATCGCGATGATATCCTGCAAGGATTTGTACTTCTGCAGGATCGCCTGAACCTTACGAGCGACCTGATAGTGCTCCTCGCCGACGATGCGCGGATCGAGCATGCGCGACGTGGAATCGAGCGGGTCGACGGCCGGATAAATGCCCTTTTCAGCGATGGCGCGCGAAAGAACGGTCGTTGCATCAAGGTGAGCGAACGACGTTGCAGGCGCCGGGTCGGTCAAGTCGTCGGCCGGCACGTAAATCGCCTGCACCGAGGTGATCGAACCCTTTTGCGTTGTCGTGATGCGTTCCTGCAGTGCGCCCATGTCGGTCGCGAGCGTCGGCTGATAGCCGACCGCCGAAGGAATACGGCCCAACAGCGCTGACACTTCCGAGCCCGCCTGCGTGAAGCGGAAGATGTTGTCGACGAAGAACAGCACGTCCTGGCCCTGATCGCGGAAGTGCTCGGCGACCGTCAGGCCCGAAAGCGCGACGCGGGCACGGGCGCCCGGCGGCTCGTTCATCTGGCCGTATACGAGAGCGCACTTCGAGCCCTTCGCCGAGCCGTTGTTCTTCTTCGGGTCGAGGTTCACCTTCGACTCGATCATCTCGTGATAGAGGTCGTTACCCTCGCGCGTACGCTCACCGACCCCGGCGAACACCGAATAGCCGCCGTGCGCCTTCGCGACGTTGTTGATGAGTTCCATGATCAGAACGGTCTTGCCGACGCCGGCACCGCCGAACAGACCGATCTTGCCGCCCTTTGCGTAAGGCGCGAGCAGGTCGACGACCTTGATGCCGGTGACGAGGATCTGCGCTTCCGTTGCTTGATCGGCGAAGGTCGGCGACGGCTGATGGATCGCGCGCGTACCGGAGGTCTTGATGGGGCCCGCTTCGTCCACCGGCTCACCGATGACGTTCATGATGCGGCCGAGCGTTTCGTCGCCGACCGGCACCGAGATCGGTGCGCCGGTATCGACGACATCCTGACCGCGGACGAGACCTTCGGTCGAGTCCATGGCGATCGTGCGAACCGTGTTTTCGCCGAGGTGCTGCGCGACTTCGAGCACTAGGCGGTTGCCGTGGTTCTTCGTCTCGAGCGCGCTCAGAATTTCCGGCAGCTTGCCGTCGAAATGCACGTCGACGACGGCACCCGTGACCTGATGAATCTTCCCTACGTTCTCAGCCATTTTTATCTCCAGCGAAATGTGTTCAGGCGACGGTCAGCGTCACGGGAATGTTGTTGCGCGTCGCCTTGGAATACGGACAAATCTGATGGGCGTCTTCGATCAGCGCCTGAAGCTTGGCTTTGTCGGCACCGGGAATCGACAGCGTGAGTTCAGCTTTGAGGGCGAAGCTCGTGGCGTCTTTGTCGATCTCGACCTTGCAGCCGACTTTCGCAGCCTGACCGTCAAGTCCGTGCTTCTTTGCGAGAAGCAGAACCGCTTGACCGAAGCACGCCGACCAGCCGAGTGCAAAGAGCTGCTCGGGGTTATGTCCTTCGCCCGAGCCGCCCATCTCCTTCGGCAGCGCCATTGCAAGCGCTAGCTTTCCATCGTCGAGAACGGCACGACCGTCCCGGCCGCCTTTCGTCGTCGCATGCGTGACATAAGCCATGAGACTTGCCTCCGGATCAGAGCGCTTCCGCGCCTGAAATGATCTCGATCAGTTCTTTCGTGATGTTTGCCTGACGCTGGCGGTTGTACTTGATCGTCAGCTTGTTGATCATGTCGCCGGCGTTGCGCGTCGCGTTGTCCATGGCCGACATGCGCGCACCCTGCTCGGAAGCTGCGTTCTCAAGAAGACCGCGGAAAATCTGCGTCGAGATATTGCGCGACAGCAGGAAGCCAAGCACCTCGTCTTCGCCCGGCTCATATTCGTGGATTGCCGTCGCGCCCTTCGCCGTCTCAACACCCGCCTCGTCCACTTTGGCAGGGATGAGCTGCAATGCCGTCGGCTTCTGCGCAATGACGGATTTGAATTCCGAGAAATAAAGCGTTGCGACGTCAAATTCGCCGGCTTCGAACATCTCGAGCACGCGGTTCGCAACGCCTTCGGCATGACCGAAATTGAGCTGGCGAACGCCCTGGAAATCCTTGCGCTCGACGATGTTCTTGCCGAGATCGCGCCGCAGGTTGTCGGCGCCCTTGCGGCCGACCGTCATGATCTTGACGGTCTTGCCGTTGGCGATCAGCCGGTGTGCATCGGCACGTGCAAGCTTCGCGATATTCGAGTTGAAGCCACCGCAGAGACCGCGTTCCGCCGTCATCACGATCAGCAGGTGAACCTGATCCTTGCCCGTGCCGACGAGCAGCGGCGAAGCGCCGTTCTTGTCGGCAACCTTGGAAGCGAGGCTGCCAAGAACCGTGGCCATGCGCTCGGCGTACGGCCGCGCAGCCTGGGCGGCTTCCTGGGCGCGGCGCAGTTTCGCCGCAGCCACCATCTGCATCGCCTTCGTGATCTTCCGCGTCGCCTTCACCGAGGCGATGCGGTTGCGCATATCTTTTAAGCTGGCCACCCGAGCGTCCTAATCCGATCTGAGCCAATCTCCCTCTCCCCATCCTTCATGGGGAGAGGGTCGGGGTGAGGGGCGGCGGCAAATGCCGAACCGCGCCTCAGCCCCTCACCCTGGCCCTCTCCCCGTAAACGGGGAGAGGGAAATCTTTAAGCCGTGAAGCTCTTCGAAAACTTGTCGAGGAATTCGACGAGCTTCTTCTCCGTGTCGGCCGACAGCGCCTTCTCTTTCGCGATCGTCTCGAAGATCGTCTTTTCCGCGCGCAACCCGGCTAGAACGCCCTGCTCGAACTTCCCGACCGCCGAAACCGGGATCGCATCGAGGTAGCCGCGCGTACCGGCGAAGATGACGGCAACCTGTTCTTCCATCTTGAGCGGCGAGAACTGCGGCTGCTTCAGAAGCTCCGTCAGGCGCGCACCGCGTGCAAGCAGCTTCTGGGTTGCGGCGTCGAGGTCCGAGCCGAACTGCGCGAAGGCCGCCATTTCGCGATACTGCGCCAGCTCGCCTTTGATCTTACCGGCGACCTGCTTCATCGCTTTCGTCTGAGCCGACGATCCGACGCGCGACACCGACAGACCGACGTTCACCGCCGGACGGATGCCCTGATAGAAAAGGTCTGACTCGAGGAAGATCTGGCCGTCGGTGATCGAAATCACGTTCGTCGGAATGTAGGCCGACACGTCGTTCGCCTGCGTTTCGATGACAGGCAGCGCCGTGAGCGAGCCGTTGCCGGACGCATCGCCGAGTTTTGCAGCGCGCTCAAGCAAGCGTGAGTGGAGATAGAAAACGTCGCCCGGATAAGCTTCGCGGCCCGGCGGACGGCGAAGCAGGAGCGACATCTGACGGTAGGCGACGGCCTGCTTGGAAAGGTCGTCATAGGCGATCACGGCGTGCATGCCGTTGTCGCGGAAATATTCGCCCATCGTGCAACCGGTGAACGGCGCGAGGTACTGCATCGGTGCCGGGTCGGATGCGGTCGCTGCAACGATGATCGAATATTCGAGCGCTCCGCGCTCTTCGAGAACCTTGACGAACTGCGCCACCGTCGAGCGCTTCTGACCGACTGCAACGTACACGCAATAGAGCTTGGCGCTCTCGTCATTCCCGGCGTTCAAGGACTTCTGGTTGAGGAAGGTGTCGAGGATGACAGCGGTCTTGCCCGTCTGGCGGTCGCCGATGACAAGCTCGCGCTGGCCGCGGCCGATCGGGATCAGTGAGTCGATGGCCTTGAGACCCGTCGCCATCGGCTCATGCACCGATTTGCGGGGCAGAATGCCAGGCGCCTTGACGTCGACGCGCATCTTCTTGTCCGCTTTGATCGGACCTTTGCCGTCGATCGGATTGCCGAGGCCGTCAACGACGCGGCCGAGCAGACCCTTGCCGACCGGAACTTCGACGATGGCGCCCGTCCGCTTGACGGTATCGCCTTCCTTGATCGTACGGTCGTCGCCGAAAATAACGACGCCGACGTTGTCGGCTTCGAGGTTCAGCGCCATGCCGCGAATGCCGCCGGGAAACTCGACCATCTCGCCTGCCTGGACGTTGTCGAGCCCGTAGACGCGGGCGATACCGTCACCGACGGACAGCACTTGGCCGATTTCGGAAACTTCGGCCTCTTTGCCGAAATTCTTGATCTGATCCTTGAGGATCGACGATATTTCTGCGGCCCGGATTTCCATTGACGTATGACCCTCTTCCCTGGTCGTTTCATTGGCGGAGCCGCAAGGCGACTCCTTGTTCAATTCTCGGCTATGTCAGCGAAACGCCGCCCGGTTTTCGCCCGCGCGGCGTTCTGGAGTTAGGTACTAGCTTCGGTCAAAGCCAGTTTGATGTTCTGCAGTTTGGTCTTGAGCGAGGAATCGATCATGCGGCTGCCGAGCTTGACGATGAGACCGCCAAGCAGGCTCGGATCGACGCGTGATTGCAGAGTCACATCCTTGCCGACGGAAGCTTTGAGCGTCTCTTTTAGCGCAGCGATCTGTTCGCTATTGAGCGCTATGGCACTCGTAACCTCGGCCGAAACTTCACCGCGCGCCTTGGCAGCCAGCGCCCGATAAGCCTTGATGATGTCTTGGATGACAAAAAGACGGCGATTGCTCGTAACGAGCTTCAGGAAATTGGCGGCAAGGCCACTGATGCCGACCTTGTCGAGAATGGCGGCAATGGCGCGACTCTGATCGTCCGCTGCAATCACCGGGCTCCGGACAAGCCGCACGAGATCCGGGCTTTCATCCAGGAGGCCCTGGAACTTTCCGAGGTCGCCTTCGACATCGGCGACCTTGGAACTCTCGCTCGCGAGTTCAAACAGAGCCGAGGCATAGCGCCCGGCCACGCCTTCAACGATGGTATCGTCAGTAGCCACGTCGCTCACACCGTCGCGCCTTGGGCGCATAGGGGGCTGGGCACGAAAAAGCCCGAGACTGCACCCGCTTCAAGGAAAAGCTTTCGACAAAATAAAAGCGCATAGGGCCAGAACCCACCAGCCGCCCCTCGAAAGCCGCGGTTCCCTTAACATGTGGTATGGCGGCCTTCAACCAGCGGATTCAGGGGCGCGTTGCCGCATAACCATAAGCAGCACACCCCGAATTTAGACACCGTGAAGCCTAGAACAGGCGCTTTTCATGGACCTGAGCTCCCCCGAAAGATGAACATTTTCTGCAAGCGCCGTTCAAACCGCGTTCACCCGTTGCGCATTACAACTTTGCCCAGATCGGTCGTTTCCGATCAGTTTGCAATTTTACGTCTTTGCACTCGCCTCTCTGGACTTAGGGCCCGCTTTCCGGGCCCTTTTTTTAGAGTGCGTCTCGCATCACGATCGGGAAGTGCCAGGGCACGACAAAGACGAGGTCGAAGCCGACGTCGTAGCCCTGATAGCGAGGATTGCGTGCGAGCCAAAGGTCGGCCGCGCGCCGGACCCGGCGGCGCATCGTCAGAGTGATGGCGTCCTCCGCATCCTCGGTCGTTGCCCGCCGCTTCACTTCGATAAACGCCACGCGCCGGCCCTTGATCGCAATGAGATCGATTTCTCCAACCGGCGTTTTGAAACGGCGGCCAAGAATACGGTGGCCGAAAGCCATATAGACGGCCGCGACGATCATCTCCGCATTGAGGCCGCTTCGATAACGGCGACGCCGCTGCTCGTAGAGCGGCCGGATCGGACCTTCGTCGGCGTTCGAACTCACGGATTTTCGTCCTTTGCCTTGACGCCCAATGCATAGACGCGGGATTTCGGTACGCCTAGTTCGCTCGCGATCGTTTTCGCAGCATCCTTAAGGCTCATCCCGCCAAGCACCTCATCGAGCCGCATGCTGATCGCATCATCGCTGACGGGCTGCGGTTCGGCGGGACCGACCACGATCACGATTTCGCCTTTCAACGGTGCATCTGCGGTTTGATCGGCAAGCATCCGCAATGTTCCGCGCGCCATCGTTTCGTGCAGCTTCGTCAATTCGCGTGCAATGACTGCGGCGCGGTTTCCCAGCACATCCGCCATGTCGGCGAGTGCCTCCTCGACGCGGTGCGGAGCTTCGAAAATGACCAGAGAACCCGGAATATGAGCGATCTCGGCTAAACGCGTTCGCCGCGCCGCCCCCTTGGGCGGCAGAAAGCCAGCGAAGAAAAATGCGTCCGTCGGCAGACCACTCGCTGTCAACGCCGTCAGTACGGCCGACGGACCTGGAATGGACATTACGGATATACCGCGTGCTGCGGCCGTCCGAACCAGCCGAAATCCCGGGTCTGACAGCAATGGCGTCCCGGCATCGGAAATGATTGCTATGCGCTTGCCGGTTTCCGCTTCGCTGAGCACCCGCTCGATCTCACGGTCTTCGTTGTGCTCGTGCAAGGGCAACGTCTTTGCCGTGATGGCGTAATGCTGCAGGAGCTTCGCCGAGTGCCGGGTATCTTCGCAGTAAACGATATCGACCCGCGCCAGAACGGCGAGCGCCCGGAGCGTGATGTCGGCAAGATTTCCGATCGGCGTGGCGACGAGATAGATGCCGGAAGCGAGCGGACCGGCGATAAGATCCTCAAGTGCTTCTTTGGCGCGATCGGCGAGCTTCGCCCCTTGAGTCTTGTTCTGCTGCCGGTCTGCAAGTGTTGGATCTCTGGACACGAGCATGCCTTTGTCGCCCCGGTGAGAGAATCAATACCAAAAATAGTTTAGGCCGTGAAAGCCTTCGCACAAAAAGGCTTGGCCGAGCCGCAAAAAATCGGGGTTTTACGGCTTCAGGCCGCGATGGCATCCCCGAACGGCCGGGGCGCAAACGGCGGCGGTTGAAGGTCGAGCATGTGGACAGTGGCCGGCCGACGTCGTCCGCCGACATCCATGACCGCCGAAAGCTCGTCGACCAGCGACGTCAGAGCATATTGCGCAAGATCGAGTTGTAGAGCCGCCGACGTGTGGCAGCGCGTTGCCTCTTCGGCGCGCGAAAGAGCGCCTTTGATCGTATCCGAGAGATAACCCCACTGCTCGACAAACGTCAGCCGGTGCGGCTCGATATACGCCGTCGTTTCGATTTTTTGCTGTTTCGCTGCGGGCCATATTTGGCGCACTTCGCGAATCCACGTGAAAAACCTTGTAAAAAGGTCTGAATCCCCGACAGGACGATTTATCGATGTATAGATCATGATTCCCAGGATGTCGGGAAAAAATAAGTGGGTAGTTAAAAATTGCGGTGATTTGCGGAAATACACAAGTGGAGGCATCGCCGTTATTTCAATTAATTTTTAACGACCGAGAATTGGTTCGCTAATAAATCTGCTCAAGACGAATAGATGGGTGAAGGTGACAAAGCAGATTTGCCATATGGCAACGGTTTCTTTCGCCCCGGTTTTCAATGCTTGGCCGGCTAATAAATTGCCCCTAGATTTTAATGATCTAGGCTGCAGAGGTCGAAAGCTCCAGGCGAGAAAGCAATTAAATCGAGAATATCCGACGCCGAATCAAATCGGCTTACGCAAGTCCAATGACCTTTCTGATATCGGCGGGCGTTGCGCCCTCATCGCGCAATGCGCGCAATCCCATATCCTGATTTGACTTCGACAGTTTCCGCCCGTCCGCCCAGCAAATCACCCTATGATGCGAATAAACGGGCTCTGGTAAATCCAGGAGCTCCTGCAGAAGTCGCTGGAGATCGGTCGCAGCAAAGAGATCTCTGCCACGCGTCACGTGCGTGACGCCCTGGCGCGCATCGTCGACTACCACCGAAAGATGGTAGCTCGCGGGAACGTCCTTGCGAATGATGATCGCATCACCCCAGCGCTGCGGCTCGGCGGTGATCGTCTGTGCAGAACCATCTTCTGCGATCTCTGTGAACGTCAGCGGTTTCTCGCCACGCTTGGCGCGTACGACCTTCAGCGCCGCATCCATATTGAGCCGTAGCGCCGGCGTATCACCGGCAGCCATACGCGCACCGACCTGTTCACCTGAAGCGCCCTTCCAAAGTCCCGGATAGACAGGCGCGCCGTCAGGATCAGTTTTTTCGGGATCGGCGGCGGCGGCAATTTCGCTGCGTGTCGCAAAGCACGGATAGAGAAGACCCGTCGCAATCAGTTTATCGGCCGCCGCGAGGTATTCCTTAAAGTGTTCCGACTGCACGAGGACCGGCTCCTCCCACGTGAGGCCGAGCCAGCTCAGATCCTCATAGATCGCAGAGACGTATTCCGGACGTCTGCGTTCGAGGTCGATATCCTCGATCCGCAACAGAAACCGGCCATCGTTCAAACGCGCCGTATCGTGCGCGAAGATCGCGGAAAGCGCATGCCCGACATGCAAGAGGCCGTTGGGCGAAGGTGCAAATCGTGTCGTTAATGTCATTCGGTGCAATCGCCTGTTGGTCCGACGCCGGGTTGATAGGTTCGCGTAGCGGCATCGGCGACCTTGTCGAACCTCTCGCGCTCCGCTGTCGGATAAAGAAGCATCGCCCAGTTGTTGGTGGGCTTCCCGCGGCATGTGAGGGTCGCGAGCCGATAGAACGTCGCCAGGCCGCACCGTGCATTGAGCACCGCCGTCCAGATGTCGCGCCACGAACGCGCAGCAGCGGGAAACGCAAACAATAGAACTACCGCCGACGCCAGCAGCGCCGACTTTCCGAACGCATCCACTTGCAAGGCCCCCTCTACGCGCGCCACCACCCGCTGGCATGGGCGAATTTACGCGCTCACAGGCGCTCTTTAAAGTGTCGTTCAAGAGTGACGGCTTGTGACCCAAGCACGACGGTGTCTAAAAACCGGCCTGATGATTACGGATGCGCATCGTCACGCGGGCGTTCGGCGCAATGATGTGGAAGCGGGAATTTTTTATGCTCCAAAAGGACAATCGTTGCCGGTCACCTGCCGTCCCCCCCGGGGGCATAATTGGGATCAGCGCGTCACAAGACCGCGCAAGCCCCTCAAATAAGGCAAAAAACCCGCCGCCGCTTCACATCGGTGCGGATGCTTCACAGAATTGATATGCGCGGCTAGTATCCCCGCGTCCTGACAAGACCGACGCGATTCGACGGATCAAAAACCGCGAGGTTTATGGCAACCGTGAATGCTCACGCGACAATCCCGGACAATTGTCCGGCTCTGGTCCTGAACGCCGATTTCCGGCCGCTCAGCTACTATCCTTTGTCGCTGTGGAGTTGGCAGGATACGGTGAAAGCTGTGTTCCTGGATCGGGTCAACATCGTTTCCGAATACGAACGCTACGTCAGGAGCCCATCCTTCGAGCTGAAGCTGCCGAGCGTCGTTTCACTCAAAACGTACGTAAAGCCTGCGCTCTATCCGGCATTCACGCGCTTCAACGTTTTTTTGCGAGATCGCTTCTCCTGCCAATACTGCGGCGACAGAAGCGATCTGACCTTCGATCATCTCATTCCACGCTCGCGCGGCGGTCAGACCCGCTGGGACAACGTCGTCACAGCGTGCGCGCCGTGTAATCTGAAGAAGGGCGGCATGATGCCGAAAGTCGCCGGCATGTTCCCGGCGCACGAGCCTTACCGGCCGACAGTGTTCGAATTGCACAGAAATGGGCGGCTTTTTCCGCCCAATTATTTGCACGAAAGCTGGCTCGACTATCTCTACTGGGACACAGAGCTCGAGCCATAGAGTTCGTATAGCGTCATGGCTTCTGGATGCTAAGCCGCCCGCTTTACGGGCCGGGCACAAATCTCCGCAGCGATGAGATCGACAGCACGCTCCCAACTCGTCACGCCGGTTGCACTCAATCCGAACGCAACGAGTGCATCGTGTGGCGCACCGCCGTCGCGGAAGATACGCGCACATTCCTGACGGCTGACGGCGACGGCCTGATGCCACTGAATAGGATTGAGATGGTCTGGAACCGAGGGGGTCATTGTGCAGCTCCGCATAAAATACCGCGCAACGGGGAACCTGGGTGGAGGCATTCGTGTTCCCAAGCAGGCGGCAGACACACAGAACGCCTTGACACCACTACGCGAGACCTTGTCACGTGATGTCTCGATTGAGGGCTAACTCGATCACGCTCCGTGTGTCTGCCAGCTCATTGGGAAAGCCGGCTGCCTTCCAAATCTTTGTTTCGACGAACGCAAACAGCGACACACACCGACACGGAACGCCACTACCGAACTCAACGCGCCGACGAACTCGCCGAGGGCTTTTCAGCCCGTCTGAGAATGTCACGCGCGATATCTCCAACCGGACGCCAAGCCCACTCATCTGATCCCACACTCTCGCCCGCACCCGGCAACGGACCACGAGGCAGAGTGCGGGCGAACCGCCGGGACATACGCATCGACCTTTTTGTCGAGGCGGTTCGCCTTAGGTTTTTGAAGGTTCCGGACAGAACTTCTTTTGGCGTCCGTCCGCACTCAGACACAACGCTACGCAACGAACGCTTACGATACGCAACAACGCAACGCGCACTCAAAGACGGGACGCGAACGCACTCGGAAGGACTACCGAGGGCAGGCATCTCGGGAACTGCTCCCGAAAAACGCAACTGGAACGCCACTAAAAACTCCCTCGACGCTTGGAACGCCCCACCCAGGCTTATGTTCCGCGAACGAAGAGAGAATAGCCGTCACATTCGGGCAACGCGAAGGCGCGATTCTGTCGCTGCGATGATATTCAATTGACAGTATCGAGCGCGCAACGAAATCAGCGTTTTCGTGCGATGCAAGAATTGTGGACAACGTCCACGGGTTGGCCGGAGCTAGTCCTGCCTCTCCCTCGCGGCAAGTCCGGCGCGCAAGGCCAGCGCCATGATCAAAAGCGACGAAACCACGTTCCAGCCCGCGAATGAGATGCCGAGGAAGCGGAACGAAGCCTCATCGCATTTCATCACCTTGATGCCCTGGATGTCGTTGAGCAGGCTGCCCGCCGACGTCGTGAGCGACTCCCCACCCCCGCACGTCTCGGGGCCAGGCCAGAATTTCCATTCCGCGCCAGCATGATAGGCGCCGAGCCCGGAATTGGCGAGGAATGCCAGCGCGACGAGAAAAAACAGCGCCGCCGCAAGCCCCCGATAGCCACCGGACGTCAGGGCAAGGGCAATGAAGAGAAGGGGAATTCCAGCGTAGTAGGCGTATCGCTCGATCAGGCAGAGCATGCACGGTACGTAGCCGCCGATATATTGAAATCCGAGCGCGGTCAGAATGGCCGCTGCCGTCAGGAACAGCGCGGCCGCGCCGCACCGATAGTCGGCCCCGCGTTCGAAATTTCCCGTAAGCGCCATGACGACGTACTCCGCCTAGAAAATATACCTGACGGCGACAAAGCCGCCGACCAGCAGAACCAGGAATGCCGTCATCACGAGCGTCAACCGTTTTTCGATGAAGGCGCGGATCGGCTCGCCGGCGAAATATAGGAGGCCGGCGACCAGAAAAAAACGCATCGCCCGCGCGACGATGCTGGCTCCGATGAAGGCCAGCAGGTTCATTTTGCCGACACCAGCCGCGATCGTCACGACCTTGTAAGGGATCGGCGTCATGCCCTTGATGATGACGGCCGGCACGCCATAATCGTGCACGAACGTCATGAAACCGTCGAGCGCATGCTCGCGGCCGTAGAACTTCAGGATCGGCAGTCCGACCGCATCGTAAAGAAAGTAGCCGATCGCATAGCCGAGGAGCCCCCCAAGTACAGAGGCGACGGTCGCAACGGTGGCATACCACCACGCCTTCTCGCGCCGGCTGAGCACCATGGGGATCAGCATCACGTCGGGCGGGATCGGGAAAAACGAGCTTTCGGCGAATGAGACGGCCGCAAGCGCCGACGGCGCCTTGTCGCTCGCCGCCTTTCGCATCGTCCAATCGTAGATTCCCCGAAGCATGCGGCGGTGCTTAAACGGCGCCCAATGGATTGTCTATGCGGCAGCCGGCACGAAGCCGTTCGAAAGCTTCGCGACAACGGCGTTCAAAACGAGCCGCCCGGCGCGCGTCGCACGTATCCGGGCTGCCGGTATCCGGTCGACGGCAAACGCATCGGGAGCAAGCCCCGGCCCAGCGCAGGCACGAATGATATCCTTGTCGTCCGAATCCGGAATTGCGACGACCGCTTGCGCCCTGTTCGGCATGCCAATGACGTCCAACAGCCCTAGCGCGACGAGGTCATCAATGGCGTGCGCATCGGGCCGGACACCGCCAAGCGCCGCGAGCTGATCGAGATCGACACCTTCGCTCAACCGCAAACCCATCAAGAGCATCTCGTCTGCCTGCTCGGCGCACGTAAGCTCTATCGCCTCGACGACGCCCGTTCCGGTTGCTTCAACTCGATCAGCCCAAGCCTCTGGATTCCTCTCGGTAACCGTTGCGGAGCGTTGGCCTTCAACCAAAACTCGCCCATGCGCGCCGGGTCCGATACCGGCGTATTCGCCGTAGCGCCAATAGAGCAGATTATGCCGGCTCTCCGCACCGGGCCGCGCATAGTTCGAAACTTCGTACGCGGAGAGGCCACGCGCTGTGGTCAACACATCCGTGATTTCGTAAAGCGCACGTGCCGCATCGTCGTCTGGGATGACAAGCTTTCCGACGGCATGAAGCGCGGCGTAAGGCGTATCCGGCTCGATCGTCAGCTGATAGAGCGACAGGTGATCGCCCACCAACGTCAAGGCTTCCGTCAACTCGGCGCGCCAATCTTCCGCCGTCTGCTTCGGCCGCGCGTAGATCAGGTCAAACGAAAAGCGGTCGAAGGTCGACCGCGCAACATCGAGCGCCGTCTTGGCTTCGGCGACGGTATGAATGCGTCCGAGCTTACGAAGCTCATCGTCTCTCAATGACTGCACACCAATCGATACCCGGTTGACTCCCGCTTGGCGAAAATCACGAAAGCGCCCCGCCTCGACGCTGTTCGGGTTGGCTTCGAGCGTGATTTCGACATCGGATGAGATGCCCCAGCGCTTGGCAATGTGATCGAGGATCGCCGCCGTCGTCGCAGGCTGCATCAGAGACGGCGTACCGCCACCGAAGAAGATGCTGCTGACGGTCCGCGAGCCGACGAGATCAGCAATTCCGTCGATCTCTCGTTTATAGGCCGCGAGGAACCGCGCTTCATCCCAGCCGCCGAAGCGCACATGACTATTGAAATCGCAGTACGGACATTTCTGCGCGCAAAACGGCCAATGCACGTAGACGCCAAAGGGCGCCAACTGGCTTTGCGCGCTTTCAGAATCGCGGGCGATCGCACTGGACGCTTCGTCATTAAAAGCGCGATTGCATCCCTCTTCTCCCCTCCCCCTCGCGTGGAAAGGATTCCCCGGCTCTCCCTTCTCCCCTCCCCCTTGCGGGGAGGGGGCAGGGGTGGGGGGGACGTCCCAGGCGGGGGTGGGGGGGACGTCCCAGCTTTTTTCGTCGCAGCCGCTCACTCTTAAACTTTCTGCAGAATGTCCATTCGTAAAACACCCCACCCCCAACCCCTCCCCGTCAAGGGGAGGGGCTTTAGGCAGCTCAGGACAAGCAACCCATTTAGCCTTTCACGCTCGCTGCCAGCATCGCTTTCGCCATCTGGCGCCACGCGGGCTCGTCTGTCGCGGGCACATTCTTCAACTGCATTTCGAGCGCATCGAGATAATCCGCAAGCGTCACGTTCGCCCACTCGGCGCTGTTTACTTTGAGATCCGTCTTCAAATGCGCAAGGAAAGACGCCGCTTCAAGCCGGGTCGAAAGACTGGCCGCAGCCGCCGATAGCGCGGCAAAGTCGCGTCCGGGCGCTGGCGCTTCCCCTGCTTCTACCGGCTTCAAATGATCGAGCATGGCCGCCTTGAACGCTGCAAAAGCCCGCGTCCGATGCGAAATCGCGTACTTGTCCGCCGGCTCCATTTCTCCGAACGTCCTGGTCGCGCCTTCCGGCACGAACATCGGATCGTAACCGAAGCCGTTGCCGCCACGCGGCGGCCAAACGAGATGGCCGAACACCTTGCCTTCGAAAATCTGCGTCTCGCCGTCGGGCCACGCGAGGCACAGCACCGATATGAAATTGGCGCGCGGCGCCGGTGGCCCCCAGGCGTTGCGTAGACTGATTTCGTCTGCGACTTTCTTCATCGCAACCCCGAAATCTTTGCCCGGCCCGGCCCACCGCGCCGAATAAATTCCCGGCGCCCCGTCGAGGCAGTCGATCTCAAGTCCCGAGTCGTCGGCGAGCGACGGCAGCCCGGAACCTTCCGCAGCAGTGATCGCCTTGAGGCGCGCGTTGCCCTGAAACGTAGTCTCGGTTTCCTCGGGCTCCGAAAGCCCGAGATCGCCCGCCGAGACGGCGTTGAGACCGTAGGGCACGAGAAGCTGATTGATCTCCCAGACCTTGCCGGGGTTGTGGCTCGCCACGACAAGCTTCGAGCCGTCCGTCAGGCGCCGCATCAGGAAATCCCCCAGATGCGCGCCTCGGCGAATTCCAGGCAATTCCCCGCCGGATCGCGAAAATAGATCGACTGACCTCCCTTGGGCCATTCGAAGGCCGCTTCAATCTCGATCCCGAGCGCTGTAAGTTTCGACCGCCATTCGTCGAGGTCTTCGGCCGAGACGCGAAAGCAGACGTGCCCTTGGCCCTCCATGCCGTGCGGCGGCACCGGAAGCGCCCCGGGCTTCGGCGGGTGACGCGTCGCGTCCGGATTGAAGATCAAAAGCATCTGGTTTCCGCAGCGATAGAACACATGCCTGCCGGGCACGACGGCGAAAGGCTCCAGCCCAAGCACGCGCCGATAGAAATCCTCAATCGCCGCAAGGTCGCGCGCATAAAGGACGGTTTCGAGAATTGAGAGAGAGGGAGACGGCACGTTCAGATCAGCACCCATAGGAAAATCCCGGCACTTATTAAGCCGAGCACGGTTCGCCCGGCATGCAAGCGCCCCCACTTTTCAAGCGCGGCCCGTGATTGCGGTCCCGCCTGATCGAAGACCGTCGCCTTGAGCGCTCGGTTCGTCGGCATGATCCAGATAAAGGTATAGGGCCAGTTGGCGAACAGCACGAGCGCTCCGAGCAGCCAAAGCCCATTGCCGGTGACGAGCCATTCGAGAACGCCGAGCACCGACCCGACAAGAGCCAGTGTCGCCTGCATCATGGCACCGCGCGGATAGCTCATCTGCCAGTCCACCAGAGCCGGACCGTCGTCGAGTTCAAGCCGCGCGGGATGCTCGGCGAAACTCACGTATAGCGCCGCTCCGGCGAACATGGCCGCGGCAAACAGTGCGAATTCTCCGAACATGCTCGACCACCCGAGCGCTTGGTTTACGCAACAGTCAGCTTCTGCAGTTGGATAAGCTCTCCGATGCCCTTCTTGGCAAGCATCAGCAGCTCGCCAAAACGTTCTTCCGTGAATGGCGTCGTCTCAGCCGTCCCCTGGATTTCGACAATACCGCCGGAGCCGGTCATCACGAAGTTTGAATCGGCGTCGGCGTTGCTGTCTTCGGCATAGTCGAGGTCGAGCACCGGCTCGCCTTTATAGAGCCCACATGACACGGCCGCGATATGGTCGCGCAGAACGCCGTCCTTCACCATGTCGCGCATTTTCATCCATTGGATACAATCGTAGAGAGCCACCCACGCGCCGGTGATCGCAGCCGTTCGCGTACCGCCGTCAGCCTGGATGACGTCGCAGTCGACCGTGATCTGCCGCTCCCCGAGCTTCGGAAGATCGACGACCGCGCGAAGCGCCCGGCCCACAAGCCTCTGGATTTCCTGCGTTCGCCCCGAAGGGTGGCCGCTCGTGACCTCGCGCCGCGTCCGCTCGTGCGTCGACCGCGGGAGCATCGCATATTCGGCCGTGACCCAGCCCCGGCCCTGGCCCTTCAGCCATTGCGGCAGCCGCTCTTCGAGACTCGCCGTGCAGAGGACATGCGTGTCCCCAAATTTGATGAGACAAGAACCTTCGGCGTGCTTGGACACTGCACGATCAATGGAAACGCGGCGCAGCTCATCGGGCTTGCGTTTGGAGGGTCGCATATTGTTCCTGAAAACCTTGAAATTTCTCTGGAGGCTAAAGAAGTCATCCCCGCCCTTCAACCCTAAAGGCCGAAACCCTGCAAGCCGATTTGACGGGAGGCATTGGCGTTCCTAGACTCTGAGGCCATGAAAATGGACGACCAGATCGTGACTGCGGCCCTCCTTGACGGCAAAAGCCCGCTCCAGAAGCTTAACGAGCGCTCGCGCACGATCCTGCGGCGCATTGTCGAGAGCTATCTGGCAACCGGCGAGCCCGTCGGCTCGCGCAACCTGTCGCGCGCCCTGCCGATGGCTCTCTCCCCCGCCTCCATCCGGAACGTCATGTCGGACCTGGAGCAGCTTGGGCTCATCGTCTCGCCACACACCTCCGCCGGGCGGCTGCCGACACAGCTCGGACTGAGGCTATTTGTCGACGGCCTGCTTGAGGTCGGCGACGTGACACCCGAAGAACGGCGGCAGATCGAGACCCAGATCGCCTATCGCCGCGATAAGTCCGTCGACCAGTTGCTGAGCGAAGCCGGCGAGCTGATCTCCGGCCTTTCGCACTGTGCGGGCATCGTGCTCGCCGAAAAGCAGGTCGCACGCCTGCGCCACATCGAATTCGTGCCGCTCGAGCCCGGGCGCGGCCTCGCCGTCCTCGTTGACGAAGACCAGAACGTCGAAAACCGTATCATTGCGCTGCCCGAGGGTCTGCCTCCCTCCGTATTGCAGGAAGCATCGAACTATCTGAACACCCACGTCCGCGGCATGACACTGGCGGAAGCCAAGATTGAGCTCCAAAAATCGCTCGACGCTGCCAAGGCCGAGCTCGATCAGCTCGCACAAAAAGTCATCCAGGCGGGTCTTGCGGAATGGTCCGGCGTTTCGGACGATCGCAAGAGCCTGATCGTCCGCGGCCAGAGCAATTTACTGAAAGACGTCACCGCGGCTGAAGATCTCGAACGTATCCGCCAGCTTTTCGATGCGTTCGAAACCAAGCAGGACATCGTCGAGCTTCTCGGCGCCTCCGACAGGGCCGAAGGCGTGCGCATCTTTATCGGATCGGAGAACAAGTTGTTTTCGCTTTCGGGCTCTTCATTGATCGTCGCGCCATTCCGCGACGAAACCCGTCATGTCGTCGGCGTATTGGGTGTCATCGGCCCAACCCGGCTGAATTACGCCCGCATCATCCCGATGGTCGACTACACGGCCAAGCTGGTCAGCCGCCTCATTCCTTAATGGTTCATTGAGCGGATCGACAGTTGCGCTTTAGGGCCGCCTTGATTTTTAGGCTGTAGCAGCCGATATCCCGGGACCCGTTCGTGTCCGCATCGGGTTCACCTCATTCCCAAGCGAAGAGAAACATGAGCGACGAGAACAAGCCAGTTGACGAACCCATGCCTTCGGCCCCTGCACCGGTAGAGGGCGAGGTTACGCCGGAACAGCTCAAAGCGATGGTCGCCGCTCTCCAGGGCGAGATCGACAAGAAATCCACCGAGCTTGCAGCCAAGCAAGACCTTTATCTGCGCGCTGTTGCGGAGACCGAAAACGTACGCCGCCGCCTCGAAAAGGAAAAAGAGGAAACGGCCAAATACGCGATTACGAAATTCGCGAAAGACATGCTGACGGTCGGAGACAATTTCCAGCGCGCCATCGCGGCCGTGCCGAAGGATGCGCTCGAAACCGACGCCGCGTTAAGAACTTTGCTCGACGGCGTTGTTCTTGCCGAACGCGATTATCGCGGCGCCCTCGAACGGCACGGCATCGTCGTCGACAATCCGATCGGCCAGCCCTTCAACCCACATCATCATCAGGCCGTTATGGAGCAGGAGAGCGCCGACGTTCCGGCTGGCACCGTGCTCCAGGTCTTCCAGGTCGGCTATCTGATCGAGGATCGCTGCCTCCGTCCGGCGATGGTCGTCGTGTCGAAGGGCGGTCCGAAAGTCGCAAAACAAGACGCGCCCGAGCCGCCTCCGGCTGCTTAGTCGCGCCAACGACTTCTGGCCAAGGCCCCGACGAGATGATCCTGCGACGACTTTGCGCGCAGCCCTTGTCCGGCGCATTCCGTGGGATTTCGTGCCCTTAGAGCCGCGTTCGAGATCAAATCATTTCCTGCAAAATGGCCCGAAATCGAACGTGTTTGAGGGGGAAGGTTTATGCTGGTGTTTCGCAACGGAGTGGCTTTAAAGTTGATTTGCGGTTGCGCGGGTGAACCGTTGCACGCGAAAAACAGCTCCTTATATAACCGTCGGTCACACCATTGAAATCCTGGGGACCGGTGCTTTGAGCCCCTCGTGGGCGGGCACGTTGGATGCCAAACAGGGTCCACCCGGTCTGCCGCAACTGAGAAGGATTGACGAGAATGTCTAAAGTTATCGGTATTGACCTCGGCACGACCAACTCGTGCGTCGCTGTCATGGAGGGCGGGAAGCCAAAGGTTCTGGAGAATTCCGAAGGCGCGAACACGACGCCTTCTATCGTTGCATTTACGTCCGACGACGAACGCCTCGTCGGCCTGCCGGCCAAGCGCCAGGCGGTCACGAACCCCACCAACACGTTTTTTGCCATCAAGCGCCTGATCGGCCGCCGCTATGACGATCCGGAAGTGGTGAAGGACCAGAAGCTGGTCCCCTTCAAGATCGTCAAGGGCACGAACGGCGACGCCTGGGTCGAAAGCCACGGCAAGCAGTATTCGCCGCAACAGATTTCCGCATTCATCCTTCAGAAAATGAAGGAGACCGCCGAGGCCAAGCTCGGTGAGAAGGTTACGCAGGCCGTGATCACCGTTCCGGCCTACTTCAACGACGCCCAGCGCCAAGCCACGAAGGATGCCGGCAAGATCGCCGGCCTCGAAGTGCTGCGCATCATCAACGAGCCGACGGCAGCCGCGCTCGCCTACGGCCTCGATAAGAAGAAAGACGCCAAGACGATCGCCGTCTACGATCTTGGCGGTGGCACGTTCGACGTATCGATCCTCGAAATCGGCGACGGCGTCTTCGAAGTGAAGTCGACGAACGGTGACACGCACCTCGGCGGCGAAGACTTCGACATGGTGCTCGTCAGCTACTTGGCCGACGAATTCAAGAAGGAGCAGGGCATCGATCTCCGCTCCGACAAGCTCGCTTTGCAGCGCCTCAAGGAAGCCGCGGAAAAGGCCAAGATCGAACTTTCGAGTGCACCGCAGACCGAAATCAACCTGCCGTTCATCACGGCCGACGCGTCGGGCCCGAAGCATCTGACGATGAAGCTGACGCGCGCCAAGCTCGAGAGCCTGGTCGAGAGCCTGATCAACCGCACCAAAGGTCCCTGCGAAAAGGCCCTGAAGGATGCTGGCCTGAAGGCAGCCGAGGTCGACGAGGTTGTGCTCGTCGGCGGTATGACGCGCATGCCGAAGGTCCAGGAAGTCGTCAAGCAGCTGTTCGGCAAGGAGCCGCACAAGGGCGTCAATCCCGATGAAGTCGTGGCCGTCGGTGCGGCGATCCAGGGCGGCGTCTTGAAGGGCGAGGTCAAGGACGTCCTGTTGCTCGACGTCACGCCGCTGTCGCTCGGCATCGAGACGCTCGGTGGTGTGTTCACGCGCCTGATCGATCGCAATACGACCATTCCGACCAAGAAGAGCCAGACGTTCTCGACGGCGGAAGACGGTCAGAATGCCGTGACGATTCGCGTGTTCCAGGGTGAACGCGAGATGGCTGCCGACAACAAGATGCTCGGCCAGTTCGATCTGCTCGGCATCCCGCCCGCTCCGCGCGGCGTACCGCAGATCGAGGTGACGTTCGACATCGACGCCAACGGCATCGTGCACGTCTCGGCGAAAGACAAAGCGACCGGCAAGGAGCAGTCGATCCGCATCCAGGCCTCGGGCGGCTTGTCCGACACCGACATCGACAAGATGGTGAAGGACGCGGAAGCGCACGCAGCGGAAGACAAGAAGCGCCGCGAGCTCGTCGAGCTTCGCAACCAGGCCGAAGCGCTGGTCCATGGCACCGAGAAGTCGCTCACCGAAAACGAGTCGATTCCGGCGGTGGCGTCGATCAAGGGCGAGGTTGAAAGCGCGATCGCAACCGCCAAGACCGCGATTGCGGGCGAGGACGCCGAAGCGATCCGCTCTGCGACGACGGCTCTGACCCAGGTTGCGATGAAGATCGGCGAAGCCGTCTACACCGCCAAGGGTGGTGCAGCCGGCGTCGAAGGCGAAGAGCCATCTGCTGAGAAACCCGCAGGCGGCGACGATGTCGTCGACGCGGATTTTGAAGAAGTCAAAGACGACAGGAAGAAGTCGGCTTAACGGCCGACTGCAGTCTTATCGCCCTCGACACACTGCGGAAATCCCTGCATAGGGTGCCACAGCTGGGTCGGGGGCGAACGAATATAATCGTTTATGTAATTGCGGGCGCCCAGCCAGCCCTTTTGCCAACAGGTCACAGAACAACAAAACCATGGCCAAGCGGGACTACTATGAGGTTCTCGGCGTCAAGCGAAGCGCCACGGAACAGGAAGTCAAATCCGCCTATCGTGGTCTCGCCAAGGAATACCATCCCGACCGCAACGCTGGCGACAAAGACGCCGAGCGCCGCTTCAAGGAAGTGAACGAAGCCTACGAAGCGCTGAAAGATCCACAAAAGCGCGCCGCCTACGATCAGTTTGGACACGCGGCCTTCGAAGGCGGAATGGGTGGCCGCGGACCTGGGGGATTTGGACCCGACTTCGCCTCGTCGATGTCTGATATTTTCGACGACCTCTTCGGCGAGTTCATGGGAGGCCGGCGTGGCCAAGGGCGTGGTGGACGCTCGGGGCGCGAAGCCGGTGCCGATCTCCGCTACAATCTCGAAATTACTCTCAGCGAAGCTTTTAGCGGCAAGACCGCACAGATTCGCGTTCCGGCGAGCGTCAAATGCGAGACGTGCTCTGGAAGCGGCGCCAAGCCCGGCACCAAGCCGCGCGCGTGCGCAACCTGCGGCGGCATGGGAAAAGTCCGCGCCAGTCAGGGCTTCTTCACGATCGAGCGCACCTGTCCGGTCTGCCAGGGCCGCGGCGAGACGATCGACGATCCCTGCGTCGATTGCGGCGGAGCCGGGCGCGTGCAGAAGGAACGGACGCTATCGGTCAACATCCCCGCCGGCGTCGAGGATGGCACCCGCATTCGTTTGGCCGGAGAAGGCGAGGCCGGACTTCGCGGCGGCACGCCCGGCGATCTCTACATTTTCCTGTCGATCAAGCCGCACGAATTTTTCCAGCGCGACGGCGCCGACATCTTCTGCAAGGTGCCGATCTCGATGACGACCGCGGCGCTCGGCGGTCAGATCGAAGTGCCGACGCTCGAAGGCACGACGACGCGGGTCAAAATCCCCGAAGGCACCGAAAGCCGCAAGCAGTTCCGGCTGCGCGGCAAGGGTATGCCGGTCTTGCGCGCCAAGGTGACCGGCGACATGTACATTGAGGTCGACGTCGAAACGCCGAAGAACCTGACGCGCCGCCAACGCGAGCTGCTCGAAGAATTCGAGCGCGCAAGCCATAAAGAGACAAGCCCGGAAAGCGCTGGCTTCTTCTCGCGCGTTAAGGAATTCTTTGAGGGTAAGAGCGGCTGAGCCGCACGCTCTCGCGACTTCCGCCCTAATCCCTGTTCCCTAATCCCTGTTCCCTCGGTAGGGTCCGCTCGACCGATGGCCAAATCCCACACGGACAATTTCATTTTCCATGACAGCATCGACGAAGTCCGATCCACGCCTGCTCTTCTTCGCGGGCAGCGCCCGCAAGAATTCACACAACAAACGCTTGGCGAGACTTGCGGCTCAGATCGCCGAAGCAAACAACATTCCCTCGACATTCGTCGATCTCGCCGACTATCCGATGCCGCTCTATGACGGCGATCTCGAAGCGGCATCGGGTCAGCCGGAAAACGCCCACAAGCTGAAAAACCTGATGAAGGCCCATACCGGCATCTTCATCGTCAGCCCCGAATATAACGCCGGGTTCACGCCACTTTTGAAAAACACGATCGATTGGATCAGCCACATCCGCGACGACGGCGAAGCGCCGATGGAGGTCTACAGGACACGTGTCTTTGCGCTTGGAGCGGCATCGAACGGTGGTACGGGAGGTATGCGCGGACTCTCGCAATTACGGTTGGTTCTGGAGCTTGGCATCGGCGCGCTTGTCCTGCCCGATCAGTTCCTGCTGCCCCGCGCCGCCGATGCTTATAACGAGCATGGACACCTGAAGAACAAGGATCAGCAGGAACAATTGAAGACGGTCATTCAAAAGCTTGCCCGCGCCGCGCGCGTTTTGCACGGATGACACGATGACGAATGCAAAAGACAAACTGATCGTCGCCCTCGACCTGCCCTCTTACGATGACGCACGCGTGCTCGTGAATCGCTTGGGCGATACGGTGACGTTCTACAAGATCGGACTCGAACTCTTGTTTTCGGATGGCTTGTCGCTAGCGAGCGAACTGAAGCAGGAAGGCAAACGCGTTTTCCTCGATCTTAAATTTCTCGATATTGGCAACACTGTCGAGCGCGCCGTCGCCTCGGCCGCGGCACTCGGCGTCGACTTCATCACCGTTCACGGGCCGGACACGAAAACGCTGAAAGCTGCCGTGCGTGGGCGCGGCGACTCGACGCTAAAGATTCTTGCCGTAACGGTTCTGACAAGCCTCGATCAAGGCGACCTCGACGAACAGGGCATCCCATTGACGCCCGGCGCGCTGGTGCTGAGCCGCGCACGCATTGCTCACAACGCCGGTGTCGATGGCGTCATCGCCTCGGGCCAGGAGGCGGCCGCCATCCGCGCCAAGACCGGTTCCGAATTCCTGATTGTTACGCCCGGGATTCGCCTCCCCGGTAGCGAAACAGGGGATCAGGCGCGCATTACGACGCCGGAAGAAGCGATCCGCGATGGCGCTAATCACATTGTCGTCGGTCGGCCGATTAACGCTGCAAAAGATCCGAAGGCCGCTGCCGAAGCCTTCCTGTCCCGCATTGCGAACACCTAATCCGCAGATATTGGATATTGGCACAACCGCCTGCCACATCCTCGCCAAGCTCTGACCACGCCCAGCGCACACTCCGGATTTACCAAGCATTAACCGTCTGTGGGGCTAGGCTAAAGGCCAGCCCGGGGAACAGGTCACGCGGGGTTCACGGCAGATGTTGCGGCGTTCAATGAAGCGGGCGGATTGGCTCGCTGCGGTTCTATATTTTCTGATAGCGCTGCCGGCACTCCAAGCTGCGCGCGCCGGGGAAGCCGCCGCTGAGAAACCTCTTCCCGCGACCACCGAAGCCGCGCTGCTGATGAAGGACATTGTTCCGGAAGCGCCGGTCTACATCCGCGTTTTCAAAGAAGAGTCGGAACTCGAGGTCTGGAAAGCGCGCCCCAACGGCCGTTATGCGCTGATCAAGACGTTCCCGATCTGCAATTGGGGCGGCACGCTTGGCCCGAAGCGAACGCAAGGCGATAGCATGTCGCCAGAAGGATTTTACGGCGTCACGCCCGGCGCCATGAAACCCGACAGCAAATACCATCTCGCCTTCAACATCGGCTATCCGAACGCGCTCGACAGAGCACTTGGCCGGACAGGCGCCTACATCATGGTGCACGGCGATTGCCGCAGCGTCGGCTGCTTCGCCATGTCGGACAAGCTGATCGAGGAAATCTACGCCTTCGTGCGCGATGCCCTCGCCGCGGGCGAACCGTCCGTCCCGGTCCACGTGTTTCCGTTCCGCATGACCGACGCCAACATCAAGCGCCATGCCGATAACCCCGCACGCGACACCTGGGGTCCGCTGAAGCAGGCCTATGATGATTTCGGCGAGACGAGAGAGCCGCCGAAGATTGGAATGTGCGGCAAGCGCTACGTCGTCAATTCGCTGACACCCGTGGGCATGGACCCGAATGCCGCGTGCCCGGCGCTCATCGGCAAACGCCTCGCTCCTTTGTCGCCGCGCCTATCCAGGAGACTCGCGCAGAACGATCCGAGCCTCGAGGCCCGGGGCAAGAAGATGAAGACGGCTCAAGAAAGCTCGAGCATTTATGGCTTTTTCACAAGCTTGAGCTGGGGATCCACAACAGCGACCATCAGCGCCGAAAACCGTCCGGCTCGCCAGAGCAGCGACGCCAGCCTCGGCGCCGTCCAGCCGCTCTTGGGACCCTGATCGATCGGCCGAATTTCCCTTCTTCGTCCTCATGGGTTGCCGAAGCTGCCCCGCTCCAGCTATGCCACCGCAGCCAAACATCACATAGCAGAGAGACAGCAATGCCGAAGGGATATGTCATCGCCCACGCCACAGTAACGGATCCGGAGAAGTGGGCCGCCTACGTCGCGAAATCGAAAATCGCGCTCGACAAGTACGAGGGCAAGCCCATCATCCGCGGCGGCCGTTACGAAATCGTCGAAGGCAACGGCACGGCACGCAACGTCGTCCTCGAATTCCCGAGCTACGAGCACGCGCATGGCTATGCGACGTCGCCCGAATATGCCGAAGCCAAGGCGCTCCGTCAGGGCGCTGGAAAACTCGACATCACGGTCGTCGAAGGCGTCTGATCTTTCCAGTCATCCTAGGCTTCATGCCCAGGATGACAGCTTCACGCGAGGCCCATGCGATGCCCCACTTTCCCTCGGGCGATGGACGGACGCCGTGGCGCGCACTGGTGTTGACGCTATTCCCCGAAGCATTTCCGGGACCGCTCGGCGTTTCGCTCGCCGGACAGGCGCGAGAAGCCGGTATCTGGTCGCTCGATACGATTCAGATTCGCGATTTCGGCCTCGGCAAGCATCGTCAGGTTGACGATACGCCCGCGGGCGGCGGCGCAGGGATGGTGCTGCGCGCCGATGTGCTCGGCCCTGCGCTCGATCACGCGGCATCGCTCTCTCCCGACGCACCGATGATCTACCTCTCGCCGCGCGGCACCCCGCTGACGCAAAGCCTGGCGCGCGATCTCGCCGACAGTCCCGGCGTCACGCTGCTCGCAGGCCGCTTTGAGGGCATCGACGAACGCGTCATTGCAGCAAAGGGGCTCAAGGAAGTCTCCATCGGCGACTACGTTCTCGCGGGCGGCGAGGTCGCGGCCATGGTCCTGATCGAAGCCTGCGTACGGCTGCTTCCCGGCGTGATCGGCGCCACGGAGAGCCTTGCCAGCGAAAGCTTCGAGACGGGACTCCTCGAATATCCGCAGTTCACCAAACCGCGCGATTGGGAAGGCCGGTCGATCCCGGACATTCTGCTTTCCGGGGACCACAAGAAAATCGAGGCATGGCGGCGAAGTCAGTCCGAAAAACTGACTGCTGACAGGCGGCCCGATCTGCTACGCCCTAGTGGCCAAAAACGCACGTAAAGATCGCCATCAAACCTTCGCCTTTGCATGGTCAGGATTTTCCTGGACAAATGCATCCAGGGGAAAGATTCGCGCAAGCTCGCGGCCTCCGCGGCGGGCGCAATCGGAAACGCCGGCGTGCGCGTTGCCAATCGGGACAGGGTGATGGGGAACTTCAAAGGCATTCTGTTCGGCACGATCGCGGCCTTTGCGACGATCCAGCCGGTGCTGGCGGACCCTTCGCCGAACGAAGCTCCAGCACAGAACGCGCCCGCGCAACCCGCAATGCCCCCCGCGCCCGAAACCGCCGCCGCTCCGGCTGCGGTGGCCGAAGATCCTGTTCTTGGTGTCGTGCGCACCAAGCTCAGAGTCACACATCCTGCGGACAACGAGCGCGAGAGAATGGATCAGGCCGCGCTCACCGAATTCTATGCCGCGCGTCATGGCGAAGGACTTTGGGTAACTGCTTCCGGCCTGAAACCCGCTGCCAAAGCGCTCGCCGCCGAAATCGAAAACGCAAACGCCTACGGTCTCGATGCCAGCGTATTCAAGCTGCCGAAGCTTGAGAACGGTGCGCTGACCGCAACCGACACCGACGCACTCGCCGACGCCGAGATCCAATATTCGACCGCAGCCCTGCTCTACGCGCGCTACGCGCGCGGCGGACGCATTCCGGACCCGTCCGAAATGCTGACGACCGAATTCGATCGCCGGCCACAGTGGATCGAACCCGCGACCGTCATCAACGCGCTCGCCGACTCCCACGAACCGGACGCTTATCTCCGGAGCTTACATCCGCAGCAGCCGCAATTCGAAAAGCTCCGCCAGATCTACGTGACGATGCTGCCCAAGGACGGCAAGCTGACAAAGCTCAGCCCTACTGCGAAACGCATTCGCGCCAACATGGAGATGTGGCGTTGGATGTGGCTCGATATGGGCGACTTTTACGTGCTGAACAACATCCCCGAGTTCATGCAATATGTCTACAAGGACGGCAAAATCATCCGCTCCGCGAAGATCGTTGCAGGCCAGCTCGACAAGCAGTCGACGATTTTTTCGCGCCCTTTGAAATACGTCGTGCTCCGTCCGACGTGGCGCGTTCCGGAAAGCATCATGGTCAACGAGCTGTGGCCGAGCCTCATCCGCGGCGGCGCCTTGATGCGTCAGTACGGGCTGCAGCTTGAAACCAAAGACGGCAGGCGGATCGATTGGCGCAAGTACGATTGGGCGACGACCGACATTCGCGACTTCAATGTCATCCAGCCGCCCGGTCCGAAAAGCGTACTCGGTCACGTCAAGTTTTCATTCCCAAGCCAGCACACGATCTTCATGCACGACACACCGGACAAATGGATGTTCCGTCCGGCGCAACGCACGCTCAGCCACGGCTGCCTCCGCGTACAAAATCCGATGCAGCTCGCCGAAATGATCCTGATGGAAGACAAAGGCTGGGACGCCGCCAAGGTCGCCGAGCTCGATCGCTCAGGGCCCCTCAACAATGAGATCCCGATTACGAAAGAAATTCCGATTCACCTCGTCTATTTCACGGCTTGGGTCGGCGATGACGGCAAGCTGAAGACGTTCGGTGACGTCTACGGGCATGAAAAGCGGATCACTCTGGCACTCGACGGCCAATGGTCGAAAATCAAGAAAGGGCGCAATCATCTGGCGCCCGTCGAGCCAAGCTTCAGCCCGGCCGCCGTCGCTGCCAAATCCCGCGGTATTGATGACGAAGCCCCGCGTTCCGCTCAGAAGGAAGAATCGCTCGGCGACATTATCGGCAACGCCTTCGGACTTTGAATCCACGCGTTCGCTAAGGACTCTCTAGCCATGGTGCTCGGTTGCTTGCACAAGAGTGTTAATTCCGCAATTTGAGAATGTGAGTAATGGCCATGGCCCAGAATGGGCAAGCATCTGCACGCGTGAGGTCCAGCCACTACAATCGGGCGCACCCGTTTCCCGCTCGACAACGGACCTCTCTTCGAGTATCAGCGGCGCAACGATAACTCCCCTCAAACGGGTGGCCCATCAGGGGCTTGCATGACCGGCTCGGTCTTTTTTGCCGCCAGCCGATCCTCTGCGTCATCAAAAAATGAAACGGAATCAATAAGATGAACATTATCCAAGAGCTCGAACGCGAGCAGATGGACGCCGTCCTCTCGAAGCGCGGCATTCCCGAATTTGGCCCCGGCGACACCGTCAGAGTGATGGTAAAAGTCATCGAGGCGGCCGAGGCCGACCCCAAGGACAAGAAGAAGAAGGTCGAGAAAGAACCGACCGTCCGGTTCCAGGCCTATGAAGGCGTCGTGATCGCCCGCTCGGGCAGCGGCCTCAATGAGAACTTCACGGTCCGCAAGATTTCCTATGGTGAAGGCGTCGAGCGTGTCTTCCCCATCTATTCGCCCTATATCGCCGAGATCGAAGTCCTTCGCCGCGGCAAGGTCCGCCGCGCGAAGCTTTATTATCTCCGCGGCCGCCGCGGCAAAGCCGCCCGCATCTTCGAGCGCACGGATGCGCGTGCACGCCGCCTCAACGCCGCTTGGAAGGGCTTCAAGAAGCCGAAGGGCGAGGCCGATGATCTGACGCAGATCAAGGGTATCGACATCGACCTGCAGAACCGTCTGAAGCATCTCAACTGCTACAAGGTCGAGCAGATCGCCAACCTGTCGGATGAAGACATCGCCAACATTGATGAGACGCTGAACCTCAAGGGCGCCATCGAGAAGCAGGATTGGATTGGACAAGCGCAGCGGCTCGTCGCGGAGCTTACGGCGGCCGAAGTTCCGGCTGAAGACGCGAAGGAATAAGCCGTCGTTTGATCGACGGCTCACGAATGAAACGCCGGACTTCGGGTCCGGCGTTTTTATTTTTGGCGTTTTGCCGGAGGGCGCCCCACACGGCAATCGTTCAAACGAAAAGCGGCAGCCGATAAAGCCGCCTCGTCGCGATGATCGGGTAACGCGGGCCTTATTGGCTGGACACCACGAACTCGACGCGCCGATTGAGCCGACGCCCTTGGTTGGTGCCGTTATCGGCAACCGGATTCTCCTCGCCGTTCCCAACGGCCTTCAGTTTCGACGCATCAACACCCGCATCCGTCAGGAAATCGACGATCTTCTTCGCCCGAAGCTCCGACAGCATCTTGTTGACTCCGGATGAGCCAACGCTGTCCGTATAACCATGGACCTCGACGACCACACCGCCGCAATCCTTCAGAGCATTAGCGAGAGCTATCAGCCGAGCGCGGCTATCCTGAGCAACGGCAGCGCTATCCTCGGTGAAGTGCAGCATCGCTGCCTTTGCGGCGCTCTCGACGGCGTCGCGGCAAGCTGCGGCCGCGGGAGCGGCGGCTGGAGCAGCGGCATTATAGTCGGGGTTCATCTTGGCTGGAGCAGCCCACGCCGGATTTTCTGGAGCAGCGCTGCCGCCGAAAAATTCCGTCGTCGCCTGCCCGCCGGTCGGAGGCGGCGGAGGCTCTTCGGCCGCCGGCGCCTCGGTTGCTGCCGGCCGAGCCTGCTCCGTCGGTGCAGCAGGCTCGCTCGTGTAGTCGGGATTCATCTTGGCTGGAGCGGCCCACGCGGGATTTTCCGGATTGGCGCTGTCGCCATAAAAGCTCGTCGTTGCCTGTCCACCTGTCGGGGGCGGAGCCGATTCTTCCGCCGCCTGTGGCGGAGCAGCTTCCGAAGGTGCCGCTTGCTCTGTCGCCGCAGGCGCAGCGGATCCATCCGCCGCATAGTCGGGATTCATCGTCGCTGGAGCCGCCCACGCAGGATTTTGTGGAGACGCACTGCCGCCGAAAAATTCGGTCGTCGCCTGTCCGCCGGTTGCCGGTGGCGCGGAGTTATCGTCTGCAACCTCGACCATGTCTTCGTGCGTTTCGTAGCCGAAATTTGTGGCTGCTTCATCGGCCAGCGCCGGCATGGAGCTCACAGCAGACGGCATGAGGGTAGCGTCACGAGCACTCAGCATCTCGACCATGGTCGCCGCATGGACTATATCAACGCTGGCAAATTGAAATATCAGCCCGATGCAACAGACCCCTCCAAGAAGAGGGGTACGGAATTGAAACATCGCTTTCCTCCTGTGGTCACGGCGCCATTAGCGGAGGCGCTCTTTTGCGACGGGATATTTTGGCACTAAATTACAACCTGAGCCATATAAGTTCCTGGTCGGAGCAACATGTCGAACGTTGAAGTAAATAAGGGCGCCAGCCGCGACGGCAAAATCCCGCTGCATGATGCCGATGCTTTTGCTGCAATGCGCAAAGCCGGCCGGTTAGCAGCCGAAGCGCTGGACATGCTCGTCCCGGTCGTGAAACCGGGCGTCACGACCGGCGAGATCGACGATCTGGTTCTCGCCTTCGCCCTCGACCATGGGGCACTTCCTGCGACCCTGAACTACCGCGGCTACCGCTACTCGACTTGCACCTCTGTCAACCATGTCGTCTGTCACGGCATGCCGAACGACAAACCCCTGCGCTTCGGCGACATCGTCAACATCGATGTGACCCTGATCGTCGACGGCTGGCATGGCGACACGAGCCGCATGTATTCCGTCGGCGAAGTTTCGCGTCGCGCCGAGCGACTGATGGACGTGACCTACGAATCCCTCATGCGCGGCATTGCAGCCGTTAAGCCGGGCAACACGACCGGCGACATCGGCGCTGCGATCCAGACGTTCGCCGAATCCGAACGCTGCAGCGTCGTGCGTGATTTCTGCGGCCACGGCCTTGGCCGCGTCTTTCACGATCGGCCGAATGTCCTGCATTACGGCGAGCCTGGAGCGGGCGTGATCCTCGAACCGGGCATGCTCTTCACGATCGAGCCGATGATCAATCTCGGCAAGCCGCACGTCAAAATTCTCGCTGACGGCTGGACGGCCGTCACGCGCGACCGCGAACTCTCCGCGCAATTCGAACACACCGTCGGCGTGACGGAAACAGGCTGCGAGATTTTCACGACCTCGCCCGCCGGTCTGCACTTCCCGCCTTACGATCTTCGCGCCGCGGCCTGACTGGACAGAGCCGATGTCGCATTCCAAGGGGTCTGGCGACGATAAGGCGAGCGCCGCGGAACAAGGCGCTCTGTTTGGCAGCGCAGTCAAAACAAGGAATGTCCCCGACGACAAGGCGGGCCATCGCCAGCGCCTGCGGAACCGCTTTACGAACGGCGGCGCCGATGCGGTGCCCGACTACGAACTCCTGGAAATGATCCTGTTTCGGGCTTTCCCGCGCATCGACACAAAGCCGATTGCGAAACGCTTGCTCGCGCGCTTTGGCTCGTTTGCCGAAGTCCTGTCGGCGCCGCCGGACCGTCTCAAGGAGGTCGAAGGTATCGGCGATCGCGCCGTCCAGGAACTGAAGCTGATCAAAACGGCCGCAGAACGCCTGACCAAGGGACAGATTCAATCGCGCCCGGCGCTCTCATCTTGGAGCGGCGTTCTTGATTATCTCCGCCTCGCGCAAGGCTTCGAGGACCGTGAGCACTTCCGCATCCTCTTCCTCGACAAAAAGAACGCCCTGATCGCCGACGAAGTCCAAGGGCGCGGAACGGTCGATCACACGCCCGTGTATGTCCGCGAGGTCGTGAAGCGCGCACTCGAATTGTCGGCAACCGCGATCATTCTCGTCCACAACCATCCCACTCGACCTATTTCAATCACGCTCGATCACGTTCCTTCTCATTGAATCATTTGAATTTTCTGGCTTGTCGTAGGGCCGGACGCTGTGGCATATTGGGGTCGGTTTTAAGGGGGATCGGTCGCCCTTTTGACCCCAGTCGCCGACCCCTACTACCCGTCTGGCGACCCCACTTGTGAGCCGATGGGAGAGCCCAGTGCCAAGCCTCACCGATGGAGAGATACGCCGCGCTCTGAAACAGGTCGAGCAGACCGGCAAGCAGCTAAGCCTGATCGATGGCGAGGGGCACGGCACCGGCCGTCTGGTCCTGGTCATGAAGCCGATGCCCACTCGCGTCACGGCGGACTGGATGGCGCAGCAATGGCGAGATCAGAAGCGTCTCAAAAAGAAGCTCGGCTCGTATCCGTCGATGTCGCTCAGCAAGGCGCGCGAAGTTTTCAGCCGCGATTTCGCCGACATGATCCAGAAGGGTCGGAGCATAAAGATCGCCGGCGACACACGTCCCGGCACCGTGGCCGATCTTTTCGAAGCCTACGTCGCTCACCTAAAGGCGTCGGGCAAGTCGTCCTGGAAGGAAGCGGAGAAAGGCTTCAACAAGATCGCCGATACGCTCGGGCGCAATAGACCCGCTCGGGACATCGAGCCAGACGAAATCACTGACCTAATTCGGCCAATCTATGACCGCGGCAAGCGCTCGATGGCGGATCACGTCCGCAGCTACATCCGATCCGCATATAGCTGGGGCCTGAAATCGGAGCACGACTACCGCAGCGCATCGCAGCGCCGCTTCCGCCTCGCCTACAATCCCGCAGCCGGCATCCCCACGGAACCCAAGAAAGTCGGCACCCGCTGGCTTGATGAAGAAGAGTTCCTGCGCCTCTACCGCTGGCTGGAATGTCCGGACACGCCCGTTCACCCACCCTACACGCGGGCTGTCCGCATTCTCATGCTCACTGGGCAGCGCGTCGAGGAGATCGCCCGTCTGCATGTCGATCAGTGGGATGCCAAGGAACGGATCATCGACTGGTCGAAGACCAAAAATGGCAAGCCGCACGCCATTCCCGTACCGGAAGTGGCGGCCGAGCTGATCGAGTCGATCAAACCCAACGCGCACGGCTGGTTTTTCCCTTCCGCGACCGACCCGACCAAACCCGTTAGCCATGGCACGCTTTACTCATTCATGTGGCGTCAGCGCGAGCGCGAGGTGATCCCCGTCGTGACCAACCGGGATTTGCGCAGAACCTGGAAGACTCTCGCCGGGCAGGCTGGCTTGTCGAAGGAAATTCGCGACCGCATACAGAACCACACGCTCCAGGATGTCAGTTCGAAGAGCTACGACCGCTGGAACTACATGCCGGAGAAACGGGCCGCGATGAAGAAGTGGAACGCCTTTGTTCGAGCCATGCTGTCTAAGAAGCGCGCCAAGGCTGCGGGAGAGAAGCGCGCGGCGATCAATGAAGAGCCCGCTGGGGAGTGGGCTCAGCACGCCGCGTGAGGCCGACCGAGTGGTTCTCGGGACGGCGCGGCGATCTCAAGTTCGTGCAACAACCCGTTGCACAATTTCACAAGGTCGGCGGAGAGCCTTTGCCGTGCAGCTCGTGCCCATCCCAACACCGGCAGCTATGACACTTCATCCAACAGCGCCTTGAGGTTGGCGCCGATTCGGCGACCAACATCGGCAGCGTCCAAACCATGCAGGCTCGCCAAGCCTTCGACCGCGCCCCAGACATCACTGGGCTCAGATGGGCGAGCGCCGGTTCGCGTGAACGGGCCATCCGTCTCTGTAAGGACGCGACCTAACGGGAATGCGCGGTTCGCGACGGCCCGTTTTTCGTTCGCGAGCATCTCGGCGTTGACCGAGAAATAGCAACCGAGATCGACGGCGCGTCGGATTTCGGCCGCCGTCCCGGTGAACCAATGCAACACCACCCGGCCGCGCGTCGGCGGCAGATGCTTTTCGATCATGTCGAGCACGATCTTCGTCGCGCGAACGCTGTGAACGGTCAGGATCTTGTCGGACGCTGCGGCGCATGAAGTAAGTACCTCGACGAAAACCTCCTTCTGCCGCTCGAACGAAGCGTAAAATTTGGGCCCTGCATCGAGACCGACCTCTCCGACGTAGCATGTCCGCGGCAGCAGCTCCTTCCAGAGCACAATTTCGCGGCTGCGCTCGGCGACGAGCTGCGGATGCAATCCCAAAGCGGCCCGGACGTGGCGCGTCGCTGCTGCGAGTTCCTGGTTGCGTGGCCAAGCCTTCGGCGTCGTTGTCACTGCGAGGGTGAAGACACCCTCGCGCTCACACCGCGCCACCGCGTCGGCATGGTCGGGATAAAGGTCGAGATGGCAATGGAAGTCTACGAGCGGGCGCACTTTATCCGAAGTCACGTTGGAGCCGTCCGAACACCGGTCAAAAGCCGGCCAACCTCCTCGAGCCCCCGACGGTACACACCGGCCAACGCGTCGTGTCGGGCGGGATCGTCGTAGAGCGGCCCGGGCTTATGAATCAGCACCTTGGCGAGATCAGGACGGGCGGCGAGACGCGTGATCGCGATCTGAAATGAGCGGACCTGCTGACCAGCCGCCTGCTTGGTGTCGAGGAGGCCGGCGCGGAGATTCGCTAGCGTATACGCCGTCGGGTCATTCGGTTGGAGAGCGGCGCGCCGGATCAGACAGGGTAGGCAGAAGCCGCAATGGCCTTGTGGCTGCTTCGTCCAGCGTCCCTTGCTCGGCGACGAACACGACAAGGACGACGGGACGAGCTTCGCCAGCACCGCCGGGCTCGCACAGGCGGCCACCATCTCGCCCTTGGTCTTGTCCCAGTACGGATTGTCGATGCGACCACCGACCCCGAGCGCAGCCAGCATCTCGTTCCAGCGCGCTATATAAAAAGGGTGCGTCGTCCGCGTGCTGAGCGCCCCGAGCCTCAGGCGGTCGAGCGGCACATTGAGCGCGATCAGCCCGTTCTCCGGCACCTTCAGCACGAACGGATTCGCCAAGGACGTTCCAGCCGTCACCCCAAGGGAGAAAAACAGGAAGGAACGGCCGCGTGTCGTCTCCTCGGACGCCACATCGTCAAACAGACCGGCGTCGAAGCTCATCCAGACCCGGAGCCGATTGAACGCAGACTGGGGATATGCGGCCTTCAGGCCGTCGAAGCAGCGCTCTTGCGACTTGCTCACCAACCCTTCGCCTGCATGGCTCACGAGCAGCGGCGTCTCCTTTCTTTCAAGGGTATCGATCGCGCCGATCAGACTGTCGAGACCGCCTGAAAACAGGCTGACGCCGTCGAACGCGGGCGGCAGCAAAGTTGGCGCGGAGGCTGGCACGATCGTCTTGAACGCCGGCGGCCGTTTCCGGAAGCCAACCTCCCACCGATCGCCGGTGAGGAAGTTTAGCGCTCGCACGAGTATCGGGGCGGCTGCCGTCCATCTGCCCGGATCGCTGACCGGGATGACCAACCGAATCTCACGCGTCCAGGCGTCCTGCGATTCACTGGAACGGGACAACCGGGTGTCTGCCGCGTGGACATGCGCAGCGAGGACAAGCAGGTCCGCGCCGATCTCGCTTGGCGATAGAGACAGAGCCTTCAGGTCGTCCAACGCCCGCCCAATCCCATGGTCAAAGCGCTTGCCGGCGACCAGTTGAAGGGTTGAAGGGACCTCATCACGCGCTTTGGGCACGCGGGTCTTATCGTCGGCGCCGAAGCGCCCGATCAGGACGTGCCGCCTCATTCCCCCGCCTCCGCATCGCCCATCGTCTGAAGGATCTCGAACGCGGACTGGTAGACTGTTGTGACGAACTCCGTGACTGCATCGGGCGACAGCGCCTGGATGTTGACGCCGGCCGCGTTGATGGCGTCGCTGACGCCACGTTGGATGAAATCCCGAAGCTGCGCTTCGACGCGCGCCGCCGCCCGGGGGTCCGCCGGCAAGGTGACGACCTTGGTCCCGATGTCGTTGCACAGACGAGCCTCGATCGCATGGGTCGCGTAGAGCTCCAACACCGTCTGGATCTGCGCGGGGGTCAGAGCGTCGATGTCGGTCATGCCCGCGCCGGCGAGGTCGGCGATCGTCTCGACGAACGCATCGCGAGCGATGCCTTCATCAATCGACCCACCTTCTGGACAGATATAATCCGCGAGCCCGGCGAACACTTCTTCGATCGGCCGTCCTGCGAGGCTTTCGAGGTTCAACGCCCTCAGGGCCTCGCGGACGCCGTTGACGCTCGCGTCGTTCAGGAAGCGGACCAACCCCGCCCCTGCTCCCCGCGACGAACCCATGCGCTGGGCGGCGCGACGGGATCCGCCCGCCGAGGTCGACACATAGCGCGAGACCGCGCGCCCCAAGCCACGACGGTCGCTTCCCCCCGAACTGGCGAACCGCGAGAAGCTGGCGCGCGCACCAGTGAAGCGGTCGGAAGCCCCAGCCGCCGGGATGACAGGTCGCGGCGCCGGCGCCGGCGGGACCGCGGGCGGCGTACCGGTCGCGGGTGCAGGCGTCGACCCGTCGCTGGGCGGCGTGGCGCCGCCTCCCGCGCCGCCGCCGTCATCCTGCAACCAACTCGGGATCAAGGGCGTCCCACCGCCGGCACCGCCATAGGCGTTCGAGGTTCCCATCAGCGGCGATTCCCGCGCGTGCGCAGCGCCGCCGCCGCTGTCGTCTTCAGGAACGAGCCCTTGGATGTGGACCAGGTCTTCAGAAGCCGCTCGAAGCGAGCCACCGATTCCCCCTCCTTGATCACGCCCTCCCAGCCGGACGCCGGCCACGGACCGCAGCGGTTCGCCGGGAGAGCCTCCAAGAGATCGAGGAGATTCGGCTGCAAGGTCGGATGGGCGCGCACCAGAACGGCGACACCATCGATGCCCGGGGGCGCCGTCTCGAAGGCGTCGCTGCCCATGACGCGGCCGCGCAGTTCTTCGAACACCTGGGCAGCCTCCGCGGGCACGAGCTGCCTCAGCTCCCCTTCGAAGGCTTGCACAGCAAGCTTCGACCCAAGCAGCTTTTCCACGACAGCGGCCAGGCGACCCAACACCGAGGCCGCCCCGAAATAGTCCTTCCGGTCCTTGGTGACGAAGAGGTACGGGCGAAGATCGACCTCGGCCAAGGATGGCGTGAGGCACGCCCAGGCCCGGATCGCTTCTGCCGCCTTCCATTCTGCCAACACGGCGCTGTCCTTCACCACGGCATCCGACTTGTCGTCGTCGCCGTCGACCGCCGCCTTCGAACCGCCGCGTTTACGTCTCGACGTTTCCGCCACGTCGGCGGCGGCCGCTTCAAGGCCTGACAGGTCGGCGCAACGTCCATCGGGACTGCGGGCACCAGCGCTCGCGATCTGGTCGAACAACCGCGACATGAAGCGCTCGGCCAACATGAGCTTCGCCAGGACCGGGAGCTTGACCTCCTCGCCGAACCCGCGCGCCTGCGCCGTCTGGTGCCGCAGCATGAGCGTGTTCAAGAACCTCTTGATCTGCCGCGGATTGCCCTGGGTGCCGCTGGCGAGGATGGGGCCGATCTGATCGCTCAGCGTGAGCGCGTTCTGAACATCGCTGGCCTTGTCGCCGAGCGCGGTCCTGACGGTCTGCGCATCCAGACCGGCCGTCGTCCACGGCCGCTTGAGCAGACCGCGCGCTGCGTCGATCAGTTTCGCATAGTCGGCGTCGTCGGCGAGTTCAGCGCCGATTAGGAGGAGCGTGACGTAGATGCGCGTCTCGGTCTCCCCCAGCGCCGGTATGCGGAACGGTATCTGGATCAGCTTCTCGAGATAGTTCCGCGCGTAGTCGCGGGGACCAGTCGTGTCCGGCAGCTCGGGAAAATGCTTGCGCACCGAATATTCGATCATCGCCTCATCGGCGGCGACGACGAAAGCTGTGCGGTCGGTGAATACGAACAGGCGAACCGCTTCGAGCGTCTCGATGGCGGTGTCGGGAAGGCAGCGATCGAGATCGTCGATCAACACGATCAGCTGGTCGATTCCAGCCGCCTTCAGCAGGCCCGTGAAAGCCTTCCGGAAGGCCTCGATCTCTTCCGGAACGTTCTTCGACTCGGCCGGCTTCAATAGCCCTTGCACACCATCGACGGCTTTGTCGTAGTTCTCTTTGGTCGCGAGTTTCGCGGGATCGGCGAAGACGCCCTTCACGGTATCGACGACGGCGCCGATTTGGCCGGCTGTCGGAATGCCCGTCATGGCGGTGAACGCCAGACCGCCGCCGTGGCGTGCGATCTTGAGCCAATCGATCCGGCGGAAGATATCTGTGACCGCCGCACCCGCCTTCGACAGCAACGGACGCTTCTCGAGCAAACCGGTGACGATGCCCTCGATCAACGCGATCTTGGCGTCCTCGAAACCCTGGAACCGCCATCCGTTGAACTTGAGACAGAGGACGCCGTCCTGGTCCGCGAGGCCGCTCTCGATCATCTCGAGGATGCTGGACTTCCCCGCGCCCCAATCGCCGTGAACGCCAATCGTCACCGGGCGCTCCGGTTTCTCCCGCAGCAACGCGATGATGGTCTTGGCGATCGCTTCGTTGTTAAGGAGATCGACCTTCGTTTCGTTGTCGGTCAGTATCACTCTATTTCCCCCAGCCGACGCTCTCGCACTCTCACGACGATTATTATTTCTTCACAACCGATGCTGCCGTAGTCGGCGCGGTAGCGCAGGATGTAGTCGGCACGCTTTTGTCGGCCGCGCGTCGCCTTGCCGCCGACAAAGATCACGCGACCATCGGTAAAGGTCCGTCGTTGATGGCGTGGGCGCGCCTTCCCACCTGCCGTCTGCAGGCGCGGAACCACGAATTTTCGGCACGTGTCGGCTTCCGTCACCACAGCACCCCCAGGCATCCGCCCCCGAGATTGGCACTTGCTGAAGGGACTATCACCGGTTGGTGCATCCAGCGAAACTGACGCAGGCCGCTATTCATCTTTCGATGCTCCGAGCGACCATGGCCCGCCGGCCGGCCAAACCGACTCTGTGTTTGACCCACCAAGTAACGGCATCAAGAAATCCTGAAGATCAGCGATGACTGTCGTGAATCCTTCTGGCGCCGCCGCCATGCGCTCGCGCGTGAGCAAGGTTCGCCACTGGACAGCCCACGCCGCCGCGAATTCATCCGTCAAACCAACCGGAATATCGGCTGGGAGCGCTGTGCCGCGCCGCTCGAATGTGCGCTGCACGGCTTTAGAAAGTGCGGGCCGCCCAAATTTGAAGGTGTGCGCAATCAGCCAAAGATCATAGAAATCCTTGAGTCGGCTGTTGGCCATGCCGAGCGCGACCAAGGCTTCAAATTTCTCCGCCACCACCGTCTCGATCGGGTAGGCTCGAAGATGCGGTGCCGGGGCGTCCAGCAAGGTGGGATAGTCGATCTCGACCGGCGCCGGCGTGACGGTATCGCCGAAGCCGACATCAACTTGAATTGGGATGCGCGCACCGGCGATCGTCGCGGTTGTGCGTACCCGTACGCCGCCATATTCCACTTCCTCGCGGATCGGCGCCGCCTGCAGCGCAGCGACATTGAATATCACACCGTCATCGGCGACCGGCTGGGCGCAGATGACGCGGAAGGTTTCCGCGATCGCCTCGGCGCCATTGTCGCCAGAACCGAGCAGGTCGAGATCGCGAGTCGGCCGGAAGGGATCGGCGACCCAGGTCACAAAGAGCATCGCCCCCTTTAGAATGAAGCGGTCGCGATGGGGGGAAATGCTCAGCCGGTAGAGCAGACGCTCGAGCGCATAGCGCGTCAGCAGAATCTGGAAATCGGATCGCTCCGCGCGCGCCCGATCCAGCAGGCGGGCCCGCACCGACGCGCCAATATTGCGAGGCTCACGTGGCATCGGCCGCCATCGCTTCGACGTAAGGGCGCATCACTGACCAGACCCGCGCCGTTCGCGCGTAACGCCACAGATCATCAGGTGTACATCGCTGGCGGCGGAGGCCTTCGCGAAGTCCTTCCATGGCGACATCGAGGCCGACCTTGGCCCGGTAGCGGAAACAGTCGACGATGGTCCGCGCCGGATCCGTGATGGGGACCTCGATGTTCTCGACGCGATGACGCTCAACCCCCTCGGTCAGCGCCGATCCGGTGAAGCGCACGAAGCGGATGCGCGGATAGTCGATCTTCGGCCGCCAGGCGGTACGCTCGATCGCCATCCATACGGCTGACGGCATCTGCAGCGTCAGTTCATGATATTGAAGCGCCGAGGTCAGGCAGACGACCCCTTTGGGAACCAGCACGGCGGCTTCGGCAAGCATGTGGGCCGCCTCGATCTGGGTGTCCGGGAGCTGATAGAGGCCCCGGGCCGGACGCACGACCGCCGCCTCCCGTACGAGACGGGCGAGCGTCTCCGGGCCAATGCCTTCGGCCATGAAGTCCTTCTGGCGGAGCATTCCCCGCGACTTCAAGAGATCTAGGGCACGAACTCGCTGGGCGTTCGCCGATGTCATTGACAGTGACGTTTCCTTGGCTATCATAAATTTTAGCAGAGGTTTTATCACACTCCCGCGTAATGCGAAACTGAAAATATGCGGGTCAAGCGCCCGTGCCGGGCCTGTCTGGGCCCGAGTTCCAGGCGCCAACGTACCTCCTCAAGTTGGGTGAAGGCTTTCCCCCTGACCGGCGCCGCAGTCGCCGGCACACCCCCTTCTGCGGGGACACCCCGCAACGCCCCGAGAGTGAGAGTGCAGACAGGGTTTTCGTGACGGGTTGAAGGCTGGGAGAGAGGCTTCCAGCGCCCGTCGCGGAGATCCGCGATGTCCAGACACACCGCTCGCGCCCGTTCCGGCTTCGACCGGACGAGCCTTTATGACGAAATCACCACCAAGATCATCGGCGAACTGGAGGCCGGCCGTGTGCCTTGGGTTCAGCCTTGGGGCACGGCGGCGGCGAAGGCGCCGCTTGCCATGCCGAAGAACGCCGCCACCGGCCGAAACTATTCGGGGATCAATGTGCTGATCCTCTGGGGATCGGTGATCGAGCACGGTTTCCCGGTCCAGGGCTGGGTTACGTTTCGCCAGACGCTCGGCCTCGGGGGCAATGTCCGCAAGGGCGAGCACGGCACCACTGTTGTCTATGCCGACCGCTTCATTCCCGACGACGAGAAGAAGCGGGCGCGCGAGACCGGCGAAGAAGCGCAGGCGATCCCATTCCTCAAGCGCTTTACAGTGTTCAACTTGGCGCAGTGTGAGGGTCTGCCTGAAGACCTCGCCGTCACAGCGCCGCCGCCCGAGCCCGGACTGATCGAGCCCAAGGTGGAGGCACTGATCAAGGCGACGGGCATCGACTTCCGCATCGGCGGCAACCGCGCCTTCTATGTCCCCGCGCACGACTATGTGCAGGTCCCGCCACCGCAAGCCTATTTCGAACCGATCAACTGGCACCGCACGGCGCTGCATGAGCTCGGTCACGCCAGCGGCGCCCCGCACCGGCTGAACCGCGATCTCTCCGGCTCCTTCGGCTCCAAGAAGTATGCGTTCGAGGAGCTGGTCGCCGAGATGAACGCCGCCTTCTGCTGCGCCTCGCTCGGCATCGCCCCGACGGTGCGCCACGCGGACTATATCGGCTCCTGGCTCGAAGTGCTGCGCGAGGACAATCGCGCCATCGTGCGCGCCGCCTCACAGGCAAGCAAGGCCGCAGATTTCCTCCTCGGCTTTCTTCCCAGCGACGACGAACGCCCCGCCACGCCATCGGATGCCGAACAGGAGGCAGCGTGATTCTTCCGCCGCTGGACTCGGCCCACATCTTTGGCGGAGCCAGCCGTCACGCAAAGTCGGATCTGTGCGGATGCGCATCTCCGGCTCGGTAGGTCTGCGGCGTCCCAGAGGAAGAGGGCTGCGCCGGTCTTCGTGACGGGTTGAAAGCCGAGAGAGAGTCTTTCGGCGCCCGTCGCGGAGACTATCCCGATGGCACCTGCGGTTCAGAAGATCACCCTGTCGTCCTCGCGCGACATTCCCTTCAACAAGCTTGTTCTGTCTCAGTCGAACGTCCGACGCGTGAAGGCCGGCGTCTCGATCGAGGAGCTGGCCGAGGACATCGCCCGGCGCACGCTCCTGCAAAGCCTCAGCGTCCGGCCGGTCCTCGACGCCGACGGTGCCGAGACCGGCATGTTCGAGGTCCCGGCCGGCGGGCGGCGCTACCGCGCGCTGCAGCTTCTCGTCAAACAGAAGCGTCTAGCCAAGACCGGGCCGGTGCCCTGCGTTGTGCGCGATCCCAGCGTCGAGATCTCGGCCGAGGAGGATTCGCTCGCCGAGAACGTCCAGCGCACGCCGCTCCATCCGCTCGACCAGTTCCGCGCCTTCCAAGCGCTGCGCCAGAAAGGCCAGTCCGAGGAGGATATCGCCGCGGCTTTCTTCGTTGGCGTGAACGTGGTGAAGCAGCGGCTGCGTCTTGCTGCCGTGTCCGAGAAACTGCTCGACACCTATGCCGAAGATGGCATGTCGCTCGAGCAACTGATGGCGTTCTCCGTGACGGATGATCACGCGCGCCAGGAGCAGGTCTGGGAAACGCTCCAGCGCTCCTACAGTCAGGAGCCGTATCAGATCCGTCGCATGCTGACGGAACGCACGGTGCGCGCGTCCGACAAGAGGGTCCTGTTCGTCGGCCTCGACGCCTATGAGCAGGCGGGCGGCATTGTCATGCGCGACCTCTTCCAACAGGACGATGGCGGCTGGCTGGAGAATGTCGGCCTGCTCGACGGCTTGGTCGCGGAGAAGCTGAAAGCCGAAGCGGAGACGATCGCCGCCGAGGGCTGGAAGTGGATCGAGGTCAACGTCGACTTCCCCTATGGCCACACCCACCATCTGCGCGAGCTCGAAGGCACGCCGACGGACCTCACGGCCGAGGAACAGGCGACGATCGACGCGTTGAAGGCCGATTATGCCAAGCTCGAGGCCGAATACGAGAACGCCGACGAGTTGCCAGACGAAATCGACGCTCGCCTCGGCGAGATCGAAACGGCGCTCGCCGCTTTCGAGGATCGCCCGGTCAGCTACGACTTAGCTGAGATCGCCCGCGCCGGCGTGTTCGCGAGCATCGACGGGGACGGCAGCCTTTGCGTCGATCGCGCCTACGTCCGTCCGGAAGACGAGGCACCGGCCACCGTGGATGGCGAGGGCGAAGTGGAGGCCGATGGCGATCCGAGCGAAGGCGACGAACCGTCCTCGCCCACGGCGCAGCGCGCCATCATCACGATCGGCGGCCAGGGCGAGCCGGAGGAAAATGAGGACGACGCCGTCAGGCCGCTGCCCGACCGGCTCGTCAGCGAGCTGACCGCGTACCGGACGCTGGCGCTGCGGGACGCCGTGGCGAACAACCCGCAGGTCGCGATGACAGCGTTGCTGCACAAGCTCTGCCTCGACACCTTCCAGCACAGCGGATCGGGGACTTGTCTCGAAGCGGCGGTGCGGCAGGTGTCCTTCCCAATCCAGCCCGCCGATCTGAAGGACAGCCCGTCCGCCAAGGCGGTCGCGGAACGGCACGAAGCCTGGAAAGCCGATCTGCCGAAGGACGAGGCCGCGCTTTGGGACTGGCTCGCCGCGCTGGACGACGCCAGCCGTGGCGCGCTTCTGGCGCATTGCGTCTCGTTCGGAGTCAATGCGCTCTACGAGAAGGGCGATCGCTACGGCGGTCCTGGCGTGTCGGTTCATGGCGTCCAGCGCCGTCTCGTCCAGGCTGACCGGCTCGCACGTGCCGTCGGGCTCGACATGGTGGAAGCCGGCTGGCGGCCGACGGTCGATAGCTATCTCGGCCGTGTCACCAAGCCTCGCATCCTCGAAGCGGTGCGCGAGGCGAAGGGCGAGCAGTCGGCGCAACTCATCGACCACCTGAAGAAGGCGGACATGGCGAAGGAGGCCGAACGGTTGCTCGACGGCACCGGCTGGCTGCCCGAGCCGCTGCGGACTCCGGAGGCCGAAGGCGCCGACACAACCGACGCCGACGCGGGCGGGGATGAGCAAGCGCTTCCCGCCTTCCTCGCCGACGACGAGGACAGCGCCGGCGAGGACGAGACCGACGAGCCGGCTGTGATTGCCGCCGAGTGACGACCCCGAGCGGGGCGGCGTGAGCCGTCCCGCTCACCTCTCCATCAATCCTTCGCCCGGCCATCGCGCCGGGCGATTTCGTTTCAGGAGATCACCATGACGGACACCTCTGACACTACGCCTGGCACGAATGCGTCACCTTCCGATTGGGAGGCCAAGCGCGTCGTCCAGGAGCGGCTGCAAGCCGAGCTGCAGCCTCGCAACAAGGCCGCGCTGTTCGACGCTCTCGCGGCCGCGGGCGTCACGCTCGTCGTCGTCACCTTCGACGGCTACGGCGACTCCGGCCAGATCGAGAATGTCGAGGCGAAGGCCGGCGACGCTGTCATCGACATGCCCATCGGCGAGATCGAGATGGCCACCGCAGTGTGGGACCAAGCCGAGCCTGACCGATCGCACATCAGCATCGCCGACGCAATCGAGCGTCTTGCCTACGACTTTCTTACCGACACGCATTGCGGTTGGGAGAACAACGACGGCGCCTATGGCGACTTCACCTTCGATGTCGCCGAACGGACGATCACGCTCGACTACAACGAGCGCTACACCGCGTCCGAATATTCGCAGCATGTGTTCTGAGGAGGCGATGATGGGACATTGCTATCATCACGCGCTCTCTTCGGTGAAGAAGTGGGGCGGCGTCGCGGAAGATTATCTGCCGCTGCATCAGTGGTTCGACGAATCGAAGGCGATCACCGCCGACTTTCGTCACCGTGCCCTGCGCCATCACGCCGAAGGCATCTTCATGCTGGAGCGCTTCTTCGGCGCAACCATCGCTATCTCGACCGGACGCGTCGTGCCGGTGCGGCTCATCGGCGAACAACATGTGGTGGAAGATCTCGGCTTCATTCCGAGCTTCGCCGACTGGGTGCGCTGCATCCGGCCGGAGCCCTGGATGGGTCGGGCGCAGCCGATCCACAAGCAGGTCGATCCCTTCGCGGCCGCAACGGCGGGAGGCGCCTGATCATGTACGGCACCTATCTGCGCCTCGACATCACCGTCGATGACGGCTGGCGCACCGTCATCCGCGCCGCCGCGCGGAAGCTGACGCGGCGCGCGCGGCGCGACCCGGCGCGTCGGCAAGCACGGCATCGCTTCTATCGCGAGATGCTCGCGCATCACCAGGACCCGCAACGGCTCGTCCGAACCTGGCGTCTTTGACGCCGATCACTCCCGCTTCGTCCACCTGAGCCCGGCCCGCCGGGCTTTCGCATTTCTGGAGGTCATCATGCCGTTCTTCACCATCGAGGCCACCTATCGCATTCCCATCTACCGCCAGCGCACCTATGAAGCCGAGACGCTCGACCAGGCCTGCCGGCTCGCCATCGAGGACGATGACTGGTCCGACCAGAAGGAGGACTACGAATCCTCCGGCGAGACTTACGTCACCGGCGCCTGGCCGGGCGAGGACACCGCCTATCGCGTCACCGCGCTCTCCGTTCCATCGCAATTCGGCGAGATGTTTCAGCGAAAGGCCGATCACTTCGAGACCCTGCTCGGGATTCTGAAGGTTCTCGTGCACACCCCGGAGGCCGGTTGCTCCGACCCGCCGTATTGGCGTCAGCGCGCTGATGCGGCGATAGCCAAAGCGGAAGCGATCATGGCCGGCGGCCGCGATCCGGAGATGAATGGAGGCACGCCATGAACGAATACATCGTCAAGATCGGGTTCTGGCTGCGCGCCTATGACGGCTTCATTGTCGAAGCCGAGTCCGATGCGGACGCGATCGAGAAAGCCAAGGCAGTGGCGAAAACGGCGATGGAGTCCGCCGCCCATCCCGAGCACGTCGAGACCGGCGAGCGCCGGGAAGGCGTGATCGCCTTCATCGACCGCGTCGCGCCGGATGGTCGCCACGCCGTCGCCGAGGATGTCGCGTTCGACGATGACCGCATCCACGACAGCCCAACCGGCTGATCCCCACATTACCGCAATTCCAGAGAGCCCGGCCTTCGCGCCGGGCTTCGTCGTTTCAGGAGGCCGTCATGGCTGATTTCTTCACTCGCTTCTCATGCGTGCTCGATGTCGGCACGCCCGACAACGCCGGACGCGCGCTCGATCTCTACCAGGCGTTCATGGAGCAGGCAGCGCGCGAGGACGTGCCGCCCGACGGCTTCCTCCTCTCCATCCAGCCGGAGCATGGCGGCACCGCGCTGTGGATTCGCGATGAGGTCACCGGCGATCCGCAACAGGTGATCCTGTTCGTGCTCCGCTGCGCCGAGGCATTCGGCCTCACAGGCCGCTGGGGCTTTCAGTGGGCCAACACCTGCTCGCAGCCGCGCGTCAATGCCTTCGGCGGCGGCGCGCATGTGATCGATCTCACGACCCGCGAGACGATTGCCTGGACCGACACCAATGGCTGGCTGGCACGCCCCCTCGCGCCAGCGCGCGGAAGGCGAGGTGCGCGATGAGCATTCCCGATCACGCGCGTGCCAACTTCCAGACGCTGCTGCGGGCGGCTGCCGACGGCAATCTCGCGCTCATGGAGTGCATCGACGCCGTGACCGGCGAACAGCGCTACCTCATTTGCGCGATTGGCCGCGATAAAACGGATTTCGTGTTCACGCCCTTCGGCCATCTGGTCGACGGCAATCCCTTCGACGCCTACCTGCTGCCGTCCGAACCCCTGCCGGACCCAACGCGATCCTGATCCCGCCGCTTCCTGGCCTGTCTGAGCGCGGCGGTTCGCGGGTCAACGGGCGAGCCGTTCCCGCATCGTCCGCCCTCCGATGCGTGACCCGAGAACCTGAACCGCTCTCGGTCGCAAGCCCGTCGCTCAGGACCAGGAGGCGAACGCGATGTGCAGGGTTCTCAACAAGCATCAGGCAGGCGCGCCGGCGGGCGCCGTCTATATCGGACGCGGCTCGAATGGGGCAATACGTTCCGAATCGGCCCCGACGGCGACCGCGCCGCCGTCATCGCCAATACGAGCGCTGGCTCGCCGATCAGCATCATCTCTTGCGCGCGCTCTACGAGTTGCGCGGCCACGATCTCGTCTGCTTCTGCGCGCCGCACGCCTGTCACGGCGATCTGCTGCTGCGGCTCGCGAATGCGACGCGGGATACGCGCATCGCGTGGTGGTGCGCCGTGAAGGCGGCGGCGTGACGAGAGCGAGAGGTTGGCCGGAAGGGGTTTGAGCCGGTCGGGTCGAGAGAGAGCGCCCGGCGGCTCGGCCCTTCCTGCTCTCCCGAGGTCCCCTTCATGACGAATCCTTCCAGCTCCGCGGCCGCCCGCTTGGCTACGCCATCGCTCGCGCCCGCATCTGCCGCCATCGCCCAGGCCGCGCGGCTCCTTCTTCCCGATCTCGAACGCGGCCGCCGGATAGATGCCGCCATCCTGCGCGCCGCCATGGAGTCCGCCTTCGGCGCCTCCGATTCCGCCGGCGGCTGGGATTGGAAAACCGCCTATGACGCCTGCGAGGCGGCTACGGTCCTGTTCCTGCGGAAATTCGGACCGGCCATCCGCGCCAAGGCCGCGTCTCCGGCCGCCATGCTGCCTTTGCTGGCGAAGATCGCGGACCTTCTCCCCACCCATACGCGCCGCTCCGAGGAGAGCCAGGCGCTCCAGCAATTCTCGACGCCGGTCCCGCTCGGACTTGCCGCATGCACGGCCGCAGCCATCACGCCGGCCGATTGGGTGCTCGAGCCTTCGGCCGGCACCGGGCTGCTCGCCATCCTGGCCGAACTGGCCGGCGGCTCGCTCGTGCTGAACGAGCTGGCCGAGGCCCGCGCCGCGTTGCTCGACCACCTCTTTCCGGACATCGCCGTCACCCGGTTCGATGCGGCACAGATTGACGATCATCTCGATGTCGGGATCGCGCCGAGCGTGGTTCTGATGAACCCGCCCTTCTCGGCGATGGCGAACGTCGATCGGCGCATGGCGGACGCTGCGCTTCGCCACGTCACCTCCGCCCTAGCGCGGCTGTGCAACGGCGGGCGTCTCGTCGCGATCACCGGATCGAGCTTCGCGCCCGACAATCCGGCCTGGACCGGCACCTTCGCTCACCTGCAGGAGCGCGGACGGCTCGTGTTTTCCGCCGCCGTCGACGGCTCGGTCTATGCGAAGCACGGCACCACGATCGACACGCGGCTGCTCGTCATCGACAAGCAACCCGCCGTCGATCCGGACATGTTCCCTGACTCTTCGGGTGTCGCGCCGGATGCAGCCACCTTGCTCGCCTGGGTCATCGAGCAGGTTCCACCGCGCTTGCCGATTGAAGCGTCCATCGCCGTCACCGGTGCGCGTCACGCCATCCCCCGCACGGTGCGCGCCTTCGCGATGCGTCCGTCCTCCGCTCCGGCGCTCCCCGAACCGGAAGCGATGGAGCTCGCCTACGAAACCGTCGATTGGACCCCGCCGGAGGGCGCGCGGCTCACGGAGGCGCTTTATGAAGAATACGGATTGCAGTCGATCCGTATTTCCGGGTCGCAGGCCCATCCCACCAAGCTGGTGCAGTCGGCTGCGATGGCCTCGGTCGCGCCGCCGAAACCGTCCTATCGGCCGCGTCTGCCGGCGAACCTCGTCGCCGAAGGCTTGCTGTCGGACGCTCAGCTCGAATCCGTCATCTATGCCGGTGAGGCCCATTCGAACTTCCTCGCCGGCAACTGGTCCATCGACGAGACCTTCGATGTCGTCACAGCGGCGCGCGACGATGCCGAAAATGCTGTCCGCTTTCGACGAGGATGGTTTCTCGGCGACGGCACCGGTGCAGGTAAGGGTCGCCAGGTCGCCGGCATCCTGCTCGACAACTGGCTGAAGGGCCGGCCTCGCGCCGTCTGGGTCTCTAAATCCGACAAGCTGATCGAAGACGCCCAGCGCGATTGGTCGGCGCTCGGCATGGAGCGGCTGCTCGTCACGCCGCTCTCCCGCTTTCGTCAGGGCACGCCGATCCGGCTGGCGGAAGGCGTCCTATTTGCGACCTACGCCACGCTGCGCACCGATGAACGCGGCGAGAAGCTTTCGCGCGTCCAGCAGATCGTCGAATGGTTGGGCTCCGACTTCGACGGAGTGATCATTTTCGACGAGAGCCACGCCATGCAGAACGCGGTCGGCGGCAAGGGCGAACGCGGCGACCAGGCCGCCTCGCAGCAAGGCCGGGCGGGGCTGCGGCTCCAGCACGCCTTGCCGAATGCCCGCATCGTCTACGTCTCCGCGACCGGCGCCACAACGGTCCATAACCTCGCCTATGCCCAGCGTCTCGGACTCTGGGGCGGCGAGGATTTCCCGTTCGCGACCCGCGCCGAGTTCGTCGAGGCGATCGAGGCCGGCGGCGTCGCGGCAATGGAGGTGCTGGCGCGCGACCTTAAGGCGCTCGGCCTCTATGCTGCTCGCTCGCTCTCCTACGAAGGCGTCGAATACGAACTGGTCGAGCACCGGCTCACGCCGGAGCAGGTCCGCATCTACGACGCCTATGCCGGCGCGTTCTCGATCATTCACAACAACCTCGACGCGGCGATGCAGGCCGCGAACATCACGGGCGAGACTGGCACGCTGAACGCGCAGGCGAAGTCCGCCGCGCGCTCCGCCTTCGAATCCGCCAAGCAGCGCTTCTTCGGCCATCTGCTGACCAGTATGAAAACGCCGTCGCTGATCCGCTCGATCGAGCGCGATCTCGAGGCCGGCCATGCCGCCGTCATCCAGATCGTCTCGACCGGCGAAGCGCTGATGGAGCGCCGGCTCGCGGAAATCCCGACAGAGGACTGGAACGACGTCCAGGTCGACATCACACCGCGCGAGTACGTCCTCGCCTATCTCGCCCATTCCTTCCCGGTGCAGCTCTACGAGCCCTTCACGGATTCAGAGGGCAATCTCTCCTCCCGGCCGGTCTACCGCGACGGCCAGCCGGTCGAGAGCCGCGAAGCCGTCGCTCGTCGCGACCGCCTGATCGAGAAGCTCGCCTCGCTCCCACCGGTGCCCGGCGCGCTCGACCAGATCGTTCAGCGCTTCGGCACCGATATGGTCGCCGAGGTCACCGGCCGCTCGCGCCGCGTGATCCGCAAGAGCGACCGCCTGATGGTCGAGAACCGCGCCGGCTCGGCCAACCTCGCGGAGACGGCCGCCTTCATGGATGACGCTAAGCGCATCCTCGTCTTCTCGGAAGCGGGCGGCACGGGACGCAGCTACCACGCCGAGTTGTCGGCGCGGAATCGGCGCCTGCGCGTCCACTACCTGCTCGAACCCGGCTGGAAGGCGGATGCGGCGATCCAGGGTCTCGGCCGCACTAACCGCACCAACCAGGCCCAGCCGCCGCTGTTCCGTCCGATCGCCACGGACGTGAAAGCGGAGAAGCGCTTCTTGAGCACCATAGCGCGCCGCCTCGACACGCTCGGCGCGATCACGCGCGGCCAGCGTCAGACCGGCGGCCAGGGCTTGTTCCGGCCCGAGGACAATCTCGAAAGCCACTACGGGCGCGACGCGTTGCGGCAGCTCTACATGCTTCTGGTCAGGGACAAGGTGGAGGGCTGCTCGCTTCAGACCTTCGAGGACGCCACCGGCTTGAAGCTGATGGACGCCAACGGCATCAAGGACGAGCTGCCGCCGATCACCACCTTCCTCAATCGCCTGCTGGCGCTGACCATCGATCTGCAGAACGTGCTGTTCACGGCCTTCGAGCAGTTGCTCACGGCCCGCATCGAAGGCGCCATCGCGTCAGGCACCTACGATGTCGGGCTCGAAACGCTTCGCGCCGAAAGCTTTGTCGTCACCGATCGGTGCACGATCTACACCCATCCCGGCACCGGCGCGGAGACGCGCCTGCTCACCGTAGCGCAGCGCGAGCGCAATCGTCCCGTGACGCTGAACGAGGCTCTGGATCGGCTCTCCGATCCGCGCGTCGTGCTGCTCGTCAACGAACGCTCGGGACGCGCCGCCGTGCAAGTCCCAGCGCCGAGCCTGATGCTCGACGATGGGGAGATCGAGCAGCGCGTGCGGCTCATCCGGCCGATGGAGAGCCACGGCGTACCTTTGAAGACGATGGCCGAGAGCCATTGGGTCGAGGCGGAGCGCGACACCTTTGCCTCGGCCTGGCAACGCGAGCTTGCCGAGGTGCCCGAGTTCACGGACAGCACGACCCATATCGTCGGCGGATTGCTCCTGCCGATCTGGAAGCGCCTGCCGAACGAGTCGACGCGCGTCTATCGGCTTCAGACCGATGCGGGTGAACGCATCATCGGCCGCAAGGTCTCGCCCGCCTGGGTCGCGAGCACGCTGGCGGAGGGCGAACCGGCGCTGACGCCGGAGAGCGCCTTCGCCGCGCTGATGGACGGCCGCACCGTTCTCGATCTCGCCGAAGGCCTGCAGCTCCGTCGCGTGCGCGTTATGGGCGCGAACCGCATCGAGCTGTCGGGCTTCACCGACACTATGCGCGACCGGCTCAAGGCCTACGGCCTCTTCCACGAGATCATCACCTGGAAGCTCCGCATGTTTGTGCCAACCGATGCGAGCGGCGTCGGCGTGCTGACGAAAGTGCTGGAGCGCTTTCCCGTCGAGCGCATCGGCGAGCGGGAGGCCGCGTGATGCCGCGCGATGCTTCCGACCTGGCGCACCGTCTCGCGCGCGAAGCCGAGGCGGTGTGCCGTCATTATCTCTCCAATGGCCGCCGCGAGGGCCGCTATTGGCTGGTCGGCGACGCGCGCAACACGCCGGGCCGCTCCATGTTCGTCCGGTTGAAGGAGTCGCCCAAAGGGCCGGCCGGCAAATGGACCGATGCCGCCACCGGCGAGCACGGCGATCTGCTTGACGTCATCCGTGAAAGCTGTGGCCTTCTCGATTTCCACGATGTCGCCGACGAGGCACGACGCTTCCTGAGCCTGCCCCGCTCGGACCCGGAGCCATCGCCGAAAGCTGCACGTATCCCGGCACAGACGGGATCGCCCGAGGCCGCACGGCGACTGTTCGCTATGTCGCAGCCGATCGCGCGGACACTCGTGGAAGCGTATTTGCGCAATCGCGGCATTACGGCTTTGCACGAAGCCGGCGCGCTGCGCTTTCACCCGCGCTGCTACTATCGCCCGGACGAGAACGCACCGACCGAGACCTGGCCAGCGATGATCGCCCGTGTCACTGATCTCGACGACTGGATGACCGGCGCACACCGCACCTGGCTCGATCCGTCAGGCCGTGGCAAAGCGCCGATCGACACGCCGAGACGCGCGATGGGCAACCTCCTCGGCAACGCGGTCCGCTTCGGTGTGGCGAGCGACGTGCTCGCCGCCGGCGAGGGCATCGAGACCATGCTGTCACTACGATGCGTGCTGCCGACCTTGCCGATGGCCGCGGCGCTTTCCGCCAACCACCTCACCGCCATGCTGCTCCCGCTGACGCTGCGCCGCCTCTACATCGCGCGCGATGCCGATGCGGCCGGCGACGCGGCGGTGGCGAGTCTGACAGAGCGTGCCGAGGCGACCGGCATCGAAGCGATCGCATTGTCGCCTCGACTTGGCGACTTCAACGAGGATCTGCGCACGTTCGGCATCGACGAACTCCGAGCAGCCTTGCGCATCCAGCTCGCACCGCGGGACGTCATCCGCTTCATGCTGTGGGCGACCGCCGAGACGGGGTGAGCGGTCGGCGGCTCGCGCATCCTGATGGCCGGTCAGGCGAGGACCACCCCGCCGGACAGAGTCGCGCCCTTGGCCTTCTAGAGGGCGATCGGACGGCAGGCGGCCCGGCCCGGCAATGGCTGCGCCCGGCTATTTTCCGCCGGCCCTGCGGGCCTTTGCAGCGCGAAACAAAATATCCGGGCTTCGCCATCCTCCGCTGGCGCTTCGGCCCTTCGCTTCGCTGCGGGTTCTGGCCCGTTCCGCCTGCCGTCTGGTGATCGCCACGAAGGCCGCGATGGGCGCGGTCGATCCGGCAAAGGACCTCACCATGACGACCGACCACGACGACACCGAATTCGAACCGCCGCACACCTCCTCCCCTACCGATCACGTCCTCAACGAACTTCAGCTCTACGGCTACCGTCCCTTCCACGACGAGCCCGACTCGAGACCGCTTCCGGAAGGCGATGCTGTCGCGGGCGTCGTCGCCGACATTTTCGACGCTCTGGTCTCGACCCTGAGCGACACGCGTCTCGAACCCGACCTCGAAGATTTGCTCTGGTCGACCGTCAACCTGTTCCACCGTGCCACCGGTCGCATCGAACGCGAGCTCGACGACAACGAGCAGGCGCAGCGCAGCAGTCAGCGGGAGCAGAATGGCTCGGAGGTGCGCTCGGTTGAACTTGAGCGTCTCACGGCTGAGGGCGTCACGCTGATCGAACGCCGCAATAGCCTGGAGCTCTTCCGCGACCGGGCCGCCGAGCGCTTCGAGGTCCACACAGGCTCCCCCTGGCGTCCCCGCTCCGGGTCACTGGTCAACCACCGCACTCTGACCTCGGCAATGGTCGACAGTCGAGATTTCCTCGCCGCCAAGCGTCGCGCCGAGGCCGAGGTGATGCTGCCGTCAGGACCGAAGATCGCCCTCACCGGCGGGCTCGACTTCAACGACCATCGGCTGATCTGGGACCGGCTCGACAAGGTCCACGCGAAGCATCCTGACATGGTGCTGCTGCACGGCGGCTCGCCCAAGGGCGCCGAGCTAATCGCCGCGAAATGGGCGAACAATCGCAAGGTGCCGCAGATCGCGTTCAAGCCCGATTGGGCGAAGCACGCGAAGGCTGCACCGTTCAAGCGCAACGACGCGATGCTGACGGTGCTGCCGATCGGCGTCATGGTATTCCCCGGCACCGGCATCCAGGGCAATCTCGCCGACAAGGCGAAGAAGCTCGGCATCCCAGTGTGGATATTCGGCGAGGGCGGCGCGTGAGCGCCGCCGTTACCCCATGATGTTGCACCCATCAGCAAGAGCCGATGGCACCAGCACGATCGTGCGCGGCTCCAAGTCGCGCTCGATCCGCGTACCAGAAAACCACTCTTATCCGCAGGCTTGACCATCGCCTCGGTCCCTCCGGAGCGGAGCCCGTCGGATGCCCGCGGTCGCTGCAGGAGTTGGCAAGGAGCGATTGGCCCTCCCATCGCCGCTCGCGTTTGGCTATACTTTGCGTTGCGCCGTGGTGGTGGTGGAAGGCGCGACCGTCACATCTTCTGTCACGGAGGCTTCCACCATGCTCGTCATCGGACTCATCCTCAGCATGTTCGGGATCGGCCTGTTCTGCTGGCTGATCTTTACCCTCGCTGTCTATGCCTTGCCGTTCTTCGTCGGACTGACTGCCGGTATGGCGGCGTTTCACAGTGGCGCGGGCGTCATCGGCGCGTTGCTCGCCGGCATCGTCGCCGGCGCGCTCACTCTCGCTGTCGGCCAAATCGCCTTCGCGGTCGTTCGCCCATTGGTCTTGCGCGCCGTCATCGCGGCCGCCTTCGCTATTCCGGCGGCGATTGCCGGCTATCACGCGGTCCTCGACCTGTCGCAGATCGGTGTGCCGTCGCTCGTCTGGCGCGAGGTCTTTGCCTGGATGGGCGCGATCGTCATCGGCGGCACGGCTTGGGGGCGCATGACTGTCTTCGCGGAGCCCCTCCCATTGCGGCCCAGCGGAGCATCCCGTAACGAGCCTCAGCCGCTTCTGACTGGCGCGACGCATCGGGGATAGGCCTCGCCCTCCTTGTTTGAATAGCGCTGGCGATCGGCGCTCGCGGAAACCGTACGCTTGAATCGGTAGCCGAGCCCTCTTTCGGAAGGCCCCCATCGACGGCGCCATCTCCGCGCATAGGCCGGCCCGTAGATCGCAGTGCAGAGGTCGTCATGCGGTGATGCTGCGGCGAGCGACCACGCCTTTTCCTACGCTATGGCTTCTTTCTCCACGCTCACACTGTCCGACGTCTTGTGCGGGACGACCGATATCCGCCACGTCTTCTCCCGAGGATCCTGTTCAGCGCACGCGAGCACCCGGCCTCTTGATGGCCTGATCTGGCCGAAGACCGGCTGCGCCTCGATCGCCTGAGCCGCAACGCCGTCGGGTCGACTTTCTTCCCCTGGGCTTCGCCCATTCCTCGCGAGGCAAGAAAGTCTCGCCGCCGCCATCCTCCGCTGCGCTCCGGCCCGCGAGCGGGTGCGTCGTCGATCGTCCTCGGCCTGTCGATCGCCATCGAGGCCGCGGTGGTCGCGGGCTCGAAAACAGCAAGGAGAAGTGACATGGCCAATATCGGTTCCTTCAAGAAGGTCGGCAGCAGCGAGTTCCAGGGCGAGATCGTCACCCTGAGCGTCCAGACCAAAGGCGTCCGCATCGTCCCCGAGACCAACCGCTCCAATGACAACGCTCCCAGCCACCGCGTCTACGTGGGCCGGGCCGAGATCGGAGCCGCCTGGTCGAAGCGCTCCGAAGAGGGCCGCGACTACCTCTCGCTCAAGCTCGACGATCCCTCCTTCAACGCGCCGATCTACGCGAACCTGTTCAACGATGAGGACGGCGAAGGCTACACCCTCATCTGGTCCCGTCCGCGCAAGAACAACGACTGAGGCTATTCCGCCAACGCCCCGTCCGGCTCCGCCGGGCGGGGCTTTCGCGCAGCCGAGCAGCTCAACGGTTCCGCCTTGCACGAGATGACAGCCATGCTGAGAGGAAAGCGAATCCTCGTCGCCGAGGACAATGATTGGATCGCGGCCGCACTCATCCAGACGATCACTGACTATCGCGGGATCGCCCTTGGCCCCGCGCAAACCAACGTAAGTGCTCTTGCTCTGATCGACGGACATCTGGACGGCGCGATCCTCGACGGCAATCTCCTCGACGGTCCCATCACGCCGGTTGCGCGCGCCCTGTGCGACAGGTGCGTTCCGCTGGTGGTGTTTACGGGCCTGGGCCTTCCCTCCGATCTGCAACGATCGCACCCGGATATCCCGGTCATTCTCAAGCCATCTCCGTATGAGATTGTCATTCACGCCATTGCCGAGCGTATGCGGTAGCCCCACCCGAGCACCCGCGTCGAAGACATGCCGGGACGGGTCTAATCCCGCCGCAGTATCTCGGTATCGACCACTATCGGACGACCGAATCAGTCGGTTCGGATATCTGCCAGAACGACCCTGCCGGATACCCGATTCAGGGGTGTCTGCATGGTTAAAGCACCGTAAAACGACTATTATAGATGGGGTGTTCAGATAGCCTTCGTCTGCGCGTTTCCTATCCTCGGCGCAGGTTAGAAGCCTAACATTGGGGGTTGCTAATCCCGGTGGCCAATCGGTCCAGCCGTGTGCCTTCCCAATAGAGCCACCGAACCGCGATAGCAGCAGATGCGCCAGTAGCCGCTCCACCAAGCACATCCGTAAAGTAATACGTTCCAACGTAAATGCGCGACACACATACAAGGCCGGCCGCCGCGAGGAACGCGGCACCGCGACGTCTAATCCCGTGGAGCAAGAAGGCTGTAGCGATCGCAATCGTTGCCGTTACATGATCAGATGGAAACGACCAGTCGCTGCTCGGACTGATGATCAGATGGCTGACGCCGGCATCGTAAGGACGAACCCGATGGACAAATAGAAGAATGATCTGATTGAGGCCCAAGCCGATGACGAATGAGAGACCCGCAGCGATACAGGTATGCCTCACATGCATCCGGTCGGACGCGCTCCACCACTGCAACGCCACAAGCAACACCACGAGAGGCACGCAATACTGCGTGGTGGCGATCATGAACATATCGAGCAGAGCACTTTTGCCAGCCGCAGCGTTGATCCACTGCGTAATCAGAACATCCATTGACATCTCCTTCTTCTGACTCAATTCGCGGTCTCGGTCGGATTTATTTCGTCGGCAGATGGCGCCGGACGAGCTTGTATTCATGCCAAATAAGACCCATCACCACTACATCGAAGACAGTGAGGGCAATCAACCCAGCGCTGTGCGTGTAGGAAAAGCGGTAGAGTTGATAAACGATAAACAAGCCGATCACGACCAGTGAGGCAGGGTAAGACCACAGTTTCTCTTTGAGCAGGCCGGCAACGAGAAGGAGCTTTACGACGCCGTGACTAAGTAAATAGAAGGCGTAAAAGGTCTTTGTGCTGACGGAGAAGTTCTGCGCCCACGCGAGAAGATGAGTCGCGACGAAATCGTGCGGGTCCTCGATGAGTTCGTCTTGAGTGAGCCGGTTGGCGAGGACTGCGATCGTATTGGTGCTGATGATCGCGAGCGCTATACCGCCTATGCACTCGATGAGCGCGTGCGCTCCCTTGAGCAGAATGCTCACTTCAAAAATCTGATGTATCCGCTGCTCTTTCATGTGCTTACCACCGCTCGGCTGCGCAGGCCGTGTGACCCGCCGGCGACTCCGCGAGAGCAGTTATTAAGAAAATGGCGCTGGCAACCGGCATGCTGCGTCGGCCGCGCAAATGTCGAATGACCTGGCGCTCAAACCTAACGGGCTCTTTCTCCTGTGTGTTTGTGCGCATCACGAACCGGGATATCCGAGGGACGGCTCAAGCGCCTCGAACGTTCGATCCATGGCGAATTCCGGAATGAAGGGTAGCGAGAAATGCCCGAACCGGATTGAAAGCTGCCCTTCGGCGGTCGCTTCGCCGACCCGTGCGATCGCCGCCATATAAAGAGCCGACGCCAACCCGCTGCGATCGGCGCCCGCCTTGCAATGAATCAGGATGGGCTTCTGCGCGCCCTTCATGAGGACGATCAATTTGGCAGCCTTAGCCGCGCTCAGCTCGCGCCCCATGCTGTAGGCACGTTGAGCCGCGGCAGCACCAACCAAACGGCTCCCAGCCAGACGATGATGGCAAGAGCAAAGGCGCCGTCATCGACGAACAGACCGAAGATTTCCGCGACGATCGTTTTCAACCAGCGCATGCGCAGCTCCTATCGGTTTAAGACAGCCGCATGTGCGCCAGCGCGCGTCCGGCACAGGGGCACAGTCAAGAGAGCGATGACGAGGAACCCGGCAACCAGACCGAGGATCGACCAGTCCTGCCCTGGCCAGCCGAGCCCGATTCCCTCGCCGATCCAGAAGGTGCCGAACGCCGTTAGGAGTATGCCGACGACGAACTTCAATGTGTTCTCCGGGATGGACGCCAGCGGCCGATGGATGATGACGCCGAAAAGCACCACCAGGACCAGCGCAGCTAACGCCCCGACACTCGCCGGGATCAGGAGCCCCACGCCGCCTGCGCCGACCGCGATGACGATGAAGACAACCTCCAGGCCCTCCAGCATCGTGATCTTGAACGCGGTCGCGATGGCCACCGTGTCCCAACCCGCGCGCCCCCCGCCGATCCGGCGCAGCAATTCGGTTTCTGTCGCATAAGCGGCGTCCTCGTCATGCAACGGGATCACCCTGGCCGATCGCAGGATCGCTTTGCGCAACCAGCGCATGCCGAACAAGAGCAAGAGTGTTCCGACCGCGAGCTGCACGACGTCGAGCGGTATGCGCGTCAGTGCCGGCCCAAGAGCCGCAACGATGGCGAGGAGCACGATGACTGCCCCGCCGCTCCCGATCAGAGCGCCACGCCAGCCACGGACGGTGCCAACCGCCAGAACGACGGTGAGTGCCTCGACGAACTCGACGAGAGACGCCAGGAACGCCGCCGCGATCGACGGCCAAGCGTGGGCCCAATGGATGATCATCCACTTCTCCTAAACACCGGGGGGAAGCCCGATTGTCAGCACCAAGTTTCGTGAAAGACGATTCCCACGCGGCGCTCTGTAGCAAGTATTTCCGATGTTGGACGAATACGTAGCAAATACGACATACCGGGTCAACGCAGTCGATCACCGCCATAGCCCCGGCTTGGGGCCTCTTTGATGACGCATCCGGCTCTCGAGACTGCATTGCTCACGCCGTCCGGAGTCGGCTGGCAGATGGCTTTTGTAGCGGATTTGGTGCATCCTGTCGTGTCTACGACATCTGGGCCATATTCCCGACCATGCAAGCCGCTGCCACCTTCGATGAGCGCATCGCTTTACACCTGGATCAAATGAGCCCGGCCGAACAACGCGTTGCCCGGGTCTTTCGGGAAAACCGCGAAGAAGTCCTCTATGCGTCGGCGGCGTCGTTGGCGGCGAAGGCGTCCACCAGCGACGCGACCGTCGTGCGTACGACAAAAGCTCTGGGCTTCGCCGGCATGGAGGAACTGCGCCGCACCCTGGCCGCCGAACTGAAACAGAGCCTGTCGATCGCCAGCCGTATGCGCGAGACCCTTCGGGAGGTCGGCGATGACCTGCACGCTACGTTCGATCTGACGCTCGATATTCACGTCGAATCCATTCAAAGCCTTCGTCGCGACATCGCCCCCGAACTGTTCCGCAAGGCCGTCAGCCTCATTGCCAATGCCCGGCGGGTCGTGGTCTTCGGAATCGGACCGTCGAGCATGATGGCCACTTATTTCGCGGCGCAGCTCGGGCGGTTCGGGATCGACGCGACCAGCTTGACGCGAACCGGCCTTCTTTTCGCCGACGAGCTTCGAACGCTTCGCGCCGGAGACGCTCTGGTCGCCATGGCATACGGTCACGTTTATCGGGAGCTGGCGGTGCTGCTGGACGAAACGGACCGACACGGCATTCGCAAACTATTGCTGACGGATAATCTCGGACCCAAACTCCGCGGCCGCGTCGACCTTGTGCTGCCTGTCGCCCGCGGGCGAGCCAACATGTTGAGCATGCATACCGCTACCCTCGGCCTACTCGAAGCACTCCTGGTCGGAATTGCCGCAAAGCGGCCTGAGGAAACCATTCAGAGCCTGGAAGATCTCAACAAGCTTCGCGAGCGGATCGTTGGAGCGCCAGTGAACCTCGCGACCAGACAGTCGAATCGGCAGACAGATTAAACAGAGCCCCTCACGCCTTCACAGCCGCTCGACCTGCACGCTCTGCCCCAACTTTGCTCGACGAGCGGCCGAGCGCGCGGCACGCCCCCAGTCCTCGGCGGCCAGCGAATCAGCCAGCTGAACAAGGGCCGCCGACCCTCATAGATGGAAGAAGCGCGGCCCACGGTGCCGTTGCAGCGCCAGAAAGCGACTATTATAGTCGTATTTCTGGTGCGCGCAGATCGTCTGTCGGAGGTGATCATGAATGATCACCGGCCGACAAGTTCGGGCCGCGCGAGCCTTGCTGAATTGGAAGCAGGAGATGCTCGCCGAGAAAGCCCTGGTGGCGCTGACCGCGCTGAAGCGTCTGGAGTCCGAAAGGCAGCTCCAAGTGCACGAGGGCACGCGCGACCAGGTGCGCCGTGTTCTGGAAGCCGCTGGAATTCTGTTCGTCGAATCCGATCGTGGTCGCGGCGTCATGCTCCTCCACGAGGCAGAACCGGCAACGCGGCCAGCCAGAAGACCGGCGACCTTGAAACGATGAAGAGGGTTTGTGTTAACGTTTAGGAAACCCTGTCCAGCCGAGGAGCCCTGATGCAGTCGCCGCCACTTGATCCGCCGGTGGACGATCTCGCGCCGACCGCCGGCATTCTGACCGGCTACGACGAGCGACATGCCGTGACCTATTTGCGGCTGCTCGACGCCGATGCCGACGGCGCCGATTGGAAGGAAGTTGCGAAAATCGTGCTGCATATCGATCCGGCGCGGGAACCTGATCGCGCGCATCGGGCCTGGGAGAGTCATCTCGCCCGCGCTCGATGGATGACGGAGAAAGGCTACCGCCATCTTCTCCACGGTGGCGCGCCACACTGAATTGGTTCCGTGCGCCTCCGGCAACGCGCGTTGCAGTCTCAGTCTGTTTCGGAGCGCCACCGTAGCGTGCATTCTCTCGACTGAGCCGTAGCAACGGCTGTTGTCAGAGGAGACGTTGTCCATGGCTCGCGCCGATTGGCGATCGGCGGGCGCGTATGAGAACCTCCGGCCGCTCGACGCGCCTGCCTTCGCTTATGAGTTTCTTCGCCGCAATCCCGACTTTCTGAGCGATCACGCTCGCCAGACGCGTAAGAGCCGGAACCGAACGCTTGATCCCGCTGAGGCCGAAGCATTCGCCCAGCGCTGGGGGGTGCGATTTCGATCGCAAAACAGATCCCGCGCGACACGACGCCGTTCTGTGGACACCCCAGGCGCTTCCGAGTGTGGTGACCCTGACCAAATTCCCCGATGGCCTCGTCGATCCTAGACTTGGCCTCGCAGCGCACAGCCATTGGCCCTTTCTCGCTAGTGAGGAGGATGACCAAATCGTCGAACTGCGCGGCGCACGCATGCGCCTGCACAAACAAGGCAAGCTCGGCGAGCCCGTCGCAGTCCTCATCCCGCTCGACCAGCTCTTCGACATCCGCGCTGCCGCCGCGCTCCGCTTGTGGCGCGCGCTGGCCGGGCGCGCGCCGGGTCCTGACCTCGGCATGCTCACACCCGAGCGGCGCAACCGGCTCATCCTCGCACTGCGCGCGCTGGACGGCCGGCTTGAACGTGCGACCTACCCCGAGATCGCGGCCGTCCTGTTCGACATCGCACCCATCTCCAAGCGCGACTGGATTTCGCACGAACTGCGCGATCAGACCGGTCGGCTCGTCCGGCTCGGATTCTCCATGATGCGCGGCGGCTATCGCCGCCTTCTTCTGCATCCCTATCGCCGCCGCGTGTAGCGCTCCGCCCGTCTGGATGCGCTTTCGCCACCCTCCGAGATCGCCCTATTTCGGATCGGGTCCCTTCCGCCACCGTGATCGCTGACAGCCGCCGTCATTCGACGGCCTTCCAAGCGATCACGGAGGTATCCCATGTCCACCAATCTCGCAGGCTTGCCGCAGCGCTACCTGCGCACGCCGGAGGCCGCGCGCTTCGTCGGCCTTTCCATCCGCACGCTCGAGAAGCACCGCATCTACGGCACGGGCCCGCGCTATTCGAAGCTCGGCGGCCGCGTCGTTTACCGCGTCGAGGACCTGCAGACGTGGGTCGATGCCGCGGCCAAGGAATCGACGTCCGATCCGGGCAAGGTGATCGTGCTGCCGGCCAAGCGCCACACGCCGGCCCAGCTCGAACAAGCCCGCCAGCCGCGCCGCTGACCTCCCCATGTCGGCGCGCCATCGCACACGATCCGAACGCGAGCAGCTCGAACTGTTTCGGGCCCTGCCAGGCGATCTCGCGCCGCGCGACGCGCAGGACCTCATGGCCTATCCCTTCTTCAGCCTCGCCAAGACGCATCGCACGACGCCGATCGACTACCGGATGAACGACGTCGCCATCCGCGTCGAAGCCGTGCCCGAGCATGGCATGGCGACCATCTGGGACGCCGACGTCTTGATCTGGGCAGCCAGCCAGATCGTCGAGGCACGCGACGCCGGCCTGCGCACATCGCGCCTGATGGCCGCCACCCCATATGAGATTCTTACTTTCATTGGCCGCGGTGTCAGCGCGCGCGACTATCACCGCCTGAAGGCGGCGCTCGACCGTCTGCAATCCACCACGGTCGCCACCTCGCTGCGTCAGACGAGCGAGCGGCGCATGCACCGCTTCTCCTGGATCAACGAATGGACCGAACGCGCGGATGCGCATGGCCGCGCCGACGGCATCGATCTCATCGTGCCGGACTGGTTCTACCGCGCCGTCCTCGACGACGCGCTCGTGCTCACCATCGACCGCGAATACTTCAAGCTGACGGGCGGTCTCGAGCGCTGGCTTTATCGCATCGTACGCAAGCACGCCGGCAGGCAGCGTGCAGGTTGGCGGTTCGACTTCCGACACCTTCACGGCAAGTCGGCGAGCCTTTCGCCGTTCAAACGCTTCGCGTTCGAGCTGCGCGATCTGGCACGCCGGCAACCGCTGCCCGGATATCGGCTCGGCGTCGAACGCGACCGCACCGGCCGCGAGCTTCTCGTCTTCACGCGCAGCCACTTGTCCACAGGAGCCTGTGGACAATCTGTTGATGTCGTCGTGCCTTCAGGAACCCCGGTGCGCGTTCCATCGGGAACCGAAGCCGCGTGCCATCAGGAACCCGAAGCGACATGTTCCGATGGAAATTCCGTCGCTTGCGAGCCGCCTAACTTAGAATCTAACCAACAAGAATCTAACGAGTCTGTTGTTGGCGACGGCGCTGCCCAGTGCAAAACCGGGAGCGGCGCTCGATGATCGTCGCGCTGCTCAACCAGAAAGGCGGCGTCGGCAAGACGACGCTCGCCTTGCATCTCGCCGGCCAATGGGCCCGGCAAGGAAAGCCGATCACCCTGATAGACGCCGATCCGCAAAGCTCGGCGCTCGACTGGTCCGAGCAGCGCGCACGCCGGCGCATCGACCGCCTGTTCGGGGTCATCGGCCTGGCGCGCGATACGCTGCATCGCGAGGCGCCCGAACTCCCTCGGCATGCCGACCACGTCATCATCGACGGACCGCCGCGCGTCGCCGCCTTGTTGCGTTCGGCACTGCTCGCGGCCGACCTCACGTTGATCCCCGCGCAACCGTCGCCGTTCGACGGTTGGGCATCGGCCGAGATGCTTGCGCTGATCGCCGAAGCGCGTGTCTTTCGCCCCGAGCTCCTGGCCCGCTTCATTCTCAATCGCTGTCCCGCGCGCACGGTCATCGCACGCGAGACGGCGCACAGCCTGGCCGAACATGACCCGCCGGCGCTTGCGGCGCGAATCGACCAGCGCGTCATCTTCGCCGACGCGGCGCGCACCGGCCAACTCGTCTTCGAGCAGGACGATAGCAGCTCGGCCGCGCGCGAGATCGCGGCGCTGGCGGCCGAAGTCGAAAGGCTGTCGCCATGACCGCACGCAGCCCCAACAGCGGCTTCGCCACGCGTCCGAGCAACGCCGAGAGCTGGATCAAATCACCCGATCCCGCCTCGTCCGGCGCGGCGGCCGCAGACCTCTACACGGCCCGGCTCACCGTCGACATCACACTGGCCTTGCGCGGCCGGATCAAGATCGCGGCCTTCCAGCGCGGCGTCACCGTCGCCGACATGCTGCGTGACCTGTTGGCGCGCGAATTTCCCGATGCCGATGGAGACCGCTCATGAAAGCCGATTTCAACGCCGGCCGCGCGCCGCGGCCCGATGCCGGACCGTTTCTGACGCACGTCGAGCTGACCTGGCTTGAAGGACACATCGAGCACTGGATCCGTTTCGGCCGCGACGCCGGCGAGACGATCCTCGATCGTCACCGCCGCGTGCTGAGCTTCGCGCCGCGCGGAGTCTTCGCCTTCGTGCGCTGGGCGTCCAACGATTTCGGCACGATCGTCTCGCGCATCGACATCGTGCGCGCGATCGACCGCGGCGAACCCTATCAGACGCTGCCTTTCGTCCGTCCAGGCGGCGAGATTCTGCTGCGGATCAGCGGGTGGCCGAAAGTCGAGCGCGTGCTGCAGGCGATAGATGCCGTCGAGGCGCTCGGCATCGATCCTGCCGACGCCGCGCCGGATCACTGGCGTCATCTCCACAATCGCCTCATCGTCGGCCTACCGTCGCGCCCCTATCGCCGCGAGCAGCATCGCGCCTGGCTGCTACGCCGAAGGCTTGCGCCATGACGCGCTTCGGCTTCGTCCTCACCACCTACGCAACAACGCTCTTCGTCGCGCTGTCGAGCCTCGTTCATCCCGCGCCGAAGCTGCTCTGGAACGCCAGCGCCAGCGTCCCGATCGGCCTCTATGCCGTGCGGCGCGCGCCTCCGCTGCATCTCGACGAACTGGTCGTCGTCCAGCCGCCGGCGCCTCTCGCGCAGCTCTTCGCCGCGCGCCGTTATCTGCCTCTCGGCGTGCCGCTGGTGAAGCGCATCCTGGCGCTTCCCGGTCAGACCGTTTGCCGTACCGCACGGCGCGTCACCGTCGATGGCGCGGCTATGGGCGATGCGCTCGAACGCGACCGCCTCAGCCGTGCTCTGCCGGACTGGCAGGGCTGCCGCGTGCTCGGGCCCGGCGAAGTCTTCCTCATGAATCGCACGCCGCCGGACTCACTCGACGGCCGGTATTTCGGACCTCTGCCGACGACCAGCATCGTCGGCCGCGCCGATCCGATCTGGACCTACGCGGAGAACTGACCATGCCTCACTCCTTCGCTCGGTCGGCTCCCGCGGCGTCGCCCCCGCCTCGCGACTCATCCTCCTTCCCGGCCATCGCCGCACCTCTCGCTCGCCGTACCGGCTCACATCGATCGCACAAGCTTAGCCATCACCTGTCGCTCGCGATCGTACTGGTGCTGCTGTCGGCGAACGGCGTTGCTCATGCGCAGGCCGGCGACAGACGTGTTTCAGCCGTCACGTCGGAGAGCGGTCGCTTTGCACGGTTCGTGTCGGAAGCCGCGCTGCGCTTCGGCATTCCGACGTCTTGGATCAACGCCGTCATGCAGGCCGAAAGTCGCGGCGTCGTGCGCGCCGTCTCGCCCAAGGGCGCGATGGGGCTGATGCAGATCATGCCCGACACCTGGTCCGGCTTACGGGCGCGATACGGCCTCGGCGCCGATCCATTCGACCCGCACGACAACATCCTGGCGGGCGCAGCGTATCTCCGCGAGTTGCATGACCGCTACGGCGCGCTTGGCTTTCTCGCGGCCTACAACGCCGGTCCCGGACGGTATGAGGATCACCTTGCGACCGGGCACCCGTTGCCGACAGAGACGCGGGCCTATGTCGCTGCACTCGCGCCATTGCTGCGCGACGGCGGATCGGAACCGGGCAATATCATCACCGCGATCATCCGCTCGTGGACCGACGCGCCGTTGTTCTCGGTGCGGCGCCGTGGCGGTTCGACGGTCCCACCACCGTCATCGGATGGCGTGTCGCAACAGCGAGCGACTGCAACGTCGGCTGCCGATTGGACAGGCCTTGCGCCACAGTCCGAGGGACTGTTCGCGCGCCTGTCGGCCCGTGGGCCCAGGCCATGAGCTGCCTTCGGTCTCATCTGGGTGTGGCGGGCAAGCGGACACGTTCGGCTGTGGGTGCTGGCGAGCGGAGACGACCAACCCACGGACGGCAAGGGAAAAGGCCGGCCCTCGGCGCGGCTTATGTGGTTGGGAAGATTGAGGAATTTACCGACACCAGAGACACTCGCTGCTGGCGCTTTCTGCAAATTGTGCAAACATTTCAAGGCTTCGCGCGCCGTCGCCTCGAACTGTCTCGGGTCGCTGCACCATGACGACGCGCGACGACGACCTGCGGGTCCGGCCCGGGCGCATCCAGCACGGCAATCGTGGCGGCAAGCGCCCACAGACCTTCGTCGGCGAAGTGATGCGGGCCGCGAAGAAGGCGGGCCATGTCGGCAACAGCTTCCGTTCGAGCCAGGGCCGCAGCCGGTCGCGCTTCGGACGCGGTCGGCGCGCGGCGGTCTCGATTCGATTGCGCTCGAACGCTCGCCGCGTGGTGATGAAAGCGCGCGTCGTGCGGCACCAGGGAGCGCGGTTCCGCTCAGCGCCGCTACCCAAGCACATCGCCTACCTCAAGCGCGAGGGTGTGACGCGCGACGGCGAGGACGCGCGGACGTTCGACGCAGCCTCCGACACGGCGGAGGAACGCGCCTTCGCCGAGCGCTGCGAGGATGACCGTCATCACTTCCGATTCATCATATCGCCGGAAGACGGGACCGAGCTCGGCGACCTTAAGACCTTCACGCGCGAGCTGATGCTCGATGTCGAGAAGGACCTCGGCACCAGGCTCGACTGGGTCGCGGTCGACCACTGGAACACCGACAATCCACACGTCCATGTCCTCATCCGCGGCCGCGCCGATGACGGTCAGGACCTGGTCATCAGCCGCGAATACATCAGCCGGGGTTTTCGCGATCGCGCGGCCGAGCGCGTCACGCTGGAGCTGGGCCCGCGCAGCGAGCGGGAGATCCGCACGGCCCTCGAACGAGAAGTCGGATCAGATCGATGGACGAGCCTCGACCGGGCGCTGCGTGACATCTCGGACGAGTGCGGCGGCGTCGCCGACCTGCGGCCCGGGCCTGACACCGAGGACCCCGAGCTGCGCGGTTTGCTGCTCGGGCGGGCGGCGAAACTCGAACGTCTCGGCCTCGCGGATCCGGTCGGCCCTGCCTGCTGGACGCTCAAGCCGGGGCTTGAACCGGCGCTCCGCCAACTCGGCATCCGGGGCGACATCATCAAGACGATGCACCAAGCGATGAGCGCCGGCGGGCATGAGCCGGACGTCAGTTCTTTCGCTCTGCACGGAGAGGAGCCATCCGATCCAGTGCTCGGCCGGCTGGTCAAGCGCGGCCTCGACGACGAGCTCAAGGGGACCGCCTATGCGATCGTCGCCGGCGTCGATGGCCGCACTCATCACCTCAAGTTCTCCGATCTCGAGATGACCGGCGATGCGCCGGTGGGCGCGATCGTCGAGGCGCGGAGCTATGACGACTCGAACGGACGGCGCCGCCTGTCGCTCGCCACCCGCTCGGATCTTTCGATCGAGGCGCAGGTGACAGCGTCGGGGGCGACCTGGCTCGATCGCCAACTCCTCGCCAAGGATCCGCCGCTCAGCGGCGGGGCGTTCGGCGCCGAGGTGCGCCAAGCTATGGAAGCGCGCGTCAATCATCTCGCACAAGAAGGACTTGCCCACCGGCAGGGGCAGCGGGTGATCTTCGCTCGCGATCTCCTCGCCACCCTGCGTCGGCGAGAATTGGACGACGCGGCGGCGAAGCTCTCTGTGGAGACGGGGCTCGCTTATCAGCCCGCGGCAGAAGGCGAGCGCGTCTCGGGTGTCTATCGGCAGCGGGTGACGCTCGCCTCCGGCCGCTTCGCCATGATCGACGACGGGCTCGGCTTCCAGCTTGTCCCGTGGCGTCCGGCTCTGGAGAAGGAACTTGGCCGGGAGGTGCGGGGTGCCATCAGCCGCGGTTATAATGTCGAGTGGAGCTTCGGCCGAAAGCGTGGGCTTGGACTCTGACCAGGCGCCCGTTTGACTACCTTCCGTCACCTTGCCGTTGGTGACGACAGCAGGGGGTGCCTCGCGGAATGATTGTCGTCTGGATTCTGGCCTTTCTCGCGGGTGTTGCTCTCATCGTCTGGGGAGCCGAGGCGTTTGCCGAACATCTTGGCGCAGCTTCAGTACGCCTGGGCGTGAGCGCCTTCGCCTTGGCGCTGCTGCTCGCCGGCGCCGAACCCGAGGAACTCGCGACCGTCGTAGTGGCGTCGCTGCGGGGATCACCAGGCATTGCGTTCGGCGATGTCATCGGCGCAAACGTCGCCATCTGCCTCGTCGCTCTCGGCGTCGGCGCCGTGATCGCGCCGCTGCCGTTCCGCACGAGTGTCATGCGCTACGCCATCCTCGGCCTGCCGCTCGGCGCGATCGCCGCGTGGATCGCGTGGGACGGCGTGGTGACACGGCTCGAGGGCGCCATCCTTGTCGGACTCTATATCGTCTATGTCGGCACCATCTGGATCGTCCAACGTCGACCGCCGGCGCTCGGAGAGGTGCATGAGCTCGAGGAAGCAGAGAACGCCGCATCGAACCCGGGCGGACGGCGACGCATCAGCCGTGAACTACTGCTCGTGCTTGCCGGAGTGGCCGCGATGGCGGCGGGCGCCAGCCTGCTCGTCGAAGCCATGCAACAGATCACGCATGTCGAGTCGACGCAGACCTCGCTCGGCTTGACACTGGTCGGGTTCGCCACCGCCTTCGAGCTGGTGGTCCTGGCTTGGTCGGCCGCGCGACGCGGAGCTTCCGAGGCCGTTGTCGCCGGCGTCGTTGGTTCGTTTGCCTATAACGTCACGATGACCTTAGGGGCCGGCGCGCTCGCGCGGCCGCTTGCGATCGTGGACGCTGCGAGCTTGCACTTCCCTTGGCTCGCCATGCTGGCTGCGCTTCTCCTCGTTGTCGTTTTGGCAGCACCGAAAGCCAGCCTCAGTCGTGTCGCAGGCGTCGTTCTGCTGGGCGCCTATCCGCTATTCGTTCTCGCCGTGCTCCTTGCTTGAGAGCCTCTGGAATAACGCGCGTTCCGGTGAGTGCTGTGGACGAGCCGTGTCGCCGCTCCATCCGATTCTTTACCGAAGGTATCCGACCGCGCGCCGCCCTCTCGTTTGGGCTTGAGTTCATCGTGGGAGGCTCGTCTGGTCCTTTGTCGCCATGAACGCGACCAAGATCCTCTGGGTCCAGATTCTCCTCGTCTGCGCTTCCGTGCTCGCCTTCCTGTGGACGGCGACGGAGTGGACCGCTTGGCAGCTCGCCTTCCAACCCCAGCTCGGGCGCCCCTGGTTCATCTTGTTCGGCTGCCCGATATACCAGCCGCCTGCGTTCTTCTGGTGGTGGTTCGCCTACGACGCCTATGCCCATGAGATTTTCGTTACGGGAGGTTTCATCGCGGGGGCCGGCGGGATAGCCGCGTTCGTCGTGGCCGTCGCGATGTCGGTATGGCGGGCGCGCGAAGTGAAGAAGGTGACGACCTATGGGTCCGCGTGCTGGGCCGAGACGCGCGAGATCAAGCGGGCGGGCCTTCTCCATCCCGATGGCGTTCTGCTCGGTCGCTGGCGCGGCGCGTATCTCCGCCACCACGGCCCGGAACATGTGCTGTGCTTCGCGCCGACGCGTTCCGGCAAGGGCGTCGGCCTCGTCGTGCCGACTCTCCTGACCTGGCCGGGCTCGGCGATTGTCCACGACATCAAGGGCGAGAACTGGGGGCTGACCGCCGGCTGGCGAGCGCGGTTCGGCCGCGTGCTGCTGTTCGACCCGACCAACACGCAAAGCGCTGCCTACAATCCCCTGCTCGAGGTCCGTCGCGGGGAGTGGGAGGTGCGCGACGTGCAGAACATCGCCGACGTGCTCGTCGACCCCGAAGGTGCGCTGGAGAAGAGGAACCACTGGGAGAAGACGAGCCATTCGCTGTTGGTCGGCACCATCCTGCACGTGCTCTACGCCGAGGCGGACAAGACGCTCGCCGGCGTCGCCAACTTTCTGTCCGATCCGAAGCGCCCGATCGAGACGACGCTGCGAGCAATGATGACGACCCCGCATCTCGGGAAGAAGGGCATTCATCCCGTCGTCGCGAGCGCCGCGCGCGAGCTGCTGAACAAGAGCGAGAATGAGCGTTCCGGCGTCTTGTCGACCGCCATGTCGTTCCTCGGGCTCTATCGCGATCCAGTTGTCGCAACCGTCACGCGGCGCTGCGACTGGCGCATCCGTGATCTGGTCGAGGCCGAGCGCCCAATGACGCTCTACTTGGTCGTTCCACCTTCTGACATCAGCCGGACCAAGCCTCTCGTACGCCTGATCCTCAATCAGATCGGGCGCCGCCTCACCGAGGAGTTGGACTCGAAGCGCCGCCGACATCGGCTATTGCTGATGCTCGATGAGTTTCCGGCACTCGGTCGTCTCGACTTCTTCGAGAGCGCCTTGGCCTTCATGGCGGGCTACGGTCTGAAGAGTTTCCTGATCGCGCAGTCGCTGAATCAGATCGAGAAGGCCTACGGCCAAAACAACTCCATCCTCGACAACTGCCATGTGCGGGTGAGTTTCGCGACGAATGACGAGCGCACTGCCAAGCGTGTTTCAGACGCGCTCGGCATGGCGACCGAGTTGCGCGCGATGAAGAATTATGCGGGCAGCCGGCTCAGCCCATGGCTTGGACATTTGATGATCTCGCGACAGGAAACGGCACGCCCTCTGCTGACACCCGGCGAGGTGATGCAGCTCCCGCCCGACGACGAGCTGGTGCTGATGTCCGGCTGCGCGCCGATCCGCGCAAAGAAGGCGCGCTACTATGAAGATCCGGAATTGAAGGCGCGCATCCTCCAGCCACCGAAATTGTCCAACCCAAGACCGACCCGACGCGACGACGCTCCATCACTCCCGCCAGACGGCGATTGGGCCGGTGCGGTTGTGCCGCTGCCCACAGAGCCCGCCACGGAAGATCCCGCCAACGCTGGCATCCGGCGTGAACCGGAATTGCCGGAGCATGAGGAAATCGTGCCGGAGTCCAAGGCACCCATTCAGGAATTCGAGCCGATGGACGAGGAGCCCGACGACGAGGTCCAGCGCCAGCGCATCATGCAGCGCACGTTCGGAGCTGTCACGCGCCAGGTCTCGCTCGATCCCGGCGATGACATGCAGATGTGACGGCCATGCGGACCAAGCACACCTTTCGCCTGCCGCCAGACCTCGCGAGCCAGCTTGCGGACTATGCCGCCCGCAAGCGCGTGCCGCAGGCCCTTGTTGTCGAAGCGGCACTTGCCTCGCATCTGTCACCCGATGGCGCCGACCGCTTGGAGGCCGCGCTCGCGAGACGGCTCGATCGTATGACGCGACAGATGGAAATGATCGAACGGCACGTCACCATTTCGAACGAGGCGCTGGCAGTCTTCGTGCGCTTCTGGCTGACCAGCACGCCCGCTTTACCCGACACCGCGCTTGCAGCCGCCCAAACTAAAGGGCGCGAGCGCTATGACGGCTTCGTCGAGGCGCTTGGCCGAAGGCTGGCGCGCGGTCGCAAGCTTGCCGACGAGGTGAGCCAGGATATCGCCCCTGGGTCCGAACAAGGTCGGGCCGACAAGAGCTCCTGACGGCCAGTCGTACCAGCGACCTGTCTTTCTATCCGGGAGCCCTCCTGCCTCATCATCGTTGTTGCGAAGTCCCATTTCCGGCTCTTTCTAATCAACCCCGCTGACATCCGCCTCTGAGTTGAGGCGACCTTGCGGGGCTCATGTGACGACAATCTCCCTCCGGTCTGAAGCTTTCGCCCGCGGCGCGCGCATGCTGCGCACCGCGCTCGGGCCGGCGATCTCCGCCCATCTCGAAGATCCAAGTATCGTCGAGGTGATGCTCAACCCCGACGGACGGTTGTGGATCGATCGATTGTCGGGCGGGCTCGAGGACACCGGCAGCCGTGTCACGCCAGCCGACGCCGAGCGGATCGTAAGACTTGTCGCGCATCATGTCGGCGTCGAAGTGCATGCCAACAGCCCCCGCGTTTCGGCGGAGCTGCCGGAAAGTGGTGAGCGGTTCGAGGGGCTGTTGCCGCCGGTGGTTTCTGCTCCGTGCTTCGCTATCCGGCGCCCCGCCGTCGCGGTCTTCACGCTCGGCGACTACGTCGATTCCGGCATCATGTCGGCGGCGCAGGCTGAGCTGCTGCGCGTCGCTGTGCATGAACGCAAGAACGTGCTCGTCGCCGGCGGCACCTCCACAGGCAAGACCACCCTGGTCAACGCCCTCCTCGCCGAGGTCGCGAAGACCGGCGACCGCGTCGTCCTGATCGAGGACACACGCGAGCTGCAGTGCGCGGCGCCGAACCTCGTCGCGCTTCGCACCAAGGATGGCGCGGCGTCGCTTTCCGATCTCGTCCGTTCGTCGCTGCGTCTCCGCCCGGACCGCATTCCCATCGGCGAGGTGCGCGGCGCGGAGGCGCTCGACCTTTTGAAAGCCTGGGGCACCGGCCACCCCGGCGGCGTCGGGACATTGCACGCCGGATCCGCGATCGGCGCGCTGCGCCGTCTCGAACAACTCATCCAGGAGGCCGTGGTCACGGTCCCGCGGGCGCTGATCGCCGAAACGATCGATCTCATCGCGGTCCTCGCCGGCCGCGGCTCCGCGCGCCAGCTCGCCGAGCTGGCGGTGGTGAAGGGCCTTGGCCCGACCGGCGACTACGTCCTCACCCCCGCAGGAGACTCGTGATGCTGCTCAACCGTGCTCGCCGTGCGTTCGCCATGGCTTCAGCCTTCGTCTTCGTCGCGCTTGCGACGGCTCCCGCCTACGCCGCCGGCTCCAACATGCCTTGGGAGCAGCCGCTCAATCAGATCCTCGAGTCGATCCAGGGGCCGGTGGCCAAGGTCATCTCCGTGATCGTCATCATCGTCACCGGCCTGACCTTGGCCTTCGGCGAGACGTCTGGAGGGTTTCGGCGGCTGATCCAGATCGTCTTCGGTCTCTCGATCGCCTTCGCTGCGTCGAGCTTCTTCCTGACTTTCTTCCAGTTCGGCGGCGGAGCGCTGGTGTGATGGAGCACGATGCGGCCATCCCCGGCTTCTACGCGCCTGTTCATCGCGCGCTGACCGAACCGATCCTGCTCGGCGGCGCGCCGCGCGCCGTCGCGATCGTCAACGGCACGCTCGCGGCAGCCGTTGGCCTCGGCCTTCGTCTGTGGATCGTCGGAGGCGCGATCTGGTTGCTGGGCCATCTCGCCGCCGTGTGGGCCGCGAAGCGCGATCCCGCCTTCGTCGATGTGGTGCGTCACCATCTGCGCTACCCGCAGCATCTGGTCGCGTGAGGTTCGAACGATGATGAATCTCACCGAGTACCGTCGCCGCTCGCAAAGCCTCGCCGACTTCCTGCCTTGGGCGGCGCTGATCGAGAAGGGCGTCGTCCTCAACAAGGACGGCTCGTTCCAGCGCACCGCGCGTTTTCGTGGGCCCGATCTCGACTCCTCGACACCGGCCGAGCTCGTCGCCATCACGTCGCGCCTCAACAACGCGCTACGCCGCCTCGGCTCCGGTTGGGCTGTGTTCATTGAGGCCCAGCGCGTGCAGGCGCATTGGTATCCCGTCGGCGAATTTCCCGATGCGACCTCGGCTCTGGTCGACGCCGAACGGCGCGCGCAGTTTCAGGAAGAGGGCGCGCATTTCGAAAGCCGCTACTTCCTGACGCTGCTTTGGCTGCCGCCGGCTGACGATGCCGCGCGGGCAGAGGCTTGGCTCTACGAGAATCGCGCACAGGGCGCCGCTGACTGGCGCGCCACGCTGGAAGGCTTCATCGACCGCACCGATCGCGTGCTCGCCCTGGTCGAAGGCTTCATGCCCGAAGCTGATTGGCTCGATGACGGCGAGACTCTCAGCTACCTGCATTCCTGCGTCTCGACACGCCGCCAGCGCGTGCGCGTGCCCGAGACGCCGATGTATCTCGACGCCATCCTGGTGGACGAGGACCTGACCGGCGGCCTCGAGCCCAAGCTCGGCCGCGCCCATCTGCGCACGCTCACCATCATGGGCTTTCCGTCGCAGACCTGGCCCGGCCTGCTCGACGATCTGAACCGGCTCGCTTTTCCCTATCGCTGGGCAACCCGCGCGGTCTGTCTCGACAAGACCGACGCGACCAAGCTGCTCGCGAAGATCCGCCGCCAATGGTTCGCCAAGCGCAAGTCGATCATGGCGATTTTGAAGGAGGTGATGACCAACGAGGCGTCGGTGCTGATGGACAGTGACGCCGCCAACAAGGCCCTCGACGCCGACGCGGCGCTGCAGGAGCTCGGAACGGACCTGGTCGGCGAGGCCTATATCACCGCCACCGTGACGGTTTGGGACGAGGACTCCCGCGTCGCCGACGAGCGCTTGCGCCTGGTCGAGAAGACCATTCAGGGCCGCGACTTCACCTGCATGCGCGAAGGCGTCAATGCGATCGAGGCCTGGCTCGGATCGCTCCCGGGCCACGTCTACGCCAATGTGCGCCAACCGCCCGTCTCGACGCTGAATCTCGCGCACATGATGCCGTTCTCGGCGGTCTGGGCCGGGCCGGAACGGGATGAGCATTTTCAGGCGCCCCCGCTGTTCTTCGCCAAGACCGAGGGCTCGACGCCGTTCCGATTCTGCCTCCATGTCGGCGATGTCGGTCACACGCTGATCGTCGGCCCGACCGGCGCCGGCAAGAGCGTCCTGCTCGCGCTGATGGCGTTGCAGTTCCGGCGTTATCCCGGCGCCCAGGTCTTTGCCTTCGATTTCGGCGGCTCGATCCGTGCGGCCGCGCTGGGGATGGGCGGCGACTGGCACGATCTCGGCGGTGCGCTGGCCGACGACGCAAGCGCGCCCGCCGCCCTCCAGCCCCTCGCGCGCGTCGATGACGCCGGCGAGCGGGCTTGGGCCGCGGAATGGATCGCGGCGCTGCTTGCCCGTGAGTCCGTCACCGTCACTCCAGAACTGAAGGAGCACTTATGGTCCGCTCTGACCTCGCTCGCCTCCGCGCCGGTTTCGGAGCGAACGATCACCGGTCTTTCCGTCCTCTTGCAGTCCCATGCGCTCAAGCAGGCGTTGCAGCCCTATACGGTCGCCGGACCTTGGGGCCGGCTGCTTGATGCGGAGACCGAACGCCTTGGCGAGGCGGAGGTGCAGGCCTTCGAGACCGAGGGCCTGATCGGCGCCGGCGCGGCGCCCGCAGTGCTGTCCTACCTGTTCCACCGGATCGAAGATCGCTTCGACGGCCGGCCGACCTTGCTCATTGTCGACGAAGGCTGGCTCGCGCTCGACGATCCCGGCTTCGCCGGGCAGCTTCGCGAGTGGCTAAAGACACTGCGGAAGAAGAACGCCTCCGTCATCTTCGCCACGCAATCGCTCGCGGACATCGATGGCAGCGCCATCGCACCCGCGATCATCGAGAGCTGTCCCACACGGATTTTGCTGCCGAACGAACGCGCGCTCGAGCCGCAGATCGCAGCGATCTACCGGCGTTTCGGTCTCAATGACCGGCAGATCGAGATTCTGAGCCGGGCCACGCCCAAGCGCGAATACTACTGCCAGTCCCGCCGGGGCAACCGCCTGTTCGAGCTTGGACTCTCCGAAGTCGCGCTCGCCTTCACCGCCGCGTCCTCAAAGACCGACCAGACCGCGATCGAACAGACCCTCGCGGCCCATGGCCGCGAAGGCTTCGCCGCCGCGTGGCTGCGCCGCACGAACCTCGACTGGGCGGCCGACATGCTCACCCGCAACCAGGAGGTTTCCTCATGATCGCCCGTCGCCTGCGCGCCGGTCTCGTCACTGGCGTCGCCGCCTTGTCGATTGTCACCCTCGGCGTTCCTGCGCGCGCCCAGTGGATCGTGTTCGATCCGACCAACTATGCGCAAAACATCCTGACCGCCGCGCGCGAGCTCCAGCAGGTCAACAATGAAATCCAGATGCTGGAGAACCAGGCGACATCGCTGATCAATCAGGCGCGCAATCTCGCGAGTCTTCCGTACTCCTCGCTTGCCACACTCGAACAGTCGATCGCCCAGACGCAGCAGCTTCTCACGCAGGCGCAACGTATCGCCTATAGCGTTAGCACAATCGACCAGGCGTTCACGCAGCAATACCCGCTGGCCTATTCGAGCGGAACTTCATCGCAGCAACTTCTTTCCGACGCGCAGTCACGCTGGCAGAACGCCCGCGCCGGATTTCAAGACACCATGCGCGTGCAGGCCGGCGTCGTGCAGAACCTCGACTCGACGCGCACCCAGATCGACGCGTTGGTGACGGCGAGCCAAGGCGCGACCGGCGCGCTCCAAGCTGCGCAGTCGGGCAATCAGCTCGTCGCCATCCAGACTAAGCAGCTCGCCGACCTCACCGCTATCATGGCCTCGATCTCGCGCGCCCAGAGTCTGGATGCCGCTCGCCAACTCGAGACCGAGGCTCAGGCGCAAGCGCAGATGCAGAACTTCCTCAACTACGGCGCGGGCTATCAACCCGGCAACGCGCAGATGTTCCACTGATGCGCGGCCGTTTCCTTAATCTTCCCGCCATCGCGCGCGCCATCGGCTTCGCCCTGGTCGCCATCGCCATCGTTGCTGCCACGCTGCATTTTCGTGAGGCTCCATCGCGCTTGCTGGACCACCCTGCAGGTCCCGCAACGGCCTCCGATCCGCTCTCGGACGAACTGAAACGATGCCAGGTGCTCGCCGCGCAGGCGAAGGATGACGCCGATTGCGAAGCTGCCTGGGCCGAGAGCCGCCGCCGCTTCTTCACCTATCAGCCGCCCAGCACGACTGCGCCGCCCGCGGCATCAGCCAAATCTCCCGACAGGTAAACACCATGGGCGGCACCGGCGTCATCGACAATTTCCTGGGGACGTTCACCCAATACATCGATTCCGGATTTGGATTGGTCCAAGGCGATGTGCGCTGGCTCGCCGGCGTTCTCATCGCCATCGACATCACGCTCGCTGGCCTCTTCTGGGCGATGGCGCCCGACGAGGACGTGCTCGCGCGCCTCATCAAGAAGACGCTCTATATCGGCATCTTCGCCTTCATCATCGGCAACTACAACAACCTCGCGCAGATCATCTACAACAGCTTCGCTGGGCTCGGCATCGAAGCGGGCGGCGGCACCATCAGCGCCGCGCAGCTTCTTCAGCCCGGCAAGATCGCCGGGGTCGGGATCGACGCCGGCAAGCCGATCCTGACCGCCATCTCCGGGATGATGGGTTTCACCAGCGTCTTCGCCAACCTGGTGCAGATCATCATCCTGCTGGTCGCCTGGCTGATCGTCATCATCAGCTTCTTCGTTATGGCGATTCAGCTCTTCGTCAGCTTGATCGAGTTCAAGCTGACGACACTCGCTGGGTTTGTTCTCGTCCCCTTCGGACTCTTTGGCCGCACCGCGTTTCTCGCCGAGCGCGTGCTCGGCAACGTCGTGTCGAGCGGGATCAAGATCCTGGTGCTCACCGTCATCATCGGTATCGGCTCGACGATCTTCAGTCAGTTCACCAGCGGCTTCAACAATCCGCCGACGATCTCCGACGCGCTGACGCTTATCCTGGCGGCGCTCTCGCTGCTTGGCCTCACGATCTTCGGTCCCGGCATCGCCAACGGCCTGATCGCCGGAGGCCCGCAACTGGGCGCTGGCGCCGCGGTCGGCACCGGTCTCGCGGCGGCAGGCATCGGCGCCGCTGGAATCGCAGCCACGGCGGGCGGACTCGCCGCCGCGGGTGGTGCGATCGCGGGCACGGCGCGCGCGGGCGCTTCCCTCGCGGGCGGCGCCACCGCCGCCTATCGCGCCGGCGGGGCGACCGGTGTCGCTCAAGCCGCCGGGTCAGTGGCGATGAGCCCGCTTCGCCGCGCGGCGGCCGGCCTGAAAGAGAGCTTCGCATCGGGCGAGCTCGCCGTGATGCGCGGAAGCGCGCCAGCGAGCGCCGGCGGTGCGGGATCCTCGACACCTTCAGACGGTCCGCCGGCCTGGGCGCAGCGCATGAAGCGCAGTCAGACCATCAGCCGCGGCGTGTCCGCCGCCGACCACGCTATCCGGTCCGGCGATCGGGCGAGCGGCGGTCACCAGATCGACCTCTCGGAGGGGGATTAGCCCATGTTCAAACGATCCACCGTGCGATACGGCAAGACGCCCGAGCCGGAGACACCCTATCAAAAGGCCGGCCAAGTCTGGGACGAGCGCATTGGCTCCGCCCGTGTGCAGGCGAAAAGCTGGCGGCTCGCGTTCTTCGGCGCGCTGGCGCTGAGCGGCGGCCTCGCTGGCGGGCTGGTCTGGCAATCGGCCCGGGGGACCATCACGCCGTGGGTGGTGCAGGTCGATAGGCTGGGCCAGGCGCAGGCCATCGCACCGGCGGTCGCCGACTATCAGCCAACCGATCCGCAGATCGCCTGGCATCTCGCTCGGTTCATCGATGAGGTGCGCAGCATTCCTGCCGACCCCGTCGTGCTGCGGCAAGACTGGCTCGACGCCTACAACTACGTCACCGACAAGGGCGCGCTGGCGCTCAACGATTACGCCCGCACCAACGATCCATTCTCGAAGGTCGGGAAGACGCAGGTGTCCGTCGAGGTGGCGAGCGTGATCCGCGCCTCCGACAGCAGCTTCCGCGTCGAATGGGTCGAGCGGCGCTATGTCGACAACGCGCTCGCCGCCACGGAGCGCTGGAGCGCCATCCTCACCATCGTTGTGCAGACGCCGACCGACGCCGATCGGCTGAAGAAAAATCCGCTCGGCGTCTACGTCCACGCCCTCAACTGGTCAAAGGAGCTCGGCTGATGCGCTCGCTGCCTCTCGCAACCCTTCTGCTTGTTTCGACGTCGCTGGCAGCGTGCTCGACGTGGAAGCCGCCCGAGATCAGCTACGACGACACGCCGAAGCAGGCTGTGCTTCAGCCCGATCCACCCAAACCCGTGCAGATTGTCGAGCTGCCCAAGCCGCTACCTCTACCCGGCCAGCTCAAGCGGCTTCCCGGATCGACGAAACCGCCACCCGAACCCGCCGATCCGCACGCGCGCGTCGACCAGGCTAATGGCGCGGCCAGAATTCAGCCAACGCGAGCGGGTTATCTCAATGCCATTCAGGTCTATCCGTTCTCCGACGGCGCGCTCTACCAAGTCTACGCCGCACCCGGTGAGATCACCGACATCGCGCTCGAGCCGGGCGAACAGCTTGTCGGCTCCGGCCCCGTCGCGGCGGGCGACACCGTGCGCTGGATCATCGGGGATACGGAGAGCGGCGCCGGCGCTGCCAAGCGCATCCACATTCTCGTCAAGCCGACGCGCGCCGATCTCATCAGCAACCTCGTCATCAACACCGATCGGCGGACCTATCACCTCGAGCTGCATTCCGACGAGAAGACCTACATGGCATCGGTCTCCTGGGCCTATGCGCAAGACCAGCTCATCGCCCTTCGTCAGCAGAACGCGGCGGCCGACGCTGCGATGCCCGTGGCGACCCGAGTCGATATCAACGCGCTGAACTTTCGCTATCGCATCGAGGGCGACAATCCCGCCTGGCGGCCGCTTCGCGCGTTCGACGATGGCCGGCAGGTGTTCATCGAGTTTCCGAGCGGCATCAGCCAGGGCGAGTTGCCGCCGCTTTGGGTCATCGGCGCCGAAGGCGACGGCCAGCTCGTCAACTACCGCGTCAAAGGCAACCACATGATCGTCGATCGGCTGTTCGCCGCCGCCGAGCTCAAGCTCGGCGGCAAGCATCAGCAGCTCGTGCGGATTGTCCGCACCGATGGGAGGCCGCAGTCGTGACGGATGACCCCCGTCAAGTAGGCGAGCCGAGCGGAGGCAGTCGCCCAGCCGAGGAGATGCGGCTGCGGTCGAGCCGGCCGCCGGTCACTCGCCTGTCGCGAAAAGTGCTTCTCGGCCTGGGCACGGCCGCGGCGCTCGGCATCGGCGGCGCCTTTTTCTTAGCGCTCAAACCCCAGCATCAGACCACGGGCTCCGAGCTCTACAACACCAACAATCGCAACACGCCTGATGGCCTGGCCAATCTTCCCCGGGATTACACGGGGCTACCCAAGCCCGCGCCGCAGCTCGGGCCGCCGCTTCCCGGCGATCTCGGCCGGCCGATCCTCAAGAGCGGAGCCGCAACCTCTGGCATGCCGACCGGCACCGATCCCGAACAGCAGCGGATCGCGCAAGAGCAAGAGGCCGCGCGCACGAGCCGTCTCTTCACGACGACGAATGTCCAGCAAACTGCGCAAACAGCATCGGCAGCAACTCCGTCCGGCGCGACGCCTACCGTCGCGGCCGCCGGTACAAGCGACCTGACCTCGCAGGATCACAAGCTCGCGTTTCTCAACGGCGCCGTCGACCGACGCACCACGAGTTCAGATCGCGTCCAGCCCGCCGCCAGCAAATACATTCTGCAAGCGGGCGCAGTGATCCCCGCTGCCCTGATCACCGGCCTGCGCTCCGACCTTCCCGGTCAGGTTACCGCTCAGGTGACGGAAAACGTCTATGACAGCTTGACGGGAAAGATCCTTCTGATCCCGCAAGGCGCGCGCCTGGTCGGGCAGTACGATGCGCAGATCGCCTTTGGGCAGACGCGCGCGCTGCTCGTCTGGAATCGCCTGATCATGCCAAACGGCCACTCAATCGTCCTGGAACGTCAGCCGGGCGCCGACACCGAAGGCTACGCCGGCCTCGAGGACGAGGTCGACAACCATTGGGGCATGCTGTTCAAGGCGGCGATCCTCTCCACGCTCTTGAGCGTGGGCTCCGAAGCGGGCACGAGCAACAGCGAGAACAATCTGGCGCAGGCGATCCGACAGGGCGCCTCGCAGAGCTTCAGTCGGGTCGGCGAACAAGTCGTCGGGCGCTCTCTCAACATTCAGCCGACGATCACTATCCGCCCGGGCTTTCCCGTGCGCGTGATGGTCACGCACGATCTCGTTCTCGAACCCTACCGCGTATGAGGAAGTAACATGGCAAAGCTGAAGCTTGGAACGATCCCCGATGACAAGCCGGTCAAGCTCACGATCGAATTGCCGGCCGTTGTTCATCGCGACCTCGTCGCCTATGGCAATGCGCTTGGCCGCGAAACCGACCAGGGAGCCGTGGAGCCGGCTAAGCTGATCGGTCCCATGCTGTTGCGGTTCATGGCGACCGACCGCGCCTTCGCCAAACTGCGCCGCGCGGAAGCTGTGGCGCAGCGACCACACTCTGAAAATCGGGCTCAGAAAAGCTGACGTGAGCGCGCCTCATCGCGCATGAAGGCGACAAACCGTCCGACGGCCGGATCTTCGGCCTCCGGGCACCACACCAGCTCGACCTGCACCCAGGCGTTTTCCTCGTGAATTCGTCGATAGACAACACCCGGAAAGGCGACCTCCGCTTGACTCGTCGTGGCGAGGGTGATCCCGAACCACGCCGCCACCAGCGCGAACACGCACTGCTTGCTGCCGGCGTGAGATTGAAATCTGACACCGCTACCCATGAACGAGGCGTAAAATTCGCGGGCCGACTGACTATCGTCCCAGCCCTGAACGAGGAAGGTTTCGTTGCGCAAGCTCTTCCAATCGAGCGTCCGTCGCACCGACAGTGGATGTTCGCCCGGCATCGCTGCGACAAGACGCTCGCGATAGAGCGGCGTGGTTGCTGCTTCGGGCCACAACGTGTGGCTCGTCATCAGAGCAACATCGATGCGGCGCTCCCGCACGGCTCTTTGGATCTCCCACTCATTCATCTCCGCAATCGTGAGCAAGATTTGTGGATGCCTTTCTCGCCATCCGTACAGCAGGCCTCGTAACGGCTCCCCGACGGGCGGCATTCTTACCGCGAGGCGGACTTCGCCCAACACGCCGTTGCCGTTTTGGTTGCCGGCATGACGGATGGCGTCGAGTTCGGCCAAGGCCCGATGGATGTGTGGCAGCACTGCCTTGCCGCCGGTCGTCAGCCGAACCCCAGCGTGCCCGCGTTCGAACAGCGCGAGCCCGAGTTCGTCCTCCAGTCGTCCCATATGGCGGCTAATAGTCGACGCATTAACTCCGAGAGACTCAGCCGCATGCGTAAAGTTGCCGGCGGCTGCCGAAGCCTCAAGATACATGAGATCACGGATCTCCATGGCGGAAACCGCTTTGCGGCAACTACTCGACGCGTTGTTCGCGACTATCGGCAACCGAGGCAGGATCAAGAGATGACGCTGTCGACCGCACAATCATGCTCTCAGACATCGCGAAATCGAGCTTCGCGCCGAGTTGATCACTGACTCCTCGGAGACCACCGGCTTCCTGGACGCACCTAAGCTGGTCCCATGACACTTCGAGGTAGCCGGCGACCGCGAGCGTTCTCCCGATCGGTCGCGGCGAACCTAGACGCCGCAAAGGCCAGTGAGCGCGGCAGAGAATGCGCTCCATTCTGGCGTCCGTCACGGTGACGATATCGGAGAGATGACGCATCAAGCCAAACTCGATCATGCCGGCGAAGAGTTCATAAGTCGCTCGTGCGATGCTGCCAGCCGTCTTGGCCTGTCTGGTACCGAGATCCACACCGAAGCGGCTGCTTTCCCAGATGGCATCGGATGATGGCGCAGCCTCTCCGTCCAGTAGCGCCGGGAACGTGTCGCGAACCATGGTAGGGCCGCTCGTTGGTAACAAACGTACAGAGCCCTGAACACGACCGTCCTCGTCCCTCTGCAGAAGATAGACAGGTCGGCACGCGTCGAATTCGTCGATTTCCATGTCGCCGCTGGTCTGAACGTCCCAGCCAAGCCGTTCCTTGAAGATCCGGTAGCGAAGCCGGTGCATTTCGGCGAGGTCGTCGATAAACTCGCCATAGCGGTCGGGGGTGATGAGTTGGAGCATATTCGCCTCCTGGCAGGTTTGGGCCTGCGCAATAGAAGGCGATCGGCTGGGGTATTCTCATCCTGTGCAGTTGCACAGGGGCGGAGGCGAAACTTATCGGGTCGCCGGCTTAGAGGCAGCCAACTTGGCGACGGCCTGACAAATCGTCCGGACGCTCAATTTGGACTTCGCATTGTCGAGGTGAAAGGCCGCTGTCCGGCGAGAAACGCCGAGAATGCGCGCCATTTCCCACGCGCTCTTGCCGCGTGCAGCCCACTCGAGACATTCAAATTCTCGCGGTGACAAGAGCACGCCATCCACGATCCGATCGCCGTTAAGCTTCCTACGCGCCTGCGCATGAAAGTACATCGCCATGAGCTGCAATACCCGTGCATGCTCCGCGACAGAACGGCAGAACGCAGGCTGGCGCAGCTCCGTGGCAAAACTCACAACCGCGACTGTGCCACGACCATTGTGGATCGGAATCGTAAATCCGTATCGAATGCCGAATTCGCTCGCCTCGTCGAAAAACTGTTGTTGCTGTTTTGATAACCGTATCGGGCCGACATCTGGTCCCCATTCGAATGGCTCCAGATGATTGCGCGCATATGATACGACCGGATCAATCCAGTCGTACCGACTCTGGAGATAGTGGCTCGTCCACTCGGGCGGATAGCTCGAAATCAGGCCCGGCTCAGCATCGGGCCGGCGCGGAGCCGTTAGATACGCGAATGTGGGGACATCGAGCGCAATCGCTGCCTCCGCCATCGCAGCGCAAAGCGCCGGAGCATCGACACTGTCCACAAGCCGCTCGACAAAGGTTTGGAAGACGCGATGCATCGCCGCGCCTCAACTCAACCGTTGATTGCTTCCAGCAGCGTTGCCGACCAGCCTGACGAAAGGGTGACGACCAAATGACGAAGCCGTCATCTTCGCGCTCACCGCAATGATGGCGAGGAGCACATCCGATGCTACAATCAGAAGTTCGAGCCCGAGTGCGCCCCTCGTGAGATCCAATCACGGTTCGCCCGGACAGCCTCTTGCCAAAGCTGGCCCTAAACGGCGTCACTGCGGCAGGCTTTACTCAAACTGCGGTCGAGGCGGTTATGAAGATTCTCGTTATCGAGGACGAGGTGAAGACCGCGTCCACCTTGAAAAAGGGATTGGAAGAGAATGGATTTGTCGCCGACGTGGTGGAGAACGGCGAGGACGGCAGTCACCTTGCATATACCGGCCAATACGACGTGATTATTCTTGATGTCATGCTTCCAGGCCGCGACGGATGGACCATCATGGCGGACCTGCGCCGCCGTAGCGTGCAAACGCCGGTGCTGTTCTTGACCGCCCGGGACGCGGTTCACGACCGCGTCAAGGGACTGGAACTCGGCGCCGACGACTACCTTGTCAAGCCCTTTGCCTTCTCGGAGCTCCTTGCGCGCATACGCAGCATTCTCCGGCGCGGCGCCGTTGCTCGGAAGGCGCCCATTCTAAAGGTCGCTGACCTCGAGATTGATCTCCATCGGCATCGCGCAACGCGCGCTGGCCGCTCTCTGGAGCTGACACCAAAGGAGTTCCTGATGCTGTCGCTCTTAATGCGACGCGCAGGCGATGCACTGTCTCGGTCGCTGATCGCCGAACAGGTATGGGATATCAATTTTGATTGCGACTCCAATGTCGTCGATGTTCATATGCGCCGTCTCCGCTCAAAGGTTGATGATCCCTACGGAAGCAAGTTGATCCATACGGTCCGCGGCATCGGCTATGTACTCGAAAAGCGAGCCTAAATGACTTTCCATACGATATCCCCGGGACGTCGGCCGCCATCTATCGCGTTTCGTATGACGACTTGGTATGCGCTCTCGACCTTCATGCTTATTTTCGCAGCTACCGGGTTTCTATACTGGGTGCTCGCGACCAATCTCCAGAAAGAGGATGATGGCGCCCTTCAGGACAATTTGAACAATGCGCAGCTCATGTTGCGATCTTCCGCGTCCGGCCTGCCTTCGGGCCGGCACGAAGTTGAGCCTGTATGGTCGTCGGAACGGCGGCCGGAGATTTATATTCGACTTCTAGATGGGAATGCACGAACGATCGTCGAAACGCCGGGGATGCCGGAGGAACTGCCTCCGCCCACCGCAGCGGACCTCGCGAGCCTAGGTTCGCAGCGCACGGTAAACCACGAAGCCGTGTCGCGCTCCGGCAAGCTGCTTCAGACCGTGACGGCGCGTGCCGGCGGCGAAGGGGTGCCAGCACGATACCTCCAGATCGCCATGGATCGCCACAATGACGAGGATCTCCTCGCACATTATCGCGAACAGATTTGGATCGTGCTGAGCGTGTCTGTGATACTTTGTTCGCTAGTGGGATATGCCATCGCCAGGAGCGGGATGCGGCCGATCGAAAGCATCAGCGGCACCGCAGAGAGGATCCGGTCGGCCACGCTCCACGAACGCATCGAGACGCCGGAACTACCAGCGGAATTGGCGGGGCTTGCAAAGACGTTCAATACCATGCTCGATCGGCTCCAGGATTCGTTCGCGCGCATATCGCAATTTTCCGATGATGTAGCGCATGAGCTCCGCACGCCTATCCATAATCTGCGCGGCGAGATTGAGGTTGCCCTGAGTAAATCGCGATCAAGCGAGGACTACCGCGACACCCTTGGCTCGTGCTTGGAGGAATGCGGGCGGATCTCGCGCGTCATTCAAAGCCTGCTCTTTCTCGCCAGAGCCGACAAAACGCCGGAAGTGCTCCGACTAGAGCGCATCGATATCCGCGAAGAATTGACTAGGGTTCAAGAGTTCTACGAAGCCGCAGCTTCCGACGCCGGGTTAGATCTGACCATATCGGCGCCGTCCGATCTTTGCGCGCCGCTCGACCGGTCGTTATTTCAGCAGGCGGTCGGCAACCTCGTCTCAAACGCAATCGCCCATACGCCAGCAGGGGGTATGATTCGCGTCGTAGCTTGCGAGGACGGTCCGATGCTAAAGATGAGCGTAATCGATAGCGGCTGCGGGATTGCGCCGGAGCATCTTCCGTACGTACTTGACCGGTTCTATCGGGTCGACCGCGCCCGGACCGGTTCTCGCCAGAACGTCGGATTAGGGCTTGCAGTTGTAAAGAGCATCGTCGAATGGCACGGCGGTTGCGTCGTTCTCGACAGCAAACCCGGCGAGGGGACCTGCGTCTCGTTGAGATTTCCGAGTATAGCGGAAAAATCTGCCGTGCTCTCTGGCTGAGCACTTCTAACCGAGACAGACGCCGTGGTCTGGCGCCCGAAATCAAAATCTAACGAGCGCACAACGTTAGCAAAACAGCGGAGGCTGTCAGAACGGTCTGCCTCGGACTCCGCATTTTTGCGGCAATCCGTTTCAATGCGCCCGCCCGAGGCGAATCTGTCCCAAGGTGACGTTTCCGTCATCTCTGCGTCACCGATTCTTCAGTTGGGCTTTCTAGCTTCCATAGCTCCGTAATTAAGCGCGGGTCGGGCCCGCGGGGGCTTGTATTGCTATTACCGCGCCAGATCCTATCCATTTGTAGCGCCACAGCGCTTCTCGTCGGCTGCGCAAGCTATCACTCGGAGCCGATCTCTCCGATTGAAAATGCAGCCTCGCTCGATAGCCGTACCCTGAACGATCAGCGCCTCCAGCAATTCATCACCGCAGAGCTTGGCGACAATGGGAAGGTAGACCGGCCCCCGACCTGGAATCTTTCAACGCTTACCCTGGCCGCAATCTACTACCACCCCGATATCGCGATCGCGCATGCCAAGCTAGTGGGTGCTGAGGCGGGCGTGATCACCGCTCGCCAGCGCCCGAACCCGACGTTCAGCCTCACCAATGTTTTCGGCCAAGCTGCCATCGCCGCGGCGGCACCACCGGCGGGGGTCGCGGCGATCACGATCGGCCCCACGATCGACTTCCTCCTCGAGACCTTCGGTAAGCGCGAGGACCGCACCGCACAAGCCCAGCACCTTCTCAGCTCAGCGCGCTGGGATCTCGCCCTAGCCGGCTGGCAAGTGCGCGCTCGCGTGCGTACCGCTCTTCTGAATCTCTGGGCGGCTCAGCAGCGGCTGGTCTTGACCCATCGTCAATTGGACCTCCAGAACCAGCTAGTCCGACTTCTCGAACAGCGGCTTACCATGGGCGAGGCATCTTCTGTGGACGTCATGATCGTGCGAGTCGCCCGGGCGCAGATCACCTTCGCTCTCAGCAACGTCGAGCAGGCACAGGCTGCCGCTCGTACCCAACTCGCGACCGCTCTGGGCATTCCGGTGCGCGCACTCGATGGTGTCGGCCTGTCGCTTGGCGCCCTCGACCACCCGCCGCCGATTCCTCCGAATCCCGACACAAGCACACTCCGCCAGGAGGCGCTCACGCAACGCTCTGACGTGCAAGCCAGCCTCCAAGAGTATGAGGCTACCCAGTCGGCGCTGCAGCTTCAGATCGCAAACCAATACCCGAACATCACCTTGAGCCCCGGCTACAACTATGACTTTGGCGTCAACAAGTACGTACTCGGCCTTGGCGCGGACTCGCTTCCGATCTTCAACCAGAATCAAGGACCGATTGCCCAGGCGCTCGCCAGCCGACGACAGGCAGCCGCAACCTTCACTGCTCTTCAGGCGGAGATCATAGGCGCGATCGACCAAGCGGCGGCGGCTTACCGGACCGCGACCCGAAGCCTCAGAACCGGCGATACGCTGATGTCCCAGGACGAGCGCCGCGTCCATGAAATCGAAAGCCAGTTCCGTGCCGGTCAGGTCGATCGGGTAGCGCTGGTGACAGCGAAGCTTGGAGTCGCTGCGACCGCGCTATCGCGATTCGACGCGGTGGTGCAGCAGCGGCAGGCCATCGGCGCCCTGGAGGATGCACTCCAGCAACCGTTATTCGATCCCGGCCATTGGCCCGTGGTGCCCCGGCACGATCCGCGCCTTTCCCATTCGGAGACCTCTTCATGAGTAGATACCCCGCTTCCGGGGCGAGGCCGCTGTTCTGGATTCTTATCTTAGGAATCTCGACCGCCGGTCTGAGCGGGCTCCTCGTCTGGGGTTTTATCAAAGGTCGCGACGGAGCGGCAGCGGAAGCGCAGCGTGAGCAGCCGGTCAAGGCCGCCGTCCAGGTTTCGCGCGCGAATACCGGGCTGCCCACGATCACGCTTGACCCCAATTTGCAGAAGCAGGCCGACCTCCAGGTGAAGCGGCCGAACACTGCGCCCTATCAGCAGCAGGTGCAGGCCTACGGCAGTGTGCTTGATCTCCAGACTTTTACCGACCTCGGCAACACGATTGCCAATGCCAAGTCTCAGCTCGCCATAGCTGAAGCCAAGCTTGCTGCTTCACAGGCGGCATTTCAGCGAACACAGGTCCTCCACAAAAACCAAAACGTCTCGACAGCCCAATTCCAAGCGGCCGAGGCAACCTACCGGTCCGACGAAGCAAGCGTAAAGGCCGCAGAAGTACAAACGCAAAACGCCACAGCGAGCGCATACCAAGCTTGGGGTCAGGTGCTTGGCCGCTCGCTTGCGGATGGCACACCCTTAGCTAGGGGCCTCATTCAACGCGAAGAAGTGCTGATTCAGATCACGCTGCCGGTGGGGGTCTCGCTCGGGCGGGCGCCGCAGACAGCGTCGATCGAAACCACCACGGGACAACGTGTTAGGATCGAGTTCGTCTCTCCGGCTACCCGTACCGATCCAAAAATTCAGGGTATCAGCTTCTTCTACACCGCCGATGCCGCGAGCGGCGCATTGCCCGGCATGAACGTGACCGCCCAACTTCCCGTTGGACAGTCAACGTCAGGCATCGCCATTCCGGCCAGCGCGGTGGTTTGGCTGCAGGGCCGCGCATGGGTCTATCTTCAGGTAGCGACCAACACGTTTATCCGTCGCGAAATTCCCACGACGGAGCCGCAGCCCGGCGGCGGCTATGTCGTGCCCGCGCTCGCGAACCCGCAGCGGTCTGAACTGCCCACATCAGATGTGGATGGTGCCGAGCCGCCTCTTCCGAAGAACGAATCCCTTGTCGTGAGCGGCGCGCAAGTGCTGCTGTCGCAGGAATTCAGCTCGCAGATCCAGGGCGGGGGGGACTAGGAATGGTCTCGTCCCACGGCACCCGCCCTTCGGGCCTGCAAGCGGCAATCATCGCCTTCTCCATCCGCTTTCCGGGCGTGGTTATCGCTCTCGGGTGCCTACTGCTCGGCTATGGGATCTTCAGCCTGCTCGGCGCCAAATACGACGTCTTTCCGGAATTCGCTCCGCCCCAGGTCAGTATCCAGACCGAAGCGCCGGGCCTGACGCCGGAGCAGGTCGAGATGCTGGTCACCACTCCGATCGAAACTCAGATCAACGGCGTACCAGGTATCCAGAAACTGCTATCGACCTCCATCCAAGGGCTCTCCGTCGTGAAAGTCTTCTTCGATGCCGGGAGCAATATCTATTTAGATCGGCAGGTCGTCGCGGAACGCCTCGCCGTCGCAGCGCAGCAACTCCCGGGAGGGACAAGGGCCCCGATTATGACGCCCCTTACATCGTCCACGGGGGTCGTGCTGGTAGCGGGCCTGACCTCCGACACTCGGTCACTGATGGATCTGAAAACGGTGGCAGAATGGACGATCCGCCGACGACTACTTGCGGTGCCGGGTGTCGCTAACGTTTCAGTCTTTGGCAGCGACACGCGCTCTCTCCAAATCCAAGTCCGACCCGACCAACTCGCGCGCTACCAACTCGGGCTCAATGACGTCCTCACCGCAGCCCAAAAGGCTACGGGCGTGCGCGGCGCCGGGTTCATCGATACGCCCAATCAACGAATCGTCTTTCAGAGCGAAGGACAATCGCTGACGCCCGATCAGCTCGCGCGCACCGTTTTGCTTGCCCAAGGTGCGGCTAGGGTAACGCTTGGCGACGTCGCAAAGGTGGTGGAGGCTCCCGAGCCGCCGATCGGCGCCGCGGCAATCGACGGTAAGCCCGGTATCGTGATGAACGTCGAAGCGCAATACGGATCAAATACCGTGGAAGTTACGCGCGGGGTCGAAGCGGCGCTCGCGGAACTAGCACCCGACCTCAAAGCACAAGAGATCGAACTTCACGCGAATCTCTTCCGCCCGGCAAATTTTATCAACACGGCAATGAGCAACATCCGCAGCTCAATGTATATCGGGGGCGCCCTCGTTGTCATCGTCCTCACTCTCTTCCTCTTCGATTTGCGTACGGCAACAATTGCCGTTGCTGCCATACCGCTTTCGTTGCTCGCCGGCATTATCGTCCTCGAAAGGCTCGGCGGCACACTCAATACGATGACGCTGGGCGGCCTCGCGATCGCCGTGGGCGTGGTAGTGGACGACGCCGTGATCGGGGTCGAGAACATCGTCCGGCGCTTGCGTGAAAACCGGCAGCTTTCCGATCCACGGCCCGCAGCTCGTGTCGTTCTCGACGCCACTTTCGAAGTCCGGGGGCCCGTCGTCTACGCGACCTTCGCGGTGCTCCTGGTGTTTGTGCCAATCCTTCTGCTGCCGGGCATTTCCGGTGCGCTGTTTGCGCCGCTCGGGATCTCCTACAGCTTGGCGGTTTTGGCTTCCCTTGCCGTCGCCTTGACTGTCGTTCCGGCACTTAGCATGGCCTTGCTGGCGCGGCGTGCGAAAGCGGATGAGCCTCCAATCGTTCGCTGGTCCCGTGCGCGTTACGAGGCGCTCCTGTTGCGCATTTCGAACCGGCCGCGCACGGTTATCGCCTTGGCGGCAGCTTTCACGATCATTGGCTGTGCGACCTTGCCGCTGTTCGGCGCTAGCTTCATCCCGGAATTGAAGGAAGGTCATTTCATCATCCACATGTCGGCGGTGCCGGGCACGTCTATCGAACGATCTTTGGCTATCGGGGGGCGCGTAGCGGAGGCGCTTCGGAAGATCCCGACGGTACGGTCCGTAGCGCAACGGGTGGGGCGTGCGGAGCTTGCCGGCGATGTGTACGGAACGCACTACAGCGAATTCGAGGTGGATCTCAAACCTGGCCTCTCAGGGGACGAGCAGGAGAACGCGCAAGCGGATATTCGCCATGCGCTTGCCCGCTTCGTCGGGGTGAATTTTTCAGTCAAGACCTTTTTGAGCGAACGGATCGAAGAAACCCTGTCCGGCTACACCGCTGCGGTGGCGGTGAATATCTTCGGCAACAATCTCGATGTCATCGATCAAAAAGCACAAGAGGTCGCACGCGCGCTCAACGGAGTGGCTGGGGTCACGGAAGTCACGGTGCAATCGCCGCCTGGCCTTCCGCAGTTGACGATCAGGTTACGCAAGGCCGCGCTCGTCCGCTGGGGTTTCGATCCTGTCGATGTCCTCGATACGGTGCGCGCCGCCTATGCCGGCGACACCGTTGGACAAACGTACCAAGGCGATCAGGTCTTCAACGTAATGCTGATCCTCGATCCCAAGGATCGCAACAGCGTCAGCGATATAGGCCATCTCCCGCTTCGGACCCCTGACGGCACGCTCGTCCCACTCAAACAAGTCGCCGATATCTACGAGGACAGCGGCCGCTATCAGATCATGCATCAAGGCGGGCAGCGCATGGCAAGCGTGACCTTCAACATCGCCGGCGGATCAACCGCGGCAGTCGTGCAGGCAGCTCGTGCGTGGATTGGAGCGCAGGTCAAGCTGCCGGCCGGCACCTACATCCAGTTTGCCGGCAGTGCCCAGGCCCAAACCGAAGCGCAGAACAAGCTGATCCTGAATTCCATCATAATCGGCATTGGTATTGTGATCCTGTTGTCCATCGTTACCCGGGGCTGGCGCAATCTTGTACTCGTTCTGATCAATTTGCCGTTCGCCTTGGTCGGCGGCGTCCTGGCGGTGTTCGGCACGGGAGGCCTGCTGACGCTCGGTTCGATGATCGGTTTCGTGACCGTGTTCGGCATCACGGTACGCAACTCAATTCTGATCATCTCCCACTACGAGCATTTGGTCGAGACCGAAGGTATGACTTGGGAACTGCAAACAGCCATCAAAGGCGCGGGTGACCGGTTGACGCCGATTCTGATGACTACACTCGTAACCGGGCTTGGGCTTTTGCCATTGGCGTTTGGCAGCGGAGCACCAGGGCGGGAGATCGAGGGTCCGATGGCCATCGTCATCCTTGGCGGCCTGTTGACCTCGATGGTGCTGAATCTGCTCGTGTTGCCGACCCTAGCTTTGCGCTACGGAAGGTTTGCACCCGTCACGGACGAATTCCATGAGAACCAGCTTGCGACAGCAAGTACACGGGATGACTGAGGTGCCCATCAATGCCTAGGCTAGCTCACCTCAACGCAGGCCTTAGCCGCTGGAAGATGACCCACGGCCTCAATTTCACTGGCCGAAGCGAGACGGGTAAGGCTCGACTCACAACTCGCCGCGCAGCCTTTCCGGCATCTGGAAACGTAAACGACCATTTCAGCGTCGGCCCAAGACGTTCGCCGCTCCGCGTCTTATATCGCTTCTATGAGCACAGGCTCCTCGGCGAAGTACAGAACCAGCCCCTTCCGCGCCACATCGGGATCATCCTTGATGGAAATCGGCGGTATGGCGAACGCCATGGCATTCTCGACCCGCACGAAATCTACGCCATGGGCGCCCGCAAGCTAGACGCTGTTCTTGATTGGTGTGGCGAACTGGCGATTCCTGCCGTTACACTTTGGGTCTGCTCCACGGACAATCTGGAACGCCCGGTCGACCAGGTAGCAGGCATTTTGGCAGCCATCGAGGCAAAACTCTGGGCTCTCGCACACGATCCACAGATTCACTGCCGACGCGTTCAGGTTCAGGCGATCGGCAAGCTCGAATTGTTGCCCGGTTCCGTCATCACGGCGATCCGTGCAGCTCGGCAGTCCACAGCTAAATACGACGGCATGATCCTAACTATTGCCGTCGCGTATGGCGGTCGGCAAGAGATCGTTGATTCCGTCCGCGCTTTGCTGGTGGAGTTGATCCAGCGGAAAGTGACGTTGCCCGATGCCATCAAAGAAGTCACGACAACGGCGATCGGGCGTCACCTCTATATGGCAGGAGAGCCGGATCCGGACCTGATCATTCGGACGAGCGGCGAAATCCGGCTGTCCGGCTTTCTGCTGTGGCAGAGCGCTTACAGCGAATTCTATTTCTGCGATGTCCCTTGGCCCGCTTTGCGGAAGATCGATTTCCTGCGCGCCGTCAGAGATTATCAGCGCCGCAAGCGGCGGTTCGGGAAATGACATGGCCACGCGTCACTACCGACGGAGGTCGCTCCCTTGTCCTTCTTGTCGCATGGTGAGCTCCCCCATCTCATCTCGACCTATGGCTACTGGGTTGTTATCGGGATCGTCGGTCTCGAGAGTATGGGCATTCCCGTTCCCGGCGAGACGACGCTGATCGCTGCGTCCCTCTACGCCGGCACGACCCATCATCTGAACATCTGGTTCGTGATTGCCGCTGCTGCGGCAGGCGCCATCCTGGGCGACAATATCGGCTTCTGGGTGGGGCGCGAGGTGGGCTATCGACTGCTGCTGCGATACGGACGCTATGTCCGGCTCAATGAGCGACGGATCAAACTCGGCCAATACCTCTTCCAGCGCCACGGGGGCAAGGTCGTCTTCTTCGGCCGTTTCGTTGCCGTGCTCCGCGCTCTTGCCGCGTTTCTCGCTGGCGCCAACCGCATGAACTGGCCGCGCTTCCTGGTATTCAATGCCGGCGGTGGCATCCTGTGGGCGACGCTCTACGGGGTGGGCGCCTATTATCTCGGCCAGACGGTAGAGCACTTGGCCAAGCCGATCGGGATCGCGGTCGGCGTGATCGCCGCCATCGTCATCCTCGTCTCGCTTGTTCTCCTGCGCCGGCACGAAGCGCAACTCGAGGACGAGGCCGAACGTGCGCTCCCCGGCCCATTGCGGCCGCCGCGGGTCAAGTAGTCTCGGCCCTGAACGAATGCTCGGGTCCAACTGAAGCAGAGAAAGAAATGGAACGGTTGAACGACACGCTGTTTCTGGCGATCAATGCCTCGGGGCATCCCAATCCGTGGCTCGTTGCCCTAGCCTCGTTCCTTGCGGATGACATCATCTACGGGGTGCCGCTCCTTCTCGCCGCTCTATGGCTCTGGGGGAAAAGAGAGTGGCGCAGCGGTCTGCTCGCCGCGTTTTGCGCGGGCGAGCTGGCTCTGTTCGTCAACCAGATCATTGCGCTGTTTTGGTTCCACCCTCGTCCGATGATGGTGCCGATCGGGCACACCTTGCTGAAGCACGCCGCCGACAGTTCGTTCCCGAGCGATCACGTCACCTTCTTGTGGGCCGTGGGGCTGAGTCTCGCGCTGGAGACGCGGTTGCGCATTGCCGGGCTTTTCCTCCTCTTCCTATCGTTGGTCGTCGCCTGGGCGCGGGTTTTCGTCGGTGTCCACTTCCCTTTCGACATGGTGGGGGCGGTGTCCGTGGCGACCGTCTGCGTCGTCTTATTGCTGCCTCTCCGGACCCTCTTCACGCAGCTCGTCACGCCGAAACTGGCCGAGCCTCTCTATCGATTTCTGTTCGCCAAGCTGATTGGCCGCGGTTGGGTAAGGCCGTGATCCGGATCATATCCGCTCTTGGGAGCGGGATAAGCAGGAATTCGCTATCGCGACACTTGATTTGTAGCGGCCGTGACATAAATCACGTTCATGATCGAGCGCGATGATTGGCTGCTGCTTACCTACAAGGTCCCGCCGGAGCCAGCGCGGCGCCGGATGGCACTGTGGCGCAAGCTGAAAAGCCTCGGAGCGGTATACCTGCTGAATGGGCTCTGCCTTCTGCCGCGCACCGCCGACCATCTTCGGCAGCTTAAGATCTTGGAGCACGAGATCGCCGAGATGGGAGGCGAGGCGGTGCTGCTTGAGGCGACGCCCCTCGATGCCGCCCAGCGCGTCCGGGTGGTCGAACGCTTCCGAGCCGACCGCGACGCCGAGTACCGCGAGCTCATCGAGCGCTGCGACGGCTTCGAGGGAGAGATCGCCCGGGAGGCGGCGGCTGGCAAGCTCACTTACGCCGAGCTCGAGGAGAATGACGAGGACCTGAAGAAGCTAAAGGCGTGGCACGCCAAGATTGCCGCGCTCGACTTCTACCACGCCCCGCTCGGCGCGGAGGCGCAAACCCGCCTCGACCGCTGCGAAACCCTGCTCGAAGCGTTCTCGAAACAGGTCTTCGAGGCGCAGGCCGAGAACGCACCCGACCGGGACGAGGCGCCCCGTTGACGTTTTCAACGACCGCGCTTGTCATCGGTCTCGTTGCCTCGGTCCTCTTGCTGGATGCGCTATGCTGGCGGGGCGTCCGCCACCTCACGCTGAAAGCATCGGGCTGGGCGCCCCGCATCCGCACGTCACGCGCCTGGGCGCGAGTGCGACCGGTCCGCGCCTGGCTGAAGCTGCGGCATCCCCGGTTCTATGCCGTCCTTGCGGTGCGCCTCGATCCGCATCTCTTCACGGGGCTGCCGCTCACACTCCTGGTCGTCGGTGCGATCTACATCGCCGCCCTCCTCGGCGGGCTGATCGAGGAGGTGCTCGAGGCCGGCGGGGTGCTGCGCTTCGATCAGGCGATCAACGCCTTCTTCACGTCGTGGCGGACCGAGCCTCTGCTGGTCAAGGGCTTTCTCTGGATCACCGCGTTGGGCGCCGGCCCGACCCTGACCGCGGTGGCGGTGACGGCGACCGCCTTTCTGTGGGCCGGCGGACGGCGCGGCGCCACCCTGCCGCTCTGGGTCGTTTTCCTCGGCGCGGAGGCGACCACCTGGGCCGGCAAATATGCGATCGACCGACATCGGCCGATGTTCATCGACGCCGTCTCGGCCGCGTCGCCCTCCTTCCCCAGCGGCCATGCGACCGGTGCCATGGCCGTCTTCGGCTTTCTCGCCTATGCGCTCGCCCGCGCGCTGCCGGAGCCGCGGGGGCGCTTCGAGGTCGTATATTGGACGAGCGTGCTGATCTTGCTCATCGGTTTCAGCCGCATCTTTCTCTCCGTCCACTACACCACGGACGTCCTGAGCGGCTTCATGGTCGGCGGTTTCTGGCTGTTGGTCGGCTTCGGTCTTGCGGAGTGGGTTCGGCTGCACGCGTCGAGGGGCACGCCATGAGCGCCCAGCACACGCTCGACTTGATCGTGCGATTCGAAAACTGGGCTTTCCTCCTCGCCTTCGTCGTGGCGTTCGCCGAGTCCTTCGCGTTCGTCAGCCTGATCGTGCCCGGGAGCATGATCCTTACCGCGGCCGGCGCACTCGTGCCGAGCGGTAGGCTCGAGCTGCTGCTGCTCGGCGCCGTGCCAGGCGCCGCGCTCGGCGACGCGATCTCCTACTGGATCGGCCGCCGCTACGGCGTCCGCATCCGGCGAGTGTGGCCATTCAGCCGGTACCCCGCCGTCCTCGCGAGGGGACTGGCGTTCTTCGAGCGGCATGGCGGCAAGAGCGTCTTCATCGGCCGTTTCTTCGGGTCGGTCCGCGCCATCATCCCGCTTGCCGCAGGCATTATGGTGTTGCCGCCCGTCCGATTCTGGGCCGCCAATATCGGCTCGGCCGTGCTCTGGGCGCCTGTCGTGCTCGCACCGGGAGCACTCGTCGGCATGGGTCTCGACCGCCTACTCGAGGCCGGTCTCAGCAGCCAGGACTGGCTGATGCTCGGCGCGCTTCTTGTCCCGGCGCTGGCGGCCGGGTTCCTCGCGATCCTCCTGCTGCGCCGGCAGCGGCAGCGCCACCGGCAGGCTGCGGCGACCGCCGCCCTGCGATCCGCGCCGAGTGCAATCGCAACCTCCAACCCGGGAATACGGCCATGAGACTGACCCTGCTCGCGCTCTTGCAGCGCTTTGCACATGACCCGAGAACCCCCGCCCGCATCCTGGAGTGGATCAACCGCGCCTTCCGGAGTGAGTCCGGCCGCGAGCGTGATTTGGTCATCAACCATCCTGTATCGGCCGGAACACCGTGGGCGCCTGCCACCACGGACGCGTATCTCCGATCTCGGAGTGCCGGAGCAGTCGCTCTGATCTGGATTGGCGGCATCGTCCTGCTCCTGGCGTGGTCGCTGCTGAGCGTGGGCATTTACGGACTTTGGTCTGTGTCCAGCGATTGGCTGCTGGCGCAGTCGATGAGCCTCCGGAAAGACTTGGGCGCACCCATTGTTCTCGCCGAACCGATCACTTGGGCGCTGCACCTCGTTCGGGATTTCGGCGGTCCCATCCTGGCGCTGCTGTGGCTCGCTGTGTCGGCGGCCATTCTCCTTTTGACCGAGCTCGCAGCTCGCCTCCTCGGGCGTCGGAGCCGCGGATGATGCGGAGCCGTCGCCATAGCCATGCGGGGAACCCTGCGGCTGACGCCCCGGCCTCAGCCGGCTCTTCGATTGCTTCCCAATCCGGCAATGTGAGAAGAGCCGTGATCGACCCCGATTTTGCTGTCGAAGCAAGGGGACTGACGACAGCGGAGGCAGGCCGACGTCTCGCAGAGATCGGACCTAATCGGATTCCAGCCCGGGATCGGGAAAGCCTGTGGAGCGAGCTTCTCGAGTCGCTGCGCGAACCTCTTGTGCTCCTGCTCCTCGCCGTCGGCAGCCTCTACGCCGTGTTCGGCGAGCTGCACGATGCCCTCATCGTCTTCGGCGTGATCGGCCTGGTCGCGCTGACGGAGGCGGCCATAGAGTGGCGGGCCGGGCGCGCTGTCGCCGCGCTCTCAGCCCTTGCCGAGCCAAAGGTCCTGGTCTGGCGCGACGGCGCGCTCGCCGACATCCCGATCGAGGCGCTCGTGCCGGGCGACCTGATCGAGCTTCGCGCCGGCTCGCGTGTGCCGGCCGACGCCCGGCTGGTCGAGAGCCAGGATTTAGCCGCTGACGAGTCCCTGGTTACCGGCGAATCGGAGCCCGTGCCCCGCGGAGCCGGCGATCCGGAGTCCGTCGCCCTTCTGGCCGGCACCGCAATCGTGCGCGGCGCCGGCCGCGCGGTCGTCACCGCCACCGGTGCAGCTTCGACGCTCGGGCGCATCGCCGGGCTGGTCGCGGAGACGAAGCAGCCGAAGACGCCGCTGCAGCTGCGCATGGGCGAGCTCGCGCGGACGCTGTTGTGGGCGGCGATCGGCGTCAGTGTGCTCATTCCGCTGATCGGCATTGCCGCCGGGCAATCCCCCAAGGAGATGCTCCTCACGGGCCTATCGCTCGCCTTCGCCACGATTCCGGAGGAGCTACCTGTGCTGATCGTGGTCGTGCTTGGGCTGGGCAGCCTGAGGCTCGCACGCCGCGGCGCCATCGTCCGTCGCCTCGTAGCCGCCGAGACGCTCGGCGCGGTAACTGTCGTCTGCACCGACAAGACCGGCACGCTGACCGAGAACCGGATGGCGCTCACCGACACAATCCCTGCCGTCACCTTGGCCGGGCACCGCGCAACGCCGCCAGAGACGATCGATCGGGTTCTGTGCAGCGCCGCGCTGGCGAGCGAGCCCGCCATGATCGACCCGATCGACCGGGCCATCAGGTCGGCTGCCGAAGGGCACGGAATCACGCGGGCCACCGAGCAACATTTTCCATTCGACCAAACCCGTCGCCTTGCCTCCGGCTACGCGGCGGTCGCCGATGGCCGCGTCGAGATAGGCATCAAGGGCGCGCCCGAAGCCGTGCTTGAGCGCTGCTCGGCTTGGCGCGATGGCGACGGCGTTCGCCCCCTCGACGAGCCGATGCGTGCGACGTTTCTTCGGGCCGCTGCCGAGCGCGGGCGCGGCGGCCGCATCCTCGCGATCGCGTCGCGGATGCTCGCTGCCCAACCGCCCTCGCGCGACGTCTCGGAGACCGAGCTCGTTCTGGAGGGACTTGTCGTGTTGCGGGACCCGGTCCGCGCCGCGGTTCCGGCCGCCATGGCAGCCCTCGGCAGTGCGGGCATTAGCGTCTCGATCATCACGGGCGATCAGCCGAGCACGGCACTGACGGTTGCCGCCGAGGCGGGCATCCGTCACGCACACATACTTACTGGCGCCGAGCTGCAGGGGCTCGACGCCAATACCCTCGCGCGACGGACTGCGGACGGCGCCATCGTGGCGCGAGCGGAGCCGGCGGACAAGCTGCGCATCGTCTCGGCGCTCACCGAGGCTGGCGAGGTCGTGATGGTCACCGGCGACGGCGTGAACGACGCGCCGGCTTTGCGCGCCGCCGCCGTTGGCGTCGCGATGGGGCGGGTCGGCAGCGACGTTGCACGGCAGGCGGCGCAGGTCGTCCTCACCGACGACAGCTTCGCCACGCTGGTCGAAGCCGTGCGCGAGGGCAGAAGGCTCTACGACAACTTCCGCAAAGCGATCCGTTACTATCTGGCGGTCAAGGTCGCCCTTGTGCTGGCGAGCGCGGCGGCGGCGATCCTGGGACTGCCGTTGCCCTTCACGCCGGTCCAGATCGTCGTGCTCGAGTTGTTCATGGATCTCGGCGCCTCGCTCGCCTTCGTCGGTCAGCCCGCCGAGCCAGATGTCATGTGCCGGCCGCCGCGCGACCCCGACGCCCGTTTCTTCGATCACGGCATGGTCCTGGGGCTGCTCGCGGGTGGCGTTACGCTTGCGGCTATCGTCTTCGCCTCCTTCTGGATCGGCCTCGACCGCTTCGGCCTCTCCGGGGCGCGCACGGTGGCGCTCGTGACCTGGATGATCGGCCACGCCGCGCTCGGCCTGGCAATGGCAGGCGGGGTGCGGAACCCAGTCAGCCTCCTGCGAAACGGCGTGCTGCTCATGTGGATCGGCGCCGCCTTCCTCTTCGCGGCCGGCCTCCTCTGGTTTGCGCCGCTGCGGGACGCGCTTCATGGCGCTGCGGTGTCGTTAGACATCGTCGCCATCTGCGCGGGCCTCGCTGCGCTCGTGCCGCTCTGGACCGCGGCGCTTGGACCGCCGCAGCCACCTGCGGCTCGCAACCTGACCGCCTCGCGACCCGCTCCGACGTCCTCTCAGGAACTTCCGTGACCTCAATGGCCACCACCCGTAAGCAATCGCGCGAAGAACAGATCCGCCGCGAGCGACGAGCCGTGCTGGTGGTCAACACGCACTCGCGGCACGGTGCTCGTGCTTATGGGCGCGCCAGGGATCTGCTCGCCAAGCATGGATTCACCCTCGATGCATCCTATCCGGTGCGTGATCCGGTGCGCTTGCAGGAGATCGTGCACGAGGTCGTCGCAGAGGGTCATCGGCTAATCGTGATCGGCGGCGGCGATGGCACACTGAGCTCGGTGGTCGATGAATTCGCACACCGCGACGTCGTGCTCGGGCTGCTGCCGCTCGGCACCGCGAATAGCTTTGCCCGGACGATCGGCTTGCCGCTGTCGCTCGACGGCGCCGTCCAAGCCATCACTCAGGGAAAGGTCGCCGATATCGACCTCGCTCTAGTGAATCAAGACTATTTCTTGAACACGGCGGCACTCGGCATCTCCGCGAGCGTCGCCCGGGCGACGCCGGCTTGGCTGAAGCGTCATCTCGGCGCGCTCGCCTATGGCATCATTGGCGCCGCTAAGTTCCCCTCCCATCGCCCGTTCCGGTGCCGTATCACCGAGGATGGCAGGGTGACGGAGCTCGATGCGCTGCAAGTGATCCTAGCCAATGGCCGGTATCATGGCGGCGTGCTGGTCGCCCATCGTGCCGATGTCGAGAGCCGAGACGTCCTGGTTCAGATCGTCACCGCCGCCAATCGGTGGAACCTCGTCCGCGCTTGGCTCGGCGTGGCGAGGGGCAGGCCGCTCGACATGTCGATCGCGCACGAACTCACCGTTCGAGATGCCGTGCTGGAGACGGACACACCGCAATACGTGTCGGTCGATGGCGAAGTCACGGCCCGGACGCCGATCCGCATCTCAATCGCCGCGGAGGCTTTGAAGCTGATGGTTCCGTTAGAGTTCCAGGATCGAGATTGACGGTCTCATTCAATTTCGGCTCCCACGTGCGGTTAAGCTTGGGCGGCCCCACATCGGACGTGCAACAGTTCGGATCAAGAACAATGTCTAGGCGGGCCAAGTTCCGGCGCACGCGGTTCATGGTGAAACGAACAGAGGCCGCAGCGGTTCGGACGTGGCGCTCGAGGTGGGCGAGGCGTAGCCCTCCCGAGCCCCGTCGCATTACACGATAGAGTAACCGACGACAGAGTCCGGGAAGTGATGAACAACGAATAACCCTCCGATTTTTAGCCGGCGCCACCCGGCGAACCTCTCCTCATCAGAAATTACTTTTGTCCCGTTCGCGCACACGGCATTCCTCATCATGCCCTAGCGTGACGGGAAGGCACGGATCGGTGTCAATCATGCCGCCCCGAACCGGCTTTCAACCCATTCGCTCGAGGTCGAAATTATCCTTCACACCGACTCGACGATCCTGGCAGCGGGACGAGGTAAAATGGCTGATATCAAGTTTCTTACCGCTGACGAAGTAGCGGAACGCTACCGCGGCGAGATCTCTGTGGGAACCCTCAGAAACTGGCGTGCTCAGCGCGTGGGGCCGCCTTTCGTTAAAGTGGGAAAGTCGGTGCTGTACCCCCTACAAGGGCTCGACGAATGGGATAAAAAGAATCTCGTGATCTGTCGTGCCTCGCGCAAACTTGATGTGACTGACCGTGAACAAGAGTGAGGCTCACGCTCGCTTATCGCTTCGCGACGCGTCCGGTCGGTGCCGGTGTTCGAGATGTGACCGCCGATCTTCGAAGAGCTGAGGCGGCGTGCGCATTAGCGCTGAATGAGGATGCGATGAAAACGTAATCACGCTCAATCATCGCGTGACTTCTGCGGATATAAAAACGTCATCAGGAGCAGCTCCGGCCGCGTCCGGTCTCTCAGATCTCGCACAAGTTCGTCTAGCGTTCGCGCGGCACATAATCGCATCCGGATATGGAAGCCTGCCGTTGATCGTCCAAGGAGCGCGAGATGGTCGCGCGCGGCTTTTTAAAATTCGATCCGTCACCAATCGGTCGGTCTTTGAAGGCGCTGTCGCACATGGCGACATTACATGCCCCCGCTGTTGCAGAGGTTCTCTTAGGAGCCGGCAGACGCCTCTGAGTGAAAGCGCAGCAACCGCAGCGCGTTCGCCGTTACGAGCACAGTCGCACCCGTATCCGCGAGGATCGCCATCCAGAGCGACGTCACCCCGAACAGGGTAGTCGCGAGGAAAACACCCTTGAGGCAAAGCGCCAGCGCGATGTTCTGCCAAATGTTGGAAAGCGTCGCCTTCGATAGCCGGATGAGCTCGACCACACCGCCGACACGATCCTTGAGCAACGCCACGTCGGCCGTCTCCAAGGCGACATCGGTGCCGCCGCCCATGGCGATACCGACGGACGCGGCTGCGAGCGCCGGCGCGTCGTTGATACCGTCACCGATCATGGCGACCGGACCGCGTTCTTTTAGCGCGGCAATCTCGGCGAGCTTCGCGTCAGGTAGCAGCTCGGTCTTGGCCTCAAGACCAAGTCCATCAGCGATCGCGTTTCCTGTGCGCTCATTGTCGCCGGTCAGGATCAGCACGCGGACGCCGATCCTCTTGAGCGCGGTCACGGCTTGGGCGGCGTCTCGGCGCGGCTCGTCCCTCAGCGCAATCAGGCCGGCAATGCGCTTGGAAGCGAGCACGACAACGACGGTCTTGCCCTCGGCCTCTAGAGCATCGATGCGGCTGTCGATGGTGACCGGAATCGAGACCACCTCTGCGGCATAGCGGGGCGAACCGACTGACACGAATCCACTCTTTAGCCGTGCCGTCACCGCTTTGCCTGGAACCGCTGTGCTACCACCGAAAGCCTGTGGGATGGAAAGGCCTTTCTTTTCCGCCGCCGAGATGATGGCGAGCCCGAGCGGATGACTGGAACCGCGCTCCACAGCCGCAGCCTTCGCGAGAAGCTCCGCCTCTTCCCCATCGACCGCGACGATGTCGGTGATTTCCGGTCTGCCGACGGTTAGGGTGCCGGTCTTGTCAAAGGCGACCGTCACGACCCTTCCGAGAGTTTCGAGCGCGGCCCCGCCCTTGATCAGCAGGCCGCGCCGGGCGCCCGCCGCGAGACCGGAGGCAATTGCTGCCGGCGTTGAGATGACGAGCGCGCACGGGCAGGCAATGAGCAGCGTCGCGAGCCCACGGTAAATCCAGGTCGACCATTCAGCCGCAAACAGTAGCGGTGGCGCCAGGATGATGAGAGCCGAGACCACCATGGCCGCCGGCGTGTAATAAGCCGCAAAACGATCGATGAACCGCGCGGTGGGGGCCTTCGAACCCTGCGCCTCCTCGACCAGATGGATGATGCGTGCGATCGTGTTGTCAGCGGCCGTTCGTGAGATACGGACGCGAAGGCTGCTGCTGGTGTTAATGCTGCCAGCAAACACGGCATCGCCGGCCGCCTTGGCGATGGGGACCGATTCTCCAGTCACCGGCGCCTCGTCGATGTCGGAATTCCCTTCGATGATCTCGCCGTCGGACGGAATGCGATCACCGGGACGGACGAGGGCGATGTCGCCGACAGCGAGCTTTTCGGCAGGTATCTCGCGCGTCTCGCTTGCCTGTTCGACGAGCGCCGTACGAGGCACCAAGTTCATCAATGCCTTGATGCCAGCCCGAGCCCGGCCTGCGGCGATGCTTTCAAGAACCTCGCCGACAGCGAACAGGAAAACGACCACTGCTGCTTCCTCGGCCGCGCCGATCGAGACGGCGCCGATCCCTGCAACGGTCATCAAAGTCTCGATGCCAAAGGGCGTGCCCGACAAGGCGCCGGTGACCGCCCGGCGCGCGATCGGGACAAGCCCAACAATGGCCGCGCCGAGATAAGCCCAATAGGAAGCGCTGGGAACCGCGATGGAGATTGCATAGGCAATCGCGAGGAGTGCCCCCGTGCCGAGGACAAACACGCCTTTGCGCGTGCGCCACCAGAGCCGATCCCTACCATCGTCTGCGTCGCTCGCTTGCTCCGAGCGAAGCATCCTGGTCCCGGCCGCTGGCAGTGGCGTGAAGCCGAGCGCTCGGATCTTATCCTCGACAACGGCGCGCTTGGTGCGATCTTTGTCGAGACGGAACACCAGGGTTTCGGTAGCGTAGGTCATAGCGATGTCGCTGACCCCGGGAAGGCGCTTTAACGCGTTCTCGATCTTCAGGGCGCAACTGCCGCAGTCCATGCCCTCGACGCGCATCTTGAGCGGATCCCCAACGATTTCCGGTTCCGCAAGCATGGCCACCTCGACTTTTGCGACGCAACCTCCCACATGGACCCTGTAGCAACTACAGGGTCAAGGGCCATGGCTCCAGAGTTTGTGACGATCGGTGAGCTCGGCAAGCTCACAGAGACGAAAATCGAGACGATCCGCTACTATGAGCGGATCGGCCTCCTACCGCCGCCGGCGCGCACAAGCAGCAATTACCGCGTCTATTCCGACGATCAGGTCGGACGACTGAGCTTTGTCCGCCGGGCCAGGGATCTGGGTTTCACGATCGATGAAGTCCGTGAGCTCCTGAGCCTTTCAGACCAGAAAAATCGATCCTGCGGGGCAGTGGATGCGATCGCCCGTCAGCACCTTTCCGACGTTGATCGCAAGATCGCTGACCTGACAGCATTGCGGAGAGAGCTCGACAGCATCATCGGCCAGTGTAGTTGCGGCACCATCGCCGAATGCCGGATCATTGAGGCACTCTCGCCTGTATAGGTTTCAAAGATCCTCGGATAAGTAGAAGCACGGGAGCGACGGATAATCGATGCTGTCATACGCTCACTGGAAATGGCGCTTGCCATGGGATGGAAAATACTCTGGCCGCTGATCCTCGGGTTCGCACTCTCCGCCGTCGTTCAGGTCGTCGTCTCGCATCAGAAGATGAGCCGACTTCTGCTACCGGAAGGACCGATACTCTTGCATGTGCCAAATGCGCGGCCGTTCATCTGAAGAATATGTATTTCACGAGCGCCGTGACTGCCAACAAAAGAACGATGATGACAATCACCCAAACCAGGCCATTCCCCACATCATTGATCCCATGTCGCCCATCATGGCTTGTGCTTTCGATATTAGTTTGACGCGGCGTGCTCCGGTGCGAAGCGAGCACGCAGAGCCGCTGTCAGCTTGTCTGAGATCATGTCCTGGAAGCCTCGGACTACTGCCGACTCAAGCATCGCCCGCTGTGAGACTTCGTCCAACAGGGTTTTAAGGTTGGCGCCGATCCGGCAACCAACATCGACCGCCTCCAAACCAGCAGCCTCGCCAAGCCTTCGACCGCTCGCCAGACATCACCGGGCTCCGATGGGCGAGCACCAGTTCGCGTGAACGGGCCATCGGGTCTCTGTGAGGACGCGACCTAACGGGAATGCGCGGTTCGCGACGGCCCGCTTTTCGTTCGCAAGCATCTCGGCGTTGACCGAGAAATAACAACCGAGATCGCCGGCACGTCGTATTTCGGCCGCCGTCCTGGTAATCCGCAACGCGGACGTGCGGGATCAGCGCAACCCTTAAGAACTCGGTAGTCTTCCTGGAATAGAACACCGGCAAGTACATCAAAGGCCTACGCCGGCAAATCGCGAGGTACCCCGAGCAGCCGCGAGTTGTTGTGCGACGTTAGCTTTGATCTGGCACTTCAAGCGGCTTGGACTTCAAGGGACGACGGGAATGATCCTCGCGAGGGCGCCAGCCGACCGGCAGGATGACTAGGCGGGGAGGCGCGGCCCAAACAGGATGACCGCCGCGCCCACGATGCAAATCGCGGACCCGAGAACATCCCACCGATCCGGCCGAACGTGTTCGACAGTCCATAGCCACAGCAGCGAGGCAAAGATGTAGACGCCGCCATAGGCCGCATAAGCACGCCCGGCGGCTGAAGCATCAACTTGAGTGAGAAGCCAAGCAAAGAGCATCAGCGAAATGACGCCAGGCGCTAGCCACCAGCCCGATCTGCCCTCGCGAATCCAAATCCAGAAACTGAAGCACCCACCTATCTCAAAGAACGCGGCGGCGACATAGACGATTGCGGTTTTGGTCACCGGCACTTCCTTCCGCCTACCGAGCATTTGCCGTCGGCCATCGGTTCCGCCATGTCTTTGAGAATCACACATTCCGGTCCGGGACCGCCGAAGCAGATCGCGTCGCAGCGTTTAATGAAATCGGCCAAGTTGCGTTCAAGGCCTTTCAATTGCGCCAACTTCTCACGCACCGCCTCGAGATGAACCAGCGCGATGGACCGCGCCTCCGTGCACGATCGATCTTGATCCTCCGTTAAGGCGACAAGTGAGCGAACCTGTTCGATCGGAAAGCCGAACGCGCGACATTGCCTGATGAAGGTCAACCGCCTGTTATCGCTGTCGCCATAACTTCGCTGACCACCGTCGCGGCGCGCTGGGACAGGCAGCAGCCCGATTTCTTCGTAATAGCGGATGGTGGGCGCATTCGTGCGGGTGCGTCGCGCAAGTTCGCCGATCTTCATGACACAAGCGGCTCCTAGAAAAAGGGGCTTGAACCTCAAGTTACTTGAAGTTCTATCTTGTGGTGATAGCCGATCGCCAGAAGGAGGAGCAAGTATGAAAGTTCCTGAATCGTCGGTAATACCGATTGCCTGCACGTTGGGCACGGGCGCGTATCAGGAACGCCTCGTCTGGATTGCGGAGCTTAACCGAGCTGCGCTGCAAAGCGTCCGGCGCGAGGGCGCGCGCTTAGTCCTCACGTACGATCCGCGTGCCGGCGCTCGCATTCGCGAGATGGTTCGCCGCGAGCAGGAATGCTGCGCGTTTCTCGCCCTCGAGCTGAACGAACGCGAGAAGAGCTTGACGCTTGCCATCACAGCGCCGGAAGCGGCCCACGACGCCCTTGACGCCCTATTCAATCCCTTCCTGACGGGATCGAAGTCGAGTGGCGGCTGCGGATGCACGACGGTGACAGCACAATGACAGAAACAGCACAATCTGGGGTCGACAGCCGTGGCGCCGCAATCGCCGCATCCGCTGCTGGCGGCGCCGCGACGGGTGCCCTCGCCTGCGCTGTGTGTTGCATTCTGCCATTCGCTTTGCCCGCCGCCGCACTAGCCGTCACCGGTAGTGCATTGGCCTGGCTGGCGAGCATTTATGAAGGATCGATCATCGTTGCTGTTGTGCTCGTCGCGGCCGCGTGGATCTGGGTCGCGCGGCAGTCGTTGCGAACTCGAAAGAGGCCTGCGGCGGCGACCGTGCTGATGATGCTCACAGCGTCAGCGATGCTGGCCGTTGCTTATTTCTGGCCAACGATCGCGCCCTTCGCTGTCGCGGCGCTCACAGCACGCTAACCCGCCGAGCACGCTCGATGGTTCGAGGAGAAGGTGATGACGATTGACGCAGAGAGTGGTGGCCGTTCATGGCCCAAAGCCGCCGGTATCGGCGTCGCGGTCGCCGTAGCCACCGCGATCGTGATGCTCGCACTGGCCTCCGCTGGAGTATCGCCTTTTCCCGAGCCGCCTTCGCTCGCTTTTGCGGAGACCTTGCTGCGCCGACCGCTACCGTTGCCGGTTGGTTTGCTATTCCACATCGCGTACGTGACGTTCTGGTCGGTGATCTTCGTGCGCTATTTCCAGCGACGCAACATCAAGACGGCATTGGCGCTCGCCGGAGCGCTCTGGTTGTTGATCCTCCTTGTCTTCTTCCCAGTTGTCGGATGGGGCTTTGCGGGCATCAACATCAACGCGAAGCTCATTCCGGCATCGTTCGTCCCGCATCTCCTGTTTGGGCTCTTGCTTTGGGGATTGGACAAATATCTGCCGCGTACGGCTTCCAAGCATTCCCGCGCTGTTTGACTCCCACAAGCGGGGGCCGATGTACTGCGCGCCGGGCGGCCGCGGATCTCGCGTGCTCAAGAATATGGTCGCGCCCAAGCGCAGGGGGCGCTATGGCGGAATATCCATTGATCAAGACGCTGTTCAGTTTGGAGGGAATGGCTCGCGAAGCAGCCAGTCAGCGAAGCTAGGTCGGTCCTCTTCCCAATGCAGCCGCCGATTCACAAGGCGTCACCTTTCATCCCGCTGACTCGCGGCCGCTCCGCCTACCTTACCCGCCGCTACAGCGAGCGCAAGGAAGCGGCAGAGCAGCTTGCCGCGGGCGTCAAGCTGACTGCGATCTGACCCGGCAGGCAATTTTAAAGATCTCCCAAAGGCGCATCCAATTGTGCAACAGGCTGGTGCACAATCGCTTGTCAGGAGACCTCGTGCCGTCACCCGCGTATCTAACGCTCGAAAAAGTCATTACTTGCCACCGCAGCAAGATCAGCGAAGGTACGCTCCGAAAGTGGAGAGCCATGCGCGTCGGGTCATCGTTCATCAAGATTGGCAAGGCAATCCTCTATCCCGCAAGCGAATGTTGGGGGTCCAATCCGACCTGGTGGTTTGCAGAACTTCCCCGATCCCGGCCACTGGAGGACGACGCGTCGATCGCTTGAACCGGATCGCGGTGGCTGGCTATTCAAGTCCCGGACGACGCTATATGACAGTGAGTCTTGATGCGGAATCCGTGATCCCGCATGACTTTGGAGTATCATTAAAGTGCGTGCGTGCTCAGGGATTATTTTTCACGACCAGTCACGGATTACATATACCAGTTAGCGGCCCCCGTAGATTTCAACGTGCCAGCAATATGTTGAAAAATAAAAGAAAGCCGTCTTTGAGTATATTGGTCCACAACTATCCTTCTCGGTACCCATCTTCACGCTCAATCACGGACCGTCATTCCTGGTCAGTGATCGAGCGTGAATTTGATGCTTTCGGGCCCTCGGTCAATGCCAATGCCCAGGAGGCCTCTGCCCGTTGGAGGTCGGCGGTTACATCGCGAACGCCAGGCACCGACCAGATGGCATCACGAAGCAGGAACCGCCAACTGTTGGTTCGCTCGACACGCTTTGCCAGATCCACGACGCGGACGTGCGGGATCAGCGCAGCCCTAAGAACTCGGTAGTCTTCCTGGAACAGAACAGCGGCAAGCACATCAAAGGCCTGCGCCGGCAAATCGCGAAGCGCCCCGAGCTGCCGCGAGTTGTTGTGCGACGTCAAGCGCCGCCCCTTGATCTGATATCGCACTTCGGCGGCATCCGTGGCGTCGGCATCGCGCATTGAGTTGGGCGCCTGCTTCCAACCGAAGGCGCGACAAAACAGATGCTCGGCAAGATCGCCGACTGGATTGTTCGAGCTGCGGATGACGCCGCGCCGCCGGAGTTCCTCCGATACCGCAGCGTGCATCACGAGCAATTCAGGCGGCGTTAGGTCTCTCAGATCTCGCAAAAATTCACCTAGTGCTCGTGCGGTTCATACATCGCATCCGGATATGGAAGTCTGCCGTTGATCGTCCGAAGGAGTGCGAGATAGCTGCGCACGGCCTTCTGAAATTCGATCCCGTCACCAATCGGTCGGTCTTTGAATGCATGGATAGCGTTTCGACGCTGCTGCACGAGTTCGACAAGCGCGTCGCCTTCGGCGCCGAGCAGCTCTTTCGTTTTGCAATAGTTGCGCAGCTTCTCCAGCCCGAGACCGTCCGGGGCGTGTGCCATCTGCTTTGCGTTGTCGTAAGCGTTCGCCTTCTTGAGATTGTCGATGTCGGCCTTATAGGTTTCGTACCAAACTGACAGAAGCGTCTTGATCGTGCCTTCGACGAGGCTTCCCAGATTGGCCCAGGCCAGGATGAGTTCCGCCGGCGTGAGCGCGTTGGATGGCTCGCGCATCCAGAGCCTAAGCGAGCCCGACAATGATGCTTGCCAATCGAGCCGTGATTTTCCGAGCAGGCCGGCGGCGACAACAGGAGCCCAGCCGTCGCTCTTTGACCAGAACTTGGCGATGCCTTGGTTCAAGGTCTCGATCCGATCGACTACTTCCGCGATGGCCATCGCATCAATTGATTTTGGCGCAACCTTTTTGACGAAGCTAAACGATGCAGCCATCTCTCTTCCCTCGCGCGCTAGCCGGCCGCGCCATCAGCGTATCTAGATGGCGAACTGCTTCGCCCGGAAGTCGGTGACTCGCGTCATCCGACCGACAAGATATGTCCGGTAGTCCGCCAGGAGTCCTCCCGCATCCGATGCATCGTCGCTTGGCATTTCGTCGATCTCGCGCAGGGCCTGTTCGAGAGTTAAGCCACCGGCGTCAACATCAACCAAGCGACCACTTAGGGTATGTTCAAGCTCAAGTCGGAGAGCTTCTGGTAGAACCGAACGCGCCTCGAAGTAGAGCAAACGAAGGCCAAAAAACCGCAAGCGCTCGTCATCGAGATTTTGAATAATCGATAATCTGTCTCCCCAATCCGCATCGTGGAACTCGACCATGCGGGCTTCATCTTGCGGACCAGGAAATCCGTCATAGAGGCGCTCCTCGGCATGCCGTGAAGGCGTGCGGGGTTCGCGCGTTGAAGTGTAAGCCAAGACAAGCCGGGAGCAGAGCGCCGGATTATCCTTCACCCGGCGCGCTCGCGCTTCAATCGCATCGATATCAACGCCGTCCAGCATCACCTCTGGCGCGTCGTAGAGAGCCGTCAATGTTGGCGCTGCGTTGATCCGAAGCCGGCGAACGGGACAGGGCTTCTGAGCCAGTTCAGTTCGAAGCTCATCGTCCGTCATCGCTGCGAAGCGTGAGGTGGTCCCCTTCATTTGGACAGTTTGGCGGCTTGGCTAAGGTGGATTCAGGTCTGTCTTATGCCGCCAATCTGGTGTCGCCGGGTGCCGGGTCATAGGCCTCGTCGGGGGTCCTGCCGCCGAGCGCCGAGTGGGGCCTCTCGGTGTTGTAATATCCGATCCAGCGGGCGAGGCCTGCCCGTAGCTCGGAACCGGTCTCGAAGGCGTGCAGGTAGACGCATTCGTATTTGAGGCTGCGCCACAGCCGCTCGATGAAGACATTGTCCATCCATCGACCGCGCCCATCCATCGAGACGCGGGCGCCGGCAGCCTGCACCACCTCGACGAACCGGGGCGAGGTGAACTGGCTGCCCTGGTCGGTGTTGAAGATCTCCGGCGCGCCGTGGCGGGCAAGCGCCTCCTCGAGGGCCTCAATGCAGAAGTCCGCCTCCATGGTGTTGGAGAGCCGCCAGCTCAGCACCTTCCGCGCCGCCCAGTCCATTACCGCCACCAGATACAGGAAGCCGCGCCGCATCGGGATATAGGTGATGTCGGCGCACCAGACCTGGTTGGGCCGCTCGATCACCAGATCGCGCAGCAGGTACTTATAGGTCCTGTGCTCGGGGTGCGGCACCGTCGTGCGCGGGGCTTGGTAGATCGGCACCAGGCCCATCTTGGCCATGAGCCGCCGCACCCGCTTGCGGCCGACCATGTAACCCTGCCGGCGCAGGCAGCGTGCCATCTGGCGCGAGCCGTACCACGGCGCCTCCAGGAACTGGGCATCGAGCCGGCGCATCAGCTCCAGGTTCAGCGGCGTCTCGCCTGCCGGGCGGTAGTAGAACGCCGAACGGCTGATCGACACCAGCCGGCATTGCCGCTGGATCGAGAGCCGCGGGTGCTGCGGATCGATCATCTGACGCCTCCGATCCAGGCTCAACGACCGGAGGCCTTCGATAAAAAATCTCGCTCCACCACCAACTGGCCGATCTTGGCGTGGAGCTTGTCGATTTCGCTCTCGCGGGCAACTTCCGCCGCCCCGGCCTTGCCGGCAAACACCGCGGCCATACCCTCCACCGCCTGCCGCTTCCACGCGGCGATCATCGTCGGATGAAGGCCATGCTTGGCCCCCAGTTCCCCAATCGTCCGCTCGCCCCGCAGCGCCTCCAGCGCAACCTTCGCCTTGAACTCAGCCGAATACCGCTTCCGCTTGCCCGTCATCGGGTCCGTCCTTCCTCTCGGTCGAACCCACCTTAACCTCCTGTCCGATTTCCCGGGACCACCTCACTGTTCAAGCTGATTTCGCAGCTTCAGTTCAGCGGGACCGTTCCGATGATCGATGTCGAAGCTTATGGCCAATGGCTGACAAAATAGCCAGTCAGCGAGTACAAGCTCATGTCTTCAAGTCGCATGAAGGTGTTCCGCTGGAAGAACTGCTACGCCGACGTGGCGGCATCGAAGCACGGAATCACCGTGCAATCATTCTTCGACGACGTGATCGCCCCCGCGATCTGCGCCCTCGAGGATAAAATTTCCGCACTGGGTCGCAGTGGCGATCCTGGCGACGCCTTCGCCCAGGCCGACATGGAGGATGTGCTCAAAGAGACGAAAATGGCGTTCGGCCTTGCAATCCAGTCCATCTGGGAGCGCCAACTCCGCGGTTATCTGCGCGGATGCGCGAGCGAGCTTATGCCCAGCAACGCTTTGGCTGCGCAGGTGACAAAGGCGAACTGGACGCAGCTCTGCGAGCTTTTTCTGGAACTGCGCGGCATCCGGCTCAACGCCTTCCCAAGCTTCGCCGACTTGGACACGCTGCAACTCCTCGGTAACGCCTGCCGGCATGGCGACGGGTCGTCAGCCATTGAGGTGGCCATGCGCTGTCCCGAGCTGTGGCGGGTTTATCCGCCGATGCCGTTCGAGGATCAGCCGCGTGACTCCGGGCTGCCGCCCATCGCGCTGATGGACGTGCCCGTCGAACGGCTCAGGGAGTTCGTCGCGGCGGTCGCCATCTTCTGGGACGATGCGGAGTATATCTACAACGAGAGCATCGAGCGGAAGCATCCGAGCCTCGAAGCCAAGCTCGCGCGAGAACGTACAGAGCGGAACTGGCGGCCACAGGCGACGCCCGATGGCGGCGCCTAGCGATGGCGGCGGATCAGCAGTTCCTCGACGCCCTGGCCACCCTATGGCGCATTCCGCGGCCGGGCCCGGACAATCTGCTGTCAGCGCCGGCCTTCGTCGCACTGAGCGAGCTCTGCGATCGGCGCTATGGTCGCGGCAAGGCCACGTTCGCGCTGAGCAGCGCGCTCAGGTCACTCGGCCTGCCATGCGAGCTGCCGCTCGACCAATCGGGGCGCGCGCTCGACTTGCTCACGGCCGCGGCCGCGCTCGACGCAGCCTACACGCGTGTGATGACGGTGCGCCGACACATCTGCCCGCTCGATCTGGCCGACGATTTGCCGCCGATGACGTTCGGCGGCGCGCGAGTTGCCCAGTTCACCGCCGAGGAATTGGAGAAGCTGTTCGATGCGCCGAGGCTCGCGCGCAACTTCCCGTCGCTGTTGTTCGAGTCCAAGCGCCTCGCTCAGTTCCATTGGTTGGTCGTTGAGGAAGAAATCGAGGTCGATCCGAGACCCGAGGCGCGCGCGACCCCGTTTATGTTCGTCGATATGCGCCGGGACTTCGGCGAAATCGAACCCCATCTCGGTCGGTTCCCTCCAGCCGTTGAAGGCGCACTCTTTTTCCTACTGCTGGCCCGATGGGAGGAATGGTCGACAATGCAGGAGGTCGACTGGCGCGGCTTTCGCGTGCCGTGGATCTACACGTTAGACGAAGACCTCTTCGTCCGGCCGGCGCGGCCACCCAATCCAGACAGCCTCACGCTTGAGCCCTGGATCGTCGAAGACCATTGGGGTGAAGAGATCGAGCTGGAGCGGCCGAGCACCTTGCCGCTCGACGACAGCGCCAAGACGGAGCTGCAGCTCTTCACCGACGCAGCTTGGACCGAGTTGCAGGCAGCGCGCTCGACGCCACTCTTTGAGACGCCGGTCGTGCATTTCCTTGTCCGGGCCTTCCTCGCCGACGGCATCGACGAGGTGATGGCTCACATGACCGCGATCGAGGCGGCGCTCGGCCTGGAAAGCGATCACAAGCGCCAGCTACGGCCTAAGCCCGACCCGCATCCAAAGCTGTCGGCGACCGAACGTGTTGCTGCCCGGATCGGTGCGGCGATCACAGATGCGAAGGCAGTGCAGGACTATAAGGACCTGTTCGAGCTGCGAAGCGCGTTCGTCCACGGCCGGTCTGGACTACAAAAAATCTCGACGCCGCAGCGCGTCCTGGCGCGTAATCTCGCGCGACGTGTGGCACGCGCGTTGGTCGCGCTGGCTGTGCACCCGGCCCGCTCGCGGGCGGACGTGTTGGCCAACCTTCTCAATCAAGGCATCGCGTACCTGTAGGACAGACTGCGCTGTACCTACCCTTCCAATAGGACCTTCTCGTGCCTGAATCCGCCGCCCCAAATGCCTTCGATGTTCAGCCGCATCTGGAAGCGTTCGCTCGCACCATTAGCCGGGAACCACTTGGTCTTGCCGTTCATCGACCGGAAGCTTGGGCCACGCCGACCCGATGTTTTGAGAACGCCGTCTGTCAAGCGGAACAGAAGGGTGGCCGCGCGCTGTTCGGCTGGATGTTCCATTATCGCGTGGTGGAGGACATTCCCGGGCCCGGCTACCTCATCGCCGTGCACCATGCAGTTTGGCATACACCGACGGGTCAATTGGTCGACGTAACCCCACTGCATGATAACCCAAAGCACCGGCCGATTTCGCCGGGCGGTGACGTTCTGTTCCTCGTAGATACGAACGCGCGGCCAATTGCGGTGGGCTTGACGGTCGGCCCCCGACCCTCGAGGTTCTATGCGCTCGACGCCGACGAGCGCCTCGTCGCCTATGTCCGGAAACTGCAGGAAGCCGAAGACGAGGCTTGCCGCAATCTTTATGCGGGTGGCCGCTGAGCTCGCCGAGCGGCTGTCTTGGAGAGCGCCAAAATCGCCCCCCTCGCAAAGCTGCTCGACGCCCTCCCAAAGGCGCACCCAATTGTGCAACAGGCTGCTGCACAATCGCTTGTCCTCAGGAGACCCTGTGCCGTCCCCCGTCTACCTAACACTCGAAGAAGTCATTACCTGCTACCGTGGCGAGGTCAGCGAAGGCACGCTACGAAATTAGAGAGCCATGCGTATCGGACCGTCCTTCATCAAGATCGGCAAGGCGGTCCTCTATCCCGTCGGCGAACTCGATCGCTGGGACAAATTCAATCTCTGGTTTGCAGACCCTCCCGATCTTTGTCGCTGGAGGAATACGCTTCGGTCGGTTGATCCGAATCGTCATAGCTGGCTATTTAAGTCCCAGGCGATGCGATATGACGAGACTTATGATGCGGAATCCGTGATCCGGCGTGACGTTGGAATATCATCTAAGATCCTACATGATCAGGAATTATTCATCACGACCAGTCACGCACCACATATACCAATTAACGACCCCTGTTGATTTTAGCGTGTCGGCAATATGTTGAAAAATAACAGAAACTGGTCTTCGAGTATATTGATCCACAATCACCCGTCGGGCGACCCGACACCCTCGCGCGCCGATATCGACGTGACGAAGCAGATCGTCGATGCCGCGAAACCCCTTGGCATCACCGTTCACGACCACATCATTGTCGGCCGCAACGGCCACGCCAGCTTGAAGGCGTTGAGGTTGATTTAATCGCTTCAGCTCTTGTTGATCGCGCTGTCGTCGCGCGTATCACGCATCGTCGCATAGACGATCAAAGAAACCCCGATGCAGGCCGTGACGTACCAATAGAAGTCCGTCTCGCGACCCGCCTGCTTGAGCCACAGCGCAACATACTCAGCCGTACCTCCGAAAAGCGCGACCGTCAGCGCATAAGGCAACCCGACGCCGAGTGCCCGCACGGACGTTGGAAAAAGCTCTGCTTTGACGACCGCATTGATCGCCGTGTAGCACGACACGATAGCCAAACCCGCGACGATCAGGGCGAAAGCTGCGAACGGGTCCTTCGTTGCCTGCAAAGTCATGAGCAACGGTACTGTGCACAATACTCCAAGGACACCGAATGCGATCAGCACAAGACGCCGTCCGATCACATCGGATATAGCGCCGACAACGGGCTGCATCAGCATGTAAATGAACAGCGCCGACGCTGAGACCAACGTCGCGGTATCCTTCGCGAAGCCCGACGTGTTGACCAGAAATTTCTGCATGTAGGTCGTGTAGGTATAGAACGCGAGCGTACCGCCGAGCGTCAATCCGACGACGATCGCAACTTCGCGCGGATGTGCGAGAAGCGCTTTGAGCGAGCCTTCTCGCCGCGTCGCCCGGCTGAATGCTTCCGTCTCGTGAAGATCGCGCCGCATGACGTAGGCGATGACGGCAAGCCCAGCGCCGATCGCGAACGGAATGCGCCACCCCCAGGCATCAAGCTCGGCGGGCATCAGTACGAACTTCTGCAGGACCACAAGCACCAGCATGGCCGCGAGTTGCCCGCCGATCAGCGTCACGTATTGGAAGCTCGAATAGAAGCCGCGTCGATCGGATGTCGCCATTTCCGAGAGGTATGTGGCGCTCGTGCCGTACTCGCCGCCGAGGCTCAAACCTTGAATCATCCGCGCAAGAAGCAGGATGACGGGCGCCGCAATGCCGATTGTTGCGTAGACTGGTGTAACGGCGACCAGTGCAGAACCGAAGCACATCAGCAGAACCGAGGTTGTCAGCGCGACGCGCCGGCCGTGCCGGTCGGCCATGCGCCCGAAGAACCACGCCCCGATCGGGCGCATCAGGAAACCGACGGCGAATATGGCCGCCGTGTTCAAGAGTTGCGCCGTCTGGTCGCCCGCCGGAAAGAACGCCTTTGCGAAATAGAGCGAGAACGCCGCGTAGACATAAAAATCGTACCACTCGACGAGGTTGCCGGAAGAGCCGATGAGAATGGCCTTGATTCGCTCAGGCATGCTGAGAGTCGACGGCGTTTTGGCCTCATCCACGCGATCAACCCCTCGATTTTGCCCCAAAATAGGTCGTGCCGCGCCCAAGGTCGCCTGACGGATGCCCCTATTGCCGCGGCTAACCCTGCCCGTCATTGACGTTCCGGTCCCGGCTCCCCTAATTATCAGCCCTTCCCGGAGCTTTGAATCATGACCAAGAAACCCCACCACTCCAAGGTGATCGTCCTCGGCTCCGGCCCTGCCGGCTACACGGCCGCCATTTACGCCGCCCGCGCCATGCTCGCCCCCACCTTGATTCAGGGCTCGCAGCCCGGCGGCCAGCTCACTATTACGACCGACGTCGAGAACTATCCGGGATTCGCCGAGCCGATCCAGGGCCCCTGGCTGATGGAGCAGATGCAGGCGCAGGCCGAGCACGTCGGCACCAATATCATCATGGACCACATCAACAAGGTCGAGTTGCGCGCCCGCCCGATCCGGCTCGAAGGCGACAGCGGTGATACCTATACCTGCGATACGTTGATCATCTGCACGGGCGCGCAGGCCCGCTGGCTCGATCTCCCGTCAGAGGTCCACTTCAAGGGTCACGGCGTTTCTGCCTGCGCCACCTGCGACGGCTTTTTCTACAAGGGCAAGGACGTCGTCGTTGTTGGCGGCGGCAACACGGCCGTCGAGGAAGCACTGTTCCTGACGAACTTCGCGAACAAGGTGACGCTCGTTCATCGCCGCGACTTCCTGCGCGCTGAAAAGATCCTGCAGGAGCGCCTTTTCAAGAACCCGAAGATCGAGGTCATCTGGGACAGCGTCGTCGAAGAAGTCGTCGGCACGCAATCGCCGAAGTCGGTCACAGGTGTCGTTCTGAAAAACGTGAAGACCGGCGCCAAATCTGAAATCGGGACGGACGGCTTTTTCGTTGCCATCGGCCACGCGCCGGCGACCGAGCTATTCAAAGGCCAGCTTGAGATGACGTCCTCCGGCTATCTGATTACCGCGCCTGACTCGACCGCAACGGCGATTCCAGGCGTCTTCGCGGCAGGCGACGTCAAAGACGAGGTTTTCCGTCAGGCAGTCACGGCAGCCGGCATGGGCTGCATGGCCGCGCTCGAGGCCGAACGCTATCTTGCCAAAGTCGAAGCTCAAGCGGACGCAGCCGAATAATGCGTTGACCCATCAGCACCGCATTGCAACGTAACCGGGTTTCGCTAGACTTCGGCGCCGCTTATGGGCCGCGCCCGATCCGGCGCAACATGGCCAATCACTGAAAGCGTCGAGAATGGATTGGGACAAACTGCGTATCTTTCACGCGGCGGCGGAGGCCGGCAGTTTTACGCACGCCGGCGAGCAGCTGCACATGAGCCAGTCTGCCGTCAGCCGTCAGATATCGGCGCTGGAAGCCAACCTCAAAGTCACGCTTTTCCATCGTCATGCGCGCGGCCTTGTCCTGACCGAGCAGGGCGAACTCTTGAACCGCACCGTAGCGGAAGTTTTCGCAAAGCTGCAGACCGCCGAAACGCTGTTGTCGGATTCGACCACGAAACCATCCGGCGATCTTCGCATTACAGCGCCGATCGGCTTTGGCACGATCTGGCTGACGCCGCGGCTTCAGGAATTCGGCGATCTTTATCCGGATATTCGAGTCGAGCTGATCCTCAATGACGATCAGGTCGATATCGGCATGCGTGCTGCCGACGTCGCGATCTGGACACGTGAACCGGAACAGGCCGACCTGATCCGCCGCTCCCTGTTTGAAAGCCGCGTACGCGCGTTCGCTTCCGCTCACTATCTGCGCAAGCACGGAACGCCGAAGATGCTGGCCGACCTCGATCACCACCGGATCATCGCCTATACCGGCATCCCCGCCCAGCACCTCGACGCCATGTCCTGGATTGAAACGGCGGGCCGCGAAGGGACGCAGCCGCGCGAAGCCGCCCTCAGGGTCAACAGCGTCGTGGCGATCAAATACGCGATCCAGGCCGGTATCGGCATCGGGATGATCCCGGACTACATGAGCGACGGGCAGTCGGACCTCGTGCCGGTGCTGGCGGAGATCGAACAGCCGTCGCTCAACCTGATCTTCGCGTACGCCGAGGAATTGAAGTCCTCGAAAAAAGTCCAGCTTTTGCGCGACTTTCTGGTATCCAAGATCAGCCGGGCGCGATGAGACGCAAAGCTTTCCTTATCGAACCTGCGACCATGGCTGATTTGCGAAAATGCCGGTCTGACGCTATCTAACCGTTTCACCCCTTCGACGCCGCGCTAAGGCCCCTGAACACATGGCAAAAACGCTTTACGATAAGATATTTGACGATCACGTGGTCGAGCAGTCCGAGGACGGAACGTGCCTCCTCTACATCGACCGCCACCTCATCCACGAGGTGACGAGCCCGCAGGCGTTCGAGGGGCTGCGGATGGCAGGCCGCAAAGTACGCGCACCCGAGAAGACGCTGGCCGTCGTCGACCACAACGTCCCGACGACCGACCGCAGGAAAGGCATCGCCGACGAGCAGAGCCGCGTCCAGGTCGAAACGCTGGCGGCAAACGCGCGCGACTTCGGCATCGAATATTACAACGAGCTTGATAAGCGGCAGGGCATCGTCCACGTCGTCGGACCGGAGCAGGGCTTCACGCTGCCGGGGACGACGATCGTCTGCGGCGACAGCCATACCTCGACCCACGGCGCGTTCGGCGCGTTGGCGCACGGCATCGGCACCTCCGAAGTCGAGCACGTGCTCGCAACGCAGACGCTGATCCAGAAGAAAGCCAAGAACATGCGCGTCACCGTCGATGGTGTCGCGCCGCGGGGCGTCGGCGCCAAGGACATCATCCTGGCGATCATCGGAGAAATCGGCACGGCCGGCGGCACGGGCTCCGTTATCGAGTACGCCGGCGACGCCATCCGCGCGCTTTCGATGGAAGGCCGGATGACCGTCTGCAACATGTCGATCGAAGGGGGCGCCCGCGCCGGCATGATCGCACCCGATGAAAAGACATTCGCCTTCATCAAGGATCGCCCCAAGGCGCCGAAAGGCATGGCCTGGGACATGGCGATGAAGTATTGGGAAACGCTGCATTCCGACGACGGGGCGCACTTCGATCTCGAAGTCCGCCTCGATGCCGCAAAGCTGCCTCCGATCGTGTCCTGGGGCACGAGCCCCGAGGACGTAACGTCGATCACCGGCGCAGTCCCGAACCCAGCCGACGTCCACGACGAAAATAAACGCGCTTCGATGCAGCGCGCGCTCGACTACATGGGTCTCGCGCCGGGTACGAAGATGACCGACATTCCTCTCGATGTGGTCTGGATCGGCAGTTGCACGAATGGTCGCATCGAAGACTTGCGCGCCGTGGCAAAAGTTGTCGACGGCAAGAAGATCTCCTCACGCCTCGCCTACGCGATGATCGTGCCGGGATCGGGCCTCGTCAAAGAGCAGGCGGAAGCCGAAGGCTTGGACAAGATATTCAAGGCAGCGGGCTTCGAATGGCGCGAGCCCGGATGCTCGATGTGCCTCGGCATGAACCCGGATCAGTTGAAGCCGGGCCAGCGTTGCGCCTCGACCTCGAACCGCAACTTCGAAGGCCGTCAGGGCTACAAAGGCCGCACGCACCTCGTATCGCCGATCATGGCCGCCGCCGCCGCGCTCGAAGGCCACTTCGTCGACGTGCGGAACTGGCAGGACTAAGCGAGGCACGACTGCGCCGGCGGCCGGCTCTCCGGAGGAGAGTCGCCGGCGCCAAATTAAACAGCGATCTTGATCTCTTCCGCGTGATCGGTCCGGCTCAATGCCCGTCCGATCGCGTTCTGCATGCTGGCGATTTCTTCTTCCGTAATCTTGAAGAAGCGGTTCTGCAGCCGCTGGCGCATACGCGCCTGCTCAAGACTCCCGCCAAGCAGCGTGATCTTGAAATCGCCGGGAGGATAGAACGCCGGCTCACCGATCTGCTGGAAGCCCAGCATATAACGATAGAACTTGACCCAATCGGGCCGCGTCGCGATCAGCAGCATCGAAACGCCCGTCGCCAGCGCCGCTGTCAACGATGCACGCACCAGAAATGCATAGAGTGTCGTCCGATAGGAAATGTTATTGACGTTGGGCTCGATAGACAGCCTCGATATTTCAACGAACCCATGGCTCTGCGAGCGATGCATGTCCTTCAGAGCCGGATAGTGTGAGGCGCACGGAAGCGTCGCGAGGGATTGGGGCAGCGAAAAACATAGGCGCACCGACCCGACCAACCGGCCGCTATCGTAGGCACCGAACAAAACCGTTGTCGCTAGAGTGTCGAAATGGTCCGTGTATTGGCCGTCGGATTTTTCGATGTCATAGCCGATTGCCGAATAGGCCCGGCCCCGGAGCCGTAATGCTTCGCGGATGTCATTGTCGTCTTCGAGAATGCGCAATTCGAAGGATTTGCTGTTCCCGTGCCATGAGCCCTCTTCTGTCGGCAACGAATCCTGCCGTGGGCGGAACGCTAACGTCTGCGACATGCAATTCTCGATCTTGTTATGGGAATGCCCCGTAAAAAAGTGGTGCAGAACATAGGCTTGCTGCCGCTACGGGACGATGCGGCAAATGTTCTTGCAGGGTATTAAGATTATTGGCCGAGCGCCTGAGTATAAAAGGATTTTTAGGAAACAATTAAATCTTAGCTGAGATTAGCATGACGAAAGATGCCACAGCCCTCGTCCGATCGCAGTTTGGTGTAGCCGCCTCCGATTACGCCACCTCCGAGGTCCACGCCAAGGGCGAAAGCCTCGCTCGCATCGTGGAGCTTGCTGCGCCGCAGCATAGCTGGCGGGTTCTCGATATAGCGACGGGTGCCGGGCACATGGCGGCCGCATTCGCGCCGCACGTCGCAAATGTCGTTGCCAGCGACATCACGGACGAGATGCTGGCACAAACGGCGAAGCTCGCCGCCGACAAAAAGCTCGACAACATAGGAACCGCGAAGGCGGAAGCCGGCGCGCTTCCTTTTGAGGACGCAAGCTTCGACCTCGTCTGCTGCCGTTTGGCAGCCCATCATTTTCCGGACTTGGGGCGCTTCGTCAGCGAAGCGCGCCGCGTTTTGAAAGAAAACGGACGCTTCGCTCTGGTCGACAACGTTGCACCCGACGCGCAGCAACTGCTTGGCGCGTCGCCGAGCGAAATCGTGGACGCGACGGCGGCCTACAACACCTTCGAAAAATTACGAGACCCAAGTCATGGGCACGCGCCACCGCCGGAAACATGGATCGGCTTGCTTGAAAATGCAGGATTCAGGATCGTTGCGCGTGAGCAATTCGGCAAAGAACTCGATTTCAAATCATGGGTGACGCGCATGCGATGCACACCGGAAACCATCACGGAACTTGAGCGCATTCTGGTAAGCGGACCGCAGAACTTGCGATCGTTCTTGAAGCCGCGCCGCGATGAGACTGGCGCGTTGCATTTTACGCTGCAGGAGTTGCTGGTGATCGCGGACAAAATCGCCTGAAGGAGGAAACCCTTCCATTCGCTCGCCATGACACTATCTCCGTGATTGCAGATCGTCGCGAGAATAGGGAAGCACGAAGTGTCATTGGACTGGGTTGCCGCCAGAGCGCCAACGCTCGCCGAGTTCGAAGCGCTCGCAGCGGACGCCTGGGAGAATCTGCCGGCCGAGTTCCGCGAGATGGCCGGCGATCTTCTGATCCGCGTCGAGGATTTCGCAACCGACGAGGTTCTCAAAAGTCTTGACATCGAAGACCCATTCGAACTCACGGGCCTCTATCAAGGCGTTAGCCTGACGAAACAGAGCGTCATGGAAAGCGCGCGTGAACCCGATATGGTTTTTCTCTATCGGCGCGCCATCCTCGATGAATGGACGGAAAACGGCGAAGAACTGGGCCATCTGATCGCCCATGTGCTCGTACATGAGATTGGCCATCATTTCGGCTTTTCCGACGAGGATATGGAGGCTATTGAAGCCGAAGTCTCGGTGTGAAGTCGATCACATCACATTAACCTCCTTGATATCACAAGCTGGCTATGGTTGAGCCGCAAGGCGTTTCGCGCCATGTTGTAGGGACGGCGAGTAATTGTTGAAAACGGAATCGGGGATGACTGCGCGGGGATTCTTTCATCGGTTCGCCTTGAGTCTTTGCATGGGCGTGGCGCTTGTCTTTGCGCCCGGCGCCGATGCGCAGGACGCCAAGAACCTTGGCGACGGCATTCCGACGCCGGAGCAGTATGTCGCGACGGTCGGCGGCGACAGCCGTGTCCTCCGGCCGGGCGAATTCAAGCTCGATGGCAATACGCAGTATTGCGGCCAGCGCCCGACTGTCATCGATAACAAGCTCGATGACTATGGCGCCGCCTATCCCGGATTTCTGATCATGAATCCGAGGTACCTCGATAAAGTCTCGACTCCAGTCAAGCAATGGATCTACGCGCACGAATGCGGCCATCAATTTCGCGGACCGGATGAAGAAACCGCCGATTGCTTCGCCGTTCAGCGTGGCCGCCGCCAGGGCTGGCTGACGCCCGAAGGCCTCGAGGAGGTTTGCACGTTCATTTCGCCCGCCAAGGGCGATTCGATGCACTTCTCGGGCTCGTATCGTTGTGCCTACATGCGCAAATGCTACGAGGATCCGACGATCCGTTGAAGCAAAGCTTCGCAACCCGGTCGTCGGAGCCAAAAAAATATCCCCGCGCATATCTTCGGCCGTAAAATCCTGGATCGCACATTCAGGACTTCACCATGCGGTTTGCCGCCTACATTCGACGCCTTTCGAGCTTCGCGGAAACGGTCCACCGTTGGCTAGGGGAACTCGCCCGCCTCGACGGGCTCCGCCGCGAAAAGGTCGCTCTCTATGCCGAAGAGGTCGCCGCAACCCTGTCGCGCGCAGCCGCCGCCCTCGGAACACTCGAAACCACCCCGGATGACCGATCCGCCATCATAACGGCCACGCGCGAGCTCGGCCGCATTGCCGGTTATCTTGAAACCATTATGGCCGCGCTCGATGTGCATCTTGACGGGCGCAAGCGGGCTGGCGTTAAACGGCGCCTTGAGCATCTGAAGCCCTTCGATCTCGAAGCTGCCATCCGGGAGTACGGTGCCTTTCCACAGGCACGGCGCCTGACTTCGGCGGAGGGCTATTTCCGGGCGCTGGCAGATACGTTGCGCGCCTGACTGGAGACGATAGCATGGACAAGTTCACGGTTCTGACCGGCGTCGCGGCGCCCTTACCGATCCGCAACGTCGATACCGACATGATCATCCCGAAGCAGTTCCTGAAAACGATCAAGCGAACCGGACTTGGCAAATCGCTGTTTTATGAAATGCGCTATGACCCGGAGACCGGAAAAGAAATTCCGGACTTCGTTCTGAACAAGCCGCAATACCGTAAGGCGACGATCCTGGTTGCGGGCGAGAACTTCGGCTGCGGCTCCTCGCGCGAGCACGCGCCGTGGGCGTTGCTCGATTTCGGCATCCGCTGTGTCGTCGCACCGGATTTCGCCGACATCTTCTACAACAACTGCTTCCAGAACGGCATCTTGCCGATCAAGCTGCCGCAAAGCGAAGTCGACAAACTGATGGACGATGCGGAACGCGGCGCTAACGCGACGCTGACGGTCGATCTCGAAAAGCAGGAGATTCGTGGGCCCGACGGCGGCGTCATCAAGTTCGACATCGATCCGTTCCGCAAGCATTGCCTCTTGAACGGTCTCGACAACATCGGCTTGACGCTCGAGAAATCGAACGCGATTTCGTCGTTCGAAAAGTCGACATCCTCCTCGCGTCCGTGGCTGTGAGAGAGACGCAACCAACCAACACGTCATGGCCGGGCTTGTCCCGGCCATCCAGAGCCAAAAAGCGAAATATTGGTTGAACCCCTGGATGGCCGCCTCGGAGGGCGGCCATGGAGTGGGAGAAGCGAACAGAAAAACAGTGGGAGAAGCGTGACGATGGCCAAAGCGATCCACATGATGGTGCGGGTGCTCGATGAGGCGCGCTCGGTGAAATTCTACGAAGATTGCTTCGACCTGAAAGTCTCGGATCGCCGCGACTGGCCCGATTTCACACTCATCTACATGAAGAACCCGGAGAACGATTTCGAGCTTGAGTTGACGGTCAACAAAGGCCGCACGGAGCCTTACGATCTCGGCAATGGTTATGGTCACGTCGCTTTTGCCGTCGATGATCTCGAAGCCGCACGCTCCCGTATCGCAGCAGCTGGCTATCAGCCGAAGGACATCAAGACGATGACCCACGACGGCAAGCCGTTCGGCAAGTTCTTCTTCATCGAAGACCCCGACGGCTACAAGATCGAGGTTCTGCAGCGTGGCGGCCGGTTCCAATAAATCCGATGGCTGACGACGATTTCAAATTCGATGCGGCGATGATGGGGCGTCTCGCAGGCGCCCTCGCATTCATCGTCGGCGCCGATCACGCCGCAACCAAAGCCTTGAAGGCGGCCTCCGAGACCGGTGCGGAAAAAGACATCAAGGCGGCGCGCACACAGTTCTTGCGCCTGAAGCCCGGTGACCGCCGCGCCGCGCTGACGATGCTCAACGACTAAATCAGAACAGCGACCCGCGCGTCGTGACGAGCGCACCGGTCAAGGCATCGGCGAAATTGCGCCGCTCGTCGTCCGTCAGAAACTGACCGAACAACACTTCCTTCCCCTGAGCCATGAGCCGCATCGACGTCCGCCCGTCCGGATGATCGACCGAGACGCGCACGCGTGTCCAGTAAGGATTGAAATCGAACTCCTCGCGGCGTCCCGAGGGATGGATGCGCGTCAACTTCAAAAGCTCGGGAGAGAGCGTGATCGTCTCGTAAAGATTGCCTGAACGATAGTTGCGCTTGAACGCATAGTAGATCAGCGCAACGTCGAGGCCGAAGAAACCGAAAACCGGCCAAGCCCCCATGAAAAAGAAAATGATCCCGACAATGAAGCTGACGAGGCCGATCGCAATCATGAGCATTAAAAAGCCTGCAGGCGGCAGCGACCGGTAGGGGTGCAGCACAAATCGCGTTTCTTTTGAGGATTGCTTTTCTGCGAGACTGTCAGTCATCTCTTGGCTTCTCTGACTCACTTCACCCCCGGCAGCCGCGATTGCAGACACGGACTTTCTGATGGCCAAAGCACCCAAGGATAGAAGTCCGTCAAGCATTCCCAGTTCCAAACCGCAACGCAAGTCAGGAAAAAAGGCGACGCCGCTTAAAAAATCGGCAGCGAAAGGGGGCCGCCGCTCGCTGCTGACGGAGGCGGAAATTCGTGAAGTTTTCCGCCGTTTTCAAGCCGCGAGCCCCGAGCCCAAGGGGGAGTTGCAATACGTTAACCCCTACACCCTGCTGATCGCCGTCGTGCTCTCGGCCCAGGCAACCGATGCCGGCGTCAACAAGGCGACGCCCGCCCTCTTCAAGGTCGCCGATACGCCCGCCAAGATGGTCGCGCTCGGCGAGGAAAAGCTGCGCGACTATATCAAGACGATCGGGCTCTATCGCAATAAGGCCAAGAACGTCGTCGCGCTGTCGAAGCGCCTCGTCGACGAGTTCGGCGGCCAGGTGCCGGGCGATCGCGATATTCTAGAAACGCTCCCCGGAGTCGGTCGGAAGACGGCCAACGTCGTGATGAATATTGCCTTCGGCCATCCGACGATGGCAGTCGATACGCATGTCTTCCGCGTCGCGAACCGCATCGGTTTATCGCAAGGAACGACGCCGCGTGCGGTCGAAGCCGACTTGCTTCGGGTTGTGCCGCCCAAATACGCGCTGCACGCCCACCACTGGCTAATCCTGCACGGACGCTACGTCTGCAAAGCTCGCCGGCCGGAATGCTGGCATTGCCTCGTCAACGACATCTGCCTCTATCCCGACAAGACACCTGCGCCTTAAGCCTTAGCCATCTGCTCCCCTCCCCCTTGCGGAGAGGGGGAATTCGCACTCAGGCATCCATCCGCATCGCGAGGCCGGCGTTCGCCATGTACGTCTTGGCCTCAGGAATCGTGTACGTCCCGAAATGAAAGATCGAGGCGGCAAGCACCGCACTGGCGTGGCCGTTCTGCACGCCATCCACCAGATGCTGCAATGTCCCAACACCACCGGAAGCAATAACCGGAATGGAAACCGCATCCGAAATCGCGCGCGTCAGTGCGACGTCGAACCCTGACTTCGTGCCGTCGCGATCCATCGACGTCAAAAGAATTTCACCCGCGCCGAGTTCCGCGACCTCGCGCGCATAAGCAATCGCGTCGATGCCGGTCGGCTTGCGTCCGCCGTGTGTGAAGATCTCCCAGCGCGGCGGCTCGCCTTCGCTCGAAACCTTCTTTGCATCGATGGCGACGACGATGCACTGCGCGCCGAACTTCTCGCTTGCCTCTTTGACGAATGCACGATTGCTGACCGCCGCAGTATTGATCGAAACCTTGTCGGCGCCGGCTTCGAGAAGCTTGCGAATATCGTCGACGGTTCGAACGCCACCGCCGACCGTCAAAGGCATGAAGCAGCGGTTCGCCGTCCGCTCGACGACATCGAAAATCGTGTCGCGGTTTTCATGGCTCGCGGTAATGTCGAGAAAGCAAAGCTCGTCCGCCCCCGCCGCATCATAGGCCGCGGCTGCCTCGACCGGGTCGCCCGCATCGATGAGATCTACAAAGTTGACGCCTTTGACGACACGGCCGTCCTTGACGTCGAGGCACGGAATGATGCGGACTTTCAGCATGGCACTAGCGCTCTTTTTACTCAGAGATTGAGCTGATTCCGGCTATCATGTGCTTAGGGCGCCGTCGAGCGCGTAAACCAATTTGCTGAGGAACCATTTACGACGGATCGTCGTTGTAGAGTTTTGCATAATTGCGTGAAACTCTGGAGTTGCACTTGCACAAGGAATCTCTCTCAATGGTCGAAGACTTTGCTCCGCTGAACCTTCGCGCCCGCCTTTCGGCGCTGCAAGACCGGATTGCGCAAGCGCGCACGAAACTCGAAGCGCACGGCGCCATCGAAGAGCACTCCAAAGAATTGACGAATTTCGCCAATCAGCATGACGCCATCCGCGGTTCTCTCGACAGCGAGGGGACCATAACGGAGCTGCAGCATGGCAAAGCGTCTGCCCAGACGGATGCGCTTGAGAAAGATCTCAACCGCTGGCTGGAAAAGATCGAGCACAGGTACAACGAACCCGCACCACGCGGCCCCAACATTTCCGTCTGAACGAGTTAAATTCCAACGCCGTCATTCGCCGCGTTCTCGGAGCGCGGCGAATTTTATGTCCGGAAATTTTTCACCCTTGTACTTCAGCATCCAGGCACTCTCGGCCAGAAACACCAGCGCCCCGTCGCGGTCAGTCGCGATCTCGCCGCGATGCGCGTCGACGAATTTCTGCAATTTCGCCGGATCGTCTGCTGAGATCCACCGCGCCAGCTCGAACGGCGACTGCTCCAGCGTCACCGGCACTCCGTATTCGTTGGCGACACGCGATTGCAGGACTTCGAACTGCAGTTGACCGACGACACCGAGAATCTGACGGCCTCCGGCGACCGGCGTGAACACCTGCACGATGCCTTCCTCTGCGAGATCGTCGAGCGCCCGATTGAGTTGTTTCGCCTTCATCGCATCCTGAATGACGACACGGCGCAGAAGCTCCGGCGCAAAGTTTGGAATTCCCGTGAATTTCAGGTTCTCTTTCTCGGTCAGCGTATCGCCGACGCGCAGCGTCCCGTGGTTCGGAACGCCGATAATGTCGCCGGCATAGGCTTCGTCCGCCGTTTCGCGGCCTTGCCCAAAGAAGAACGTCGGTGACGATACGGTCATCGGTTTGTTGTCGCGCACATGCAGAAGTTTCATGCCGCGCTTGAAGCGACCCGAGCACAGCCTGACGAACGCCACGCGGTCGCGATGGTTCGGGTCCATGTTCGCCTGCACCTTGAACACGAAGCCGGTCACCTGATCTTCGCCGGGCTCGACCGTCCGTTGCGTGGCCTTGCGCGGCAACGGTCCCGGCGCCCATTGCGCGAGCGCGTCGAGAAGCTGCTCGACGCCGAAATTCTTGAGGGCGCTGCCGAAGAACACGGGCGACAGATGTCCCTCGCGAAACGCTTCGAGATCAAACGGCGGCAGCGCACCTTGAGCAAGCTCGACACCTTCCAGCGCGCGGTCGGCGATCCGTTCGTCGATACCGTCGATCTTGCGAATGTCGGCAAGCTCGCTCAATGCTTCCGCATGCCCGAAAGAGGCGCCGCGCTCGCCATTTTCCGGAAGCAGAATTTTGTTGCCCATCAGGTCGAGCACGCCACGAAAGTCCGTGCCCATCCCGACCGGCCACGCCATCGGTACGAGATCGAGCGCCAGGTCTGACGCAATCTGATCGAGCAACGTCAATGGATCTTCCGCTTCGCGATCGATCTTATTGATGAAGGTGATGATCGGAATATCGCGAAGCCGACAGACCTCGAACAGCTTGCGCGTCTGGCTTTCGATACCCTTCGCGGCGTCCATGACCATGACGGCTGCGTCGACCGCCGATAGCGTGCGATACGTATCTTCGCTGAAATCCGAGTGGCCCGGCGTATCGAGCAGATTGTAGACGATGCCATTGCGTTCGAACGTCATCACCGACGACGTCACCGAGATGCCGCGCTGCTGTTCGATCTGCATCCAGTCGGAGCGCGTGCGCCGCCGCTCACCGCGCGCCTTGACGGCACCGGCCATCTGGATGGCGCCGCCGAACAGCAAGAGTTTTTCTGTCAGCGTCGTTTTACCGGCGTCGGGATGCGAGATGATCGCGAACGTGCGGCGTCGCGCGATTTCGGGCGGCATTTTGGGCCCGACCGGCGCGGTCTGCGACATCACATTCAAAATTCAGGCCTCGACCAGTTTCACCTGACCCGGTTCGAGCCAGATTTGATGATATTCGGCAGGCTTGCCGAACACTTCCCCGACATGCAGCTCGACAAGACCGTCGTCGAACTTGACGATCGGAAACGTCTTGCCGAGGCAGCCGCGAAATAGGTTTTGCAATTGTTGATTGCCGGGGGGAAGACCGTCGGGAAGACGGTCCACGCGAACCTTGTCACCAATCTTCATGCTGTTCCCAAAAGTTCGAGAGCTTCTCTTGGATCGATGCGCCCATCATAGAGCGCCCGGCCCGTAATCGCGCCTTCGAGCATCTTGTATTCGGGCTTCAAGAGCGCGCGCACGTCATCTATCGACGCAAGCCCGCCCGACGCAATGATCGGGATGCGCGTCGCTTTCGCTAGCGCCGCCGTCGCCGGCAGATTGAGCCCCTTCAGAACGCCGTCGCGCTCGATATCCGTATAGATGATCGCGGCGACGCCTGCATCCTCGAAACGCTTCGCGAGATCGACGGCCGTCAGTTCAGATGTCTCGGCCCAGCCTTCGACGGCGACCTTGCCGCCCTTCGCGTCGATGCCCACGGCGACGCGCCCTGGAAACCGTTTTGCGGCATCTTTGACCAGTACCGGATCGCGCACCGCGACTGTGCCGAGGATGACGCGGCGAATCCCTTTATCAAGCCAGGCTTCGATCGTCGCCAGATCGCGGATGCCGCCGCCGAGCTGCGCCGGCATTTTGATGGCCTTCAGGATCGCCTCGACGGCAGTACCATTGACCGGTTTGCCCGCGAAGGCGCCGTTGAGGTCGACGATATGCAGATACTTGAAACCTTGCCGCTCGAAGGCGAGCGCCTGCGCCGCCGGATCGTCGTTGAACACCGTCGCGGCGTCCATCTCACCGAGCTTCAGCCGCACGCACTTGCCGTCTTTCAAATCGATGGCCGGAAAAAGGATCACCGCTACCTCTGGTGGATGTCTTCTCCCTTGGGAGAAGGTGGCCGAAGGCCGGATGAGGGGAGGCATCGCTCACCCCAACCCTCCCCTGAGGGAGAGGGCGACCCGCGCCTGAATTTCACTGCGCGGGAATTCCGGCCATCAGTTTGCTATGTTCGTTTCCTAACTTCTGGGCGCGATCAATCGCGGATCGCGCGCGGCGTCAAGTGCGCGTTGCAGCCCGCTCCCCGAAGGCAAGTCTCAACGCGCAAATGGGGAAAATCCTGCGTCCGGCTCCGCAGAGCAGAGTCGCAATACGAAACAGGGCATCATGGTCACCGCGTTCCTCGTCGAGCCTCCGCCTCCGGTCGCCCGCCGTCCGCTGACCGAGAATGACGCTGTCGATATCTGGATCGCACGCTGGCTGCGCATCCGGCCGATCGACCTGCAGCGCCGCCATGTCTGCGACCCGCGCCGCCTTTACGAAATCTGGGAGGAAACGCGCTTTCCAGGCAGCCGTGCCCAGGCGCTCGAAGAATTCCGGGCCCGATTCCCCGGCCTCGAAGCCCGCTTCGATCCCGGCCCCCACCGGCGCATCCCGCTCGCCCCGCACCCCAGTCAATTGAGCCTGTTTCCCGAGGCTTAGAAGCCCGACCCAGATACCGTTTCGTATCCGGATGCGTTGCATAGCGGACACGGCGCGCACGCAATAATCCTCCTCATTTGCACATCGATATTGTCCGTTTACGGATATTGTTAATAACATCTTAATAACCTGTTGAGTTCTAGTGAGTGGGGTGTGCGTTGATTAGATCATTTGCGTTCGTGGCGCTTATGCCCGCGCTAATATTTGGGGTGCAAACCGCTTCAGCAGATGAATATTACAGGGGAAGTTTGAAGGACGGCCCCGTTGTCGCCCAAGGCTACAATTGGTCAGGGTTCTACGGCGGCGTTAATGCCGGATACACATGGAACAATTGGGATTGGCCAAGTTTAAATCCCTACGTAGCGCCCCCGAAACCGTGTGGCGATTGCGGGCCTCCGAACCAGAATCTTTCGGGCGCGATGCTGGGCGGCACAGTTGGCTACAATCATCAGATCGACAGATTTGTGATCGGCGTTGAGGGTGATTTCAATTTTGCAAACATCTCGGACTCGCAGCGCGACGGCAACTATCTAGTTGAAACGTCGAAGATCGAGCATTTCGCAACCATCCGGGCGCGCGCAGGTCTTCTTCTAACGCCCGCGCTTCTTGCTTACGCGACGGGCGGTGTTGCTTTTCAAGACCTGGAATACGGGGAATCGTGTCCGTCCGACGCCTCGGCCGTTACTGCCGGTTGGTGCCGTTCGGTCGCCAACGGCGGTCATGGCCCTTACAGTCTTTCTAAGAGCCAATGGAATACGGGCTACGTAGTGGGCGGCGGCCTTGAATGGATGATTGCCGAAAGGGTGTCGCTGAAGGTCGAGGGCCTTTATGCCGATTTCGGGACCAATGACTATCAACTCGGTCTGATGGCCGACGGTAAGCCGTTGCCGAAAAAAAGCATCGAGAACTCCGAAACGATGCTGAAGGTCGGCGTCAACTACCACTTTTAGCGAGCGCAAAACTGTTTAGAACGGACGGGAGGGGCCACACTGGCAGCGGGCCCCCTTCGCTTCACACGGTCACCCAACTCTCCGGAGCGCCTTCGCGCCCTTCTCAGGCTTGCAGGAAATGCAAGTACATCAATATTAAGAACTTTACAAGAACATTTTTGGAACAAGAGCTGGACAACGACCGTGAGTCGTGGCATGTTCTTCCTATGTTCACGGCATCCTAAATCAGTCGCCGTCCCGGGTCACCGTAGCGTACCGACCCCTCCTCTCTCGAACCGCCTAGGAGAGCCACGATGCGCACCTACCTGATCTCGTACGATCTCGCCAAGCCGAACCGCAATCAGCACGTCCTCGCGCAGCTCATCATGTGCCTCGGCGACAAGTGGGCCCGCCCGCTCGTCAACACTTGGTACGTGATGTCGGAGCGGGAGGAAGTCGAGCTTGAGGCCGAGCTGAGAGAACTCCTTACCGAAGAGGACGGCTTACTGATCCAGGCAACCAAGCGCGACGCAGTGCTGACCAATACCTCGCTCCGATGGTTCCGGCAGCGCCGGCCCGGCCTCGATCTCGCACCGGATGGCAACATTATCGCCTTCCCGTCGCCGCCGGCGCCCGTGTCCGAGCCGCTTGAGCCCGAGCTGCCGTTCGCCAGGGCTGGCTAAGTTTCAGGTCTTTGGGCGGGGCGGTCCGTCTCCCCCCTCTTCGTCCAATGGGTCCGTCCCGCTCAAAGACCACGATGGAGAGCCTTGGGATTCCCCCGATCCCGGGCCTCCCTTTTCTAAACCAGCCATGACCCTCGGCCGAAACTCGCGTTTTTTAGTGCGTTGCGTTCCGCGTTCCTTGCTCCGCTGTCCCCCCAACGCCGCCGGAATACGCCCATGAAAACGTATCTCGTCCATCACACTCCGAAATCCCCCGACCAGGACACCTGGGCGGTCTCGTTCTCGCTGCCCTATATCGCGTCCGAATATGCTCCCGTCGGAAACGGTGTCTGGTATGTGCGGACATGGCTCAGCGCCGATCAGATCAAGCGGCGCTTGGCGATCCTGTTCGACTACCCCGATGAGCTCGCCGTGCACGAGCTAGGCCGCGCCGACCAGCACATTGCCGCTCGTATGCAGTGGATGCGGGGACGCCTCGAAGACGAAGAGCCGGCCGCCTCGTGGCAACTGCCGCGCGGCGTCTGGACCGCATTCCAGTCTGCCGTGAGTGCCGTCGCCCGCCCTTCATTCTGAAGCGGTAATTTGCGCAATCGTCATCCGCGGCGAACCCGCTGCAGCGAAGCCAAGACCCATCGCGGCCGCGTCGCAGCATCGTCTGCGCCATACCGCCCCTTCACGTCATGGCCGCCCTTGAGGCGGCCATCCAAGGCCACGGGTTCAAGGAGCTAGAGCTGGATGGCCGGGTCAAGACCGGCCATGGAGTGATGGAGAATAAGAGCCGCTCCCTAGGGCTTCCAGCCAAGAAAGTTCGCGATCAGCTTGAGACCGAGTTTCTGGCTCTTCTCAGGGTGAAATTGCGTGCCCGCGATATTGCCGTCCGCGACGAGCGCCGTAATCGGTCCGCCGTAGTCCGTCTCCGCAACCACGACGCGGCGCTCTTTCGGCACGAACCCGAACGAGTGCACGAAATACGCATGCCATCCGTCCGGGCCTGTCGGAATGCCGTCCAACAGTGCGTGGCTGTTGACGACGTTAAGCGTGTTCCAGCCCATGTGGGGGATTTTGAGCGCAGGATCCCTAGGCTCGATCGCGCGCACTTCACCTTTGATCCATCCAAGCCCCGGCGTCTCCGCAAATTCGAGCCCGCGCTCGCTCAGAAGCTGCATCCCGACGCAAATCCCGAGAAACGGCCGTCCTTTGGCACGCACGGCGTCTTCTAGCGCCGCGATCAGGCCCGGAACGCGCTCAAGACCATGCTTGCAGTCGGCATAGGCGCCGACGCCGGGCAGCACGACGCGGTCCGCCGCCAGCACGTCCTCAGGCCGCGGACTGACGATGATGTTGGAAGGCACCGAACCCTCGCGCGCCGCGCTTTCAAAGGCTTTGGCGGCGGAGTGAAGGTTTCCCGATCCGTAATCGATGATGACGACGTTTTGCATTTCGGATTCGGATCAGCGCCGCGTGCCGAACGGCCAGAAGCGAGAGCCGCGCCGCACCGGGACGGGTGGCACGGAGCTTCCCGATTGCCCCGCCGCCTCACCAGCGATGATCGGCTGGGTCGGAAGCCAGCTTTCGAAGAAACGCCGCTCGCATTCGGCAATCGATTTACCCGTGACGACACCCAGCGCCTGCCAGCCGGTCTGTTCGAGCATCCAGCGCTTCAGCGTCGAAATCTCAAATCCGAGGTAGATATTGATTATCAGAAACACGACACCGGTCATCTGCGGACCGAGCTTCAATGTGCTGAGCACCCATCCGAGCGCGGCAGCGCCGACGAAATAAGCGAGGGTAAAAAGCCAAAGCCCGTTGGCAAGAAACCCGATCGGCGGGCAGATCGCCGTCAGCCACGAAAATCCGTCTTTGACGAACTCCAGTTCGACGCCGCGATCGGCGCGATCGGAACCGGGATCCGGCGGTTCATGGACAGTGTAAGTCACCACGGAAGACAAACTCCTCGACGCCCGCAAAAGCAAAACTCCATGACCGATTAGCCCTGCAGCGTGCCCTTCGTCGAAGGGACACGCCCGGCTTGGCGTGGATCAACCGCAATCGCCGTTCTGAGCGCGCGGGCCAAACCCTTATAGCAGGTCTCTGCAATATGGTGATTGTTCTCGCCATACAGATTCTCGACATGCAGCGTGATACCGGCATTCTGCGCGAAAGCTTGAAACCATTCGCGGAAGAGTTCCGTGTCCATCTCGCCGATCTTGGGGCGCGAAAACTCGACCTTCCAGATCAGAAACGGACGGCTCGAAACGTCGACCGCGACGCGCGTCAGCGTCTCGTCCATCGGCAGATGCACGTCGGCATAGCGAACGATGCCGGCCTTGTCGCCGAGCGCCTTCGCGACCGCCTGCCCGAGAACGATGCCCGTATCCTCGGCGGTGTGGTGGAAATCGATATGAAGGTCGCCCTTGGCCCGGAGTGTGATGTCGATCAGCGAATGCCGCGCCAGCTGCTCGAGCATATGGTCGAGAAAGCCGATTCCGGTCGAAATATCATATGCGCCCGAACCGTCCAGATTGACGGTCGCGGAGATCTCGGTCTCCTTAGTCTTGCGCGTGATCGTCGCCTGGCGCTTCACGTGAATCAGTCTCCGCCACCCAAATCGTTAGCATTCCAACCCCGGCAAGCGTTGCCGGAGCCCGCCCGAGCGTTTATCAGCACAAAGCCCCGGCGGCCAAGGCCGACCGTAGGCTCCGTGGCCGCAGCCCTGGATACCCGGTCTTGGCGGCCGGCTCCCCGCCAGGGGAGTCGCCAAGGCCAATCCAGAGACTCCTTGCATCCTGACACCAAGAGCTTAACTGACGCGATACATATGACGCACGAGAGCCAAAATTCCGGCAATTCAAGCTGGCATGCCACGACGATCCTGACGGTTCGCAAGGATGGCAAAGTTGTAGTTGCCGGCGACGGTCAGGTCAGCCTCGGCCAGACCGTCATCAAATCGAACGCGAAAAAGGTCCGCCGCCTTGGCAAGGGCGACGTCATCGGCGGATTTGCCGGGGCCACGGCCGATGCCTTCACGTTATTCGAGCGCCTCGAAGCCAAGCTCGAGCAGTACCCCGGACAATTGACCCGCGCCTGCGTCGAGCTAGCCAAGGACTGGCGCACCGACCGCTTCCTGCGCCGTCTTGAGGCGATGATGATCGTTGCTGACGCAACGACGACCCTCGTCCTGACCGGGACAGGCGACGTGTTGGAGCCGGAAAATGCGATTGCAGGCATCGGCTCCGGCGGCAATTACGCCCTTGCCGCCGCCCGCGCTCTCTTCGATCAACCGCTCGACGCCGAGACGATCGCGCGCAAAGCCATGTCCATTGCCGCCGAAATCTGCGTCTACACGAACACCAATATCGTGGTCGAAACCCTCGATTCCAAAACCTCCTGAGCGGCGCGCGATCCCATCATGGCCAACGGATTATCCCCTGACGACCTGAAGGCTGCCGTCGACGCTGGCGTCATCGACGCCGTGCAGGCTGAAAAACTGCGGGCGATGCGCGGCTCCACGGCACCCGTGATTGGTCCCGACGGCGAACCGGCGCTCGCCGACGAAGAACGTTTCCGCTTCCTCAATGGCTTCAATGACGTCTTCCTGACAATCGGTGTGCTGCTCGTCGCCGGAGCCGTGCTCGCGGCAACATCGACAAGTTTCTTCGGCCTCGGCTGGGCGGCTACAATGGCCGTCGGCGCAGCGGTCTTCTGGGTCTTGAGCGAAATTCTGGTCGCCCGCCTGCGCGCCGTATTGCCGGGCATGGTGCTGGCCATTCTGTTCGTCGTGTTCGCCGCGGCGGCCGTTGTGATCCAGTTGCACTGGGACAACCTCAAGACATCGAACTGGGACGTTGCCTCCGAACTTGCTTTCTGGCGAAAGCCAACGCTGGTCTTCGGCCTTCCCGCCCTGATCGCATCGCTGATCTATTACCTTCGCTTCCGGCTGCCGTTCACACTCGCGCTGATTGCCTGCTTTGGCTACGTCGTCGCCGCCCGAAGCCTTTACGAAATCGGCGTCGGCTTCTCGTTCGCCGCAATCGGCTACGGGCTGATCGTCCTCGCAGTCGCACTTCTCTATGACGCTCGCGATCCGCGCCGCGTTACACGATTGTCCGACTGCGCGTTCTGGCTGCATCTCGTCGCCGCGCCGCTGATCGTGTCGCCTGCCCTCATGCTGATCAAGCACGCGACGAACAGCGGCGCGACGTCCGCAATCGTTTTGCTGACGGTGTTCCTGCTGGCAATTTTCGCGCTCGCCATCGACCGCCGCGCTCTGCTTGTCTCCTCGCTTGCTTCGTTCACCGTCGCCGTCTATGACATTTTGAGCGGCGGCGTCGCCTTGCCGAACAGCGGCGGCATACCGATATCATTTATCTTGACGCTCGCCCTCGTCGGCGGCTTCGTTCTCCTCCTTGGCGTCTTTTGGCATCCGCTGCGGCAACGCTTGCTGCCGCTTTTCCAAAACCTGCCGTTCGCGCGTTATCTTCCACCGGCAAGGCAATGACCAACTTCTCTCCCCGCGAAATCGTTTCCGAACTCGATCGCTATATCGTCGGACAGAACGACGCCAAGCGCGCCGTCGCAATTGCCTTGCGCAACCGCTGGCGACGCCAGCAGCTGACCGGAGAGCTGCGCGAGGAAGTCCTGCCGAAAAACATTCTGATGATCGGACCGACGGGTGTCGGCAAAACCGAAATCTCGCGACGTCTCGCGAAGCTCGCTGGCGCGCCGTTCCTGAAAGTCGAAGCCACGAAATTCACCGAGGTTGGCTACGTTGGCCGCGACGTCGACAGCATCATCCGCGACCTCGTCGAAGTCGGGATCTCACTCGTCAAGAACGTCAAGCGCCAAGAGGTCCGCGCACGCGCCGAAAAGGCCGCTGAGGAACGCGTGATCGACGCGCTCGTCGGCAGCGGATCGTCGCTCGCAACGCGCGAAAGCTTCCGCAAGAAGCTGCGCAACAACGAATTGAACGACAAGGAGATCGATATCCTCGTCGCCGATACGGCTCCGCAGATGCCGATGTTCGATCTTCCCGGCGGCGGTTCGATGTCGACGATCAATCTCGGCGATATGCTGGGCAAAGCGTTCGGCCAGCGAACGAAGCCGCGCCGCGTCACGGTCAGAGACAGTTTCGAGATCTTGATCGCAGATGAAAGCGACAAGCTGATCGATAACGATCAGATCACGGCCGAAGCCGTAACCTCGGTTCAGAACAACGGCATCGTTTTCCTCGACGAGATCGACAAGATCTGCTCGCGCGGCGATGGCACGCGGGCCGGCGGCGCGGACGTCTCCCGCGAAGGCGTGCAGCGCGACCTCCTCCCGCTCATCGAAGGGACGACAGTTACGACAAAGCACGGCCCGGTAAAAACGGACCATATCCTGTTTATTGCATCAGGCGCATTTCACGTCTCGAAGCCGTCCGATCTTCTTCCCGAATTGCAGGGCCGCCTGCCAATCCGCGTCGAACTCAATGCGCTGACGCGAGACGACATGAAGCGCATCCTGACGGAGCCGCAGGCGAGCCTGATCAAGCAGTACGTCGCGTTGATGGAAACGGAAGGCGTAGCGCTCGAGTTCAGGTCCGATGCGATCGACGCCATCGCCGATGCCGCCGTTGAGGTGAATTCGACTGTCGAAAACATCGGCGCGCGCCGCCTGCAGACGGTTCTGGAGCGCGTCCTGGACGACATCTCGTTCGAGGCGTCCGACCGCAGCGGCCAAGCACTCGCAATCGATGGCGCCTACGTGACCGAACGCGTTGGCCAGCTTTCCAAAAATGCCGACCTGAGCCGATTTATCTTGTAATCCCCGTCATCCTCGGTCGAGCGCAAGCGATGACCGGGGATCCAACGCAAGACCCGTCGAAGACGCACAATATTGAGCCTTCGGCACATTTTGCGCTGGATCCTCGAACACCCTCGCGAACGCTCGTCCGTTCGAGGATGACGAATTATTTATTCCCCCTTGCAGGGAGGGGGCGGGGGAGCGCGGCATCCGGCATGCTATCCACCGGCGCCGAACGCCTGTAAAAGAACGCACTTCCGAAGCTCGAAGCCATTTTTAATTATGACTGCTGCTCCACTCGTTAAAATCGATGCCGAACCATTGGCCTCCGCCGCGAAGCCCTCCCTCGCGGGGTTGACGCGTGCGCGCCTGAAGGAAGCCCTCGCCGCTGCAGGCGTTCCGGAGAAACAGCTCAACATGCGTGTGACCCAGCTTTGGAGCTGGATCTACGTGCGCGGCATCACACGCTTCGAGGACATGACCGACGTCTCGAAGGATCTGCGCCGCCAGCTCGCCGCGCTCTACACGCTCGACCGCCCCGAGATCGTCTCGGAGCAAATCTCCGTCGACGGCACGCGCAAGTGGCTTCTGCGCCTCGCAAAGCGCGGCCACGAAGCCCGCCCGCCGGAAATCGAAACCGTCTACATCCCCGAAAGCGATCGCGGCACGCTTTGCATATCGAGCCAGGTTGGCTGCACGTTGACGTGCTCGTTCTGCCATACCGGCACCCAGCGCCTCGTCCGCAATCTCGAAGCCGAAGAGATCGTCGCCCAGATCATGCTGGCCCGCGATCGCATCGGCGACTGGCCCGGCGCCAAAGGCCCAGACGACGGCCGCCTGCTTCCTTCAAGCGAACGCAAGATCACCAACGTCGTGCTGATGGGCATGGGCGAGCCGCTTTATAATTTCGATAACGTCAAAGCCGCGATGGAGGTCGCCTCCGACGGCGACGGGTTGGCGCTCTCGAAACGGCGCATCACGCTCTCGACGTCGGGGGTCGTTCCCGAGATTCCGCGTTGGGGAGAAGAAGCCGACACGATGCTCGCGATCTCGCTGCACGCGACGAACGACGCGCTGCGTGACGAATTGGTGCCGATCAATCGCAAGTACCCGATCGCGGAGCTGATGGACGCCTGCCGCAACTATCCTGGGCTTTCGAATGCACGGCGCATCACCTTCGAATACGTCATGCTGAAGGGCGTCAACGACAGCCTCGCGGAGGCGCGCGCCCTTGTGAAGCTGCTTTCAGGCATCCCGGCGAAGATCAACCTGATCCCGTTCAACCCGTGGCCCAATACGCGCTACGAATGCTCCGATTGGGAAACGATCGAACGCTTCGCCGAGGTCGTAAACCGGGCGGGCTATGCAAGTCCCGTCCGCACGCCGCGCGGGCGCGATATTCTCGCAGCCTGTGGGCAGTTGCGGTCGGAAAGCCTGCGTTTGAGCGCCAGTGAGCGCCGCGCTGGTGCTGAGAAGGCATAGGCCGGACCTTCCGCCTGCCTGACTCGGATAATTCTATTGAGACCCTGAGCTTAGCCCTTGTAAATTGATCCCTCAGTGTAAGGCGGGTCAGGGCAGGGTATTGTGTTGAAGTTCCTGGGATCAATCGCCCGGGTGGCGTTTGGGTTTATCCTCGCAAGCATCGCGGCGGGTCTCGTGATGATGTTGTTCGTCAACACTCCAAGCGAGGTTCTCGCGCAGCCTGTGAGCCGCTTGCCGCGCACGGCAGGAGAAACGTTCGAACTTGCGCTGCTGACAGCCACGCACGTTGCGGTCTTCGCCTTCATCTTCGCGCTGATCGTGGCCGGTCTCGGCGAACTGTTCTCGCTTCGCGGCGTTGCGTTCTATCTAAGCGGCGGCGTCGCGATCGCATTCCTCGGCTTCATTGCGCAATATGCGAGCGAGGTTCCCGGCGAGCCGACCATCCTCAATAACTATGCTCTGAAAACATTCCTGACGACCGGCTTCTTCGCGGGTTTCGTCTATTGGCTCGCATCGGGCCAGTTTGCGGGTCGGGTACCGACTGACGTTGCGGCCGTCGCTCTAGGACCATCTTCACCTGAAGTGGTCGCGGACCCGCACCCGGAAAATAGGGATGAGGAAACAAGCGTCGTTATCCGTCATCCTGCACCGCTCGAAACGCCAAGGCCCACCTATCGCACGCTGCTCAATCGCCTCAGCTTCAAAAAGCGGGAAACCTCAACCGCCGAACCGGAATCCCGGGACGGTCTGTCGGATTCCGACAAATCCGACGCCAACCGCTAAAAATCCGCGATCCGGACAGCAACCGAAATTATCGGCCGCGAAAGCTCGGCAACCAACAAACCAGCAAATACCGGAGCTTCCGCCCCCACCTTCCCGTCCTGCATTATCATTGCTGCAATGCAACACATCTGCTAGGGTGTGACTTTTTCGGGGGGAGTTCGCCCGTGATTAATTTCGCGCTTTCATTCCGCTGCCTGCAAAAAGCGACCGAAGCCCTATTTGAATTGAGCCAAGCTTCGCTCGCGGCAGGAATTGCATGGCAAAGCCGTTTTAACGAAGAATTGGTTAATACGATTTACGCGACGACGACCCCGCCGGTGCCGGATCCGGTCGACCCCTTTGCGCTGTGGCAAAGCTGGCTCGATTGTTGGACGAACCCAAGCGCCTCGCCACGACCCAACCAAGTTGCCGATGTTTGGCAATCATGGGCTGCTCCCGCAACGACGGCAATCGTAGCCGGAGTATCGGCTTGGCCATCGCTCACGGCAAACGCATTCATGAACGCGACGCCGTGGAGCTTCTATCAAGGTCCACTGATGGCGATGATGCTGAGCTACGGCGTGCCCTACTCAGTCGCCGCTCCGACGGCACGGGCAAGCACATGCGCCATGGATGCCGCCGACGCGGCATGCGCGCAATGGCGCTCGATGTTTACCGGCGAGAGTCGGCATAACAACTTCGAGCCGCGTCGCCGACGGCTAAACTATCTGCACTGATCTGGGTGCCAAGCACCCGACGGCAATCGGACCAACACCGCCGATCAATCGGCGCCGGATGACCCCGCCTGCGGCGCGTCGGACGATGGAGGAGCTTGATCTCCTCCCTCCGAAGCAGCAGGCGCCGGTGGCGCAGTCTCTTTGGGTTTCGCTGTCTTTTTTGTGGCAACGGTCTTGGCCTTCTTGGCAGTTACCGGTTTCGCAGCGGTTTCGCCCGTCGCCGCGGTGCCAGCGCCGCTCTGCGACGGTGTGCTTGTGTGCGAAGCCCAGGGAAGAACCTCAGGCTCACCGGATTTGGCTGCTTTATCGGCCTTTGCCGCCTCTTTCTTCAAAGCCGCAAGCGACCTGCAACCCGCCTTCGTGCCCTTGCTCGAACCTTCTGCTGGCGTACCGACGACCCAGATGCATGCTTTGTTGCCGCCACACGCGTTTTCATCGAGCCCCTTGCAAGATGCTGACGCGCTCGCCTTTTTCGTCTTGGGTTTCGCCGGAGCGGCAGTCGTGTGAGCGGGTTTATCCGTGGAGCCCGCTGCAGCCGGCGTCTCGGTGGGCGCCGCCTTCTTGGCCTTGGCTTGATTTTTCGAAGCTTGCGGCGCAGCCGCTGGCGGCTGAGGCGGCGGCGAAGGCGCTGCCTCCTGCTGAGTCTCCGGCGGCGGAGAGGTCGTGTCCTGCGCAACCGAAGCCGGTGCGGAGTTGCCCGCTGCAAACGACGGCAGTGTCGGCTGCTGGGCAGCAGACGTGTCGGACGGCGCGGTCTGTGCCGGAGGATCGGGCGGTATCGTTACCGTTATTTCTTCGGCCGAGAGAGGCAGCGCGAGCGTACCACCCGCCAAGTATAGCAAAGCAAGGTATCCGTTCAGTCTGGACACAACCGCTCTCCCCCACCAGAAAACTTCCCGTTTCCTTATCATTTCACGCTCGGCACACCTACGCCAAATAGCGCTTCCCATGACTTTTTTATGTTTATGGAATTGATGCGATGCGGAATGGCAATGCGCATCTCCTAACACCTGGAATTTGCGGAGAATATGCGGTGGGCTAATGTTATATGGCCAGGATTTCAACCGCCCGGCACGGCATTTTATTTGGATGAGATCCGGCAAAGCACCTTCCATAAAGCACCTTCCATAAAGCTATCACCCCCGCGAATCGCGGCTCCAAAGCAGACGCCCGGTGCTTTGAATTGCCGATTGCAAGATGCGATTCGGGAGCCCCAAAATCAGCGCAATAGAGAGCGGGCGGCCGGGGCCCGATTAAACCGGCCGATATGCGGCAATGCCCGCGCCCCGTGTGGCCCAAACCTTCGTTAAAGCGTCATGACGATAAGGCAAGCGGCGTGTCGCGTTGCCGCTTCGCCCGCACTTGCGAGCGACACCGTCGCCCCTATAGTGCCGCGCGTTCCAGACCCACAAACTTTGAAAGCCAGCCCGTATGACCGCCGCACCCAAAGCCGTGAAGAAAGTTGTCCTCGCCTATTCAGGCGGTCTCGATACGTCGATCATTCTGAAATGGCTGCAGGAAACCTACGGCGCGGAAGTCGTGACGTTCACCGCCGATCTCGGCCAGGGCGAAGAGCTGGAGCCTGCGCGCAAGAAGGCTCTGATGCTCGGCATCAAGCCTGACAACATTTTTGTCGAAGACTTGCGCGAGGAATTCGTCCGCGATTACGTGTTTCCAATGTTCCGCGCCAACGCCGTCTACGAAGGCGTCTACCTGCTCGGAACATCGATCGCGCGCCCGCTCATCTCGAAAAAGCAGATCGAGATCGCCAAGAAGGTCGGCGCCGATGCCGTCTGCCACGGCGCGACCGGCAAAGGCAACGATCAGGTCCGCTTCGAGCTCGGCTACTATGCCCTTGAGCCGGGGATCAAGATTATCGCTCCGTGGCGTGAATGGAGCTTCAAGGGCCGCGAAGAACTTCTGAAATTCGCGCGCGACCATCAGATCCCGGTCGCCAAGGACAAGGAGGGAGAAGCGCCGTTCTCGGTCGACGCCAACCTTCTGCACTCGTCATCGGAAGGCAAGGTTCTCGAAGATCCAGCCAAGAAAGCACCCGAAATCGTCTATCAGCGCACGATTTCGCCGATGACCGCACCCGATAAGGTGACGACCATCAAGATCGGATTCGAGAAGGGCGACGCCATTTCGCTCGACGGCAAAAAGCAGTCTCCGGCGACGCTGCTCAAAGCGCTGAACGATCTCGGCCGCGACAACGGCATCGGCCGCATCGACCTCGTCGAAAATCGCTTCGTCGGCATGAAGTCGCGCGGCGTCTACGAGACCCCCGGCGGTACGATCCTGCTGGCTGCGCACCGCGCCATCGAATCGATCACGCTCGACCGTGGCGCCGCGCACCTCAAAGACGAGATTATGCCGCGCTATGCCGAGTTGATCTACAATGGCTTCTGGTTCGCTCCGGAACGTGAGATGCTGCAGGCGTTGATCGACAAATCGCAGGAGCACGTTGAAGGCGAAGTGACGCTCGAACTCTACAAGGGCAACGTCATCGTTACCGGCCGCGAGAGCCCGAAATCGCTTTATTCGCCGACCCTCGTGACCTTCGAGGACGACAAGGGCGCCTACGACCAGAAAGACGCTCAGGGCTTCATCAAGCTCAATGCTCTGCGGCTCAGGACGCTCGGGCTCCGGAACAAATCGTAAGCTTCAAGCCTAACGCCAAAAAAGCACGACCGCGCGGGAGTAGGCCATGATCGTCATCGAGAGAAACGGAGAGACGACTGTCATTACCGGATGGCGCGAATGGGTCGTTCGCGCCGTCGTGTTCCTTGCGATGATTCTGCTGCTCGGAATTGTGGTGTTCTTGATGCTCGGGCTGGCGGTGACACTCGGCGCCGTCCTGATGATCACCATTCCAGCCGTGATTGTGGTGGCATTGCTCGGCTCGATGTTCGCAAACCGTTAACGCTGCGCCAAGCGCCCGCACACGCGACACGTGCGTGACAGCGAGCTAACTCTTGACACCCGCGGTCCCGTCCACGACATGGCGGTCTCGTGCAGGATGGACCTGCATTGCGTCTCCGGCGGAGCGACGCAAGAAGTCCTAGGAACTGATATGACGACGGCCCCGATCAACACCCCGATCACGACGCCGGCGGAATGGGCGCCGCAGAAAGCGATCTGGACGGCGTGGCCCGCTGACCCCGGCGAGTGGAACGACGATCTCGAAACGCCGCGGCGAGACGTGGCGGCGCTGGTCCGTGCGCTGAGCATCGCCGGCAACAAGGTCCGTGTGCTCGCGAACGGCGACGAAGCGGAAACGACCGCGCGTGCCGCCCTGCCGGTCGACGTCGCGGAAATCATTCCGGCGAAGTACGGCGATATCTGGCTGCGCGATACCGGTCCCATCTTCGCCCGAACGCCGGCAGGCGCTGTCGCGCTCCGCTTCAAGACGAACAGCTGGGGCGGCAAGTATGACCTTCCCGACGACGCCACGGTCGGCGACACGATTGCGGGTTTCGCCAAGACGCCGGTCCGCCGCTTCGACTTCGTACTTGAAGGCGGCGCGGTCGATCACGACGGCGAAGGCACGATCCTGACGACGCGACAAACACTGCTCAATCCGAACCGCAATGGCTGGACGAAAGAAGCTGCCGAGACCGCGCTCCGCGAAGCCTTCGGCGCGAGAAAAATCATCTGGATCGACGAAGGCCTGAAGAACGACCACACGGACGGACACGTCGACAACATCGCGCGTTTCGTGGGGCCGGGCCGCGTCGTCTGCCAGGCACCCGCCGGACCGGACGATCCGAACGCCGCGACGCTCGATGCCATCGCAGCGACGCTGGCGCGCGAAACGGATGCCGTGGGCCGCAAGCTCAATGTGATCCGCGTTCCCGGCGTCGGCCTCTATCGCAATGCGCTTGGCGAAATCTCGCCCGCGTCGCATATGAACTTCGTCATCGCCAACGGCGTCGTCGTCGTGCCGATCTACGGGACCGAAACCGAAGCGGCCGCACTGCGGGCCCTGCAGGCTGTCTTTCCGGATCGCGCCATTGTCGGGGTTTCCTCGCGCGGCCTGCTCGGATGCGGGGACGCCGGCGGCGGATCGTTCCACTGCATCACCCAACAGGAGCCGGCCTGATGTCGAAACGATCGATCACCGTCGGCGCAATCCAGACGTCGTACGGTCACGACCTCAAAGCCAACATCGCGAAGACGGAAGCCTTCGTGCGTGAAGCCGCGCGCAAGGGTGCGCAAGTGATTTTGCCGTCAGAGCTATTCGAAGGCATCTATTTCTGCACCCGGCAAGACCCGAAATGGTTCGAGACGGCACATGCTGTGGACGCGCATCCCGGCGTGCTCGCCCTGACGAAGATCGCGAAACAGCTCGGCGTCGTCATTCCGATCTCATTCTTCGAAAAGGACGGCCCGCGCTATTACAATAGCATCGCGATTGCGGATGCGGACGGCGAGATCCTCGGCATCTATCGCAAGAGCCACATCCCTGATGGCCCCGGCTATCAGGAAAAATACTATTTCCGCCCCGGCGATACCGGCTTTAAAACCTGGACGACGAAATACGGCCGCATCGGCGTCGGCATCTGCTGGGACCAGTGGTATCCGGAATGCGCCCGCGCCATGGTGCTGCAAGGCGCCGAAATCCTGTTCTATCCGACTGCCATCGGTTCCGAACCCTACGACGCGACCCTCGACACGCATCTGCAGTGGCAGCGCGCGATGCAGGGCCACGCTGTCTCGAACGCCGTGCCGATCGTCGCCGCGAACCGCATCGGCCTCGAGGACAATGGCGGCACAAAGCAGAAATTCTACGGCCACTCATTCATCGCCGACCATCGCGGCGAGCTTGTCGAAACCTTCGGTGCCGACGACGAGGGCGTGCTCGTCCATTCCTTTGACCTCGATCTGATCGAAAGCTATCGTGCCGACTGGGGGTTTTTCCGCGATCGCCGGACCGATCTCTATGCGAAAAGCATCGTCTAAAGAGAGACCGACGCGACAAATCCCGAGGTTGCCATGAAAATCAGCGCCAGAAACATCCTCAAAGGTAAAGTGGTCGATATCGTCAAAGGTACGACGACTGCTCACGTCCGGATCGACGTCAACGGCACGATCGTCACCGCGTCGATCACCAACGAGTCCGTCGACGATCTGGGCCTTGTCAAAGGCATGACGGCCTCGGCCGTCATTAAAGCTTCCGACGTCATGGTGGCCGTGGAATAAAAGCGAAAATGAAGAAATCGATTTTCACAGCACTTGGAGCGGCGACGCTCCTATTGTCCTTCAACGCCTACGCTGCCGCGTCTGGCGGTTGCGAGAGTTTTGCTTGGCCGGTAACGACCGAACTGCAATGGCTGAAGGCCGCCGACAGCGAAGCCGTGATATCGGGGTCGACGCTTAAAGAGCTTCCTGCGAAAGCCGTCTCTCTATCGCTGCTGCCGATGGACAAGGTAGCATTCCCGGTTGCGCCCACGAGCCGCCGGAAGAACGCCGATGGCAAGCGCTACGGCGGCATGGTGACATTCGACAGCATCGGCGACCCCGGCATCTATCAGGTCTCTTTACCGGTGGCCGGTTGGATCGACGTCGTCCAGGGCGGAAAGACGATCAAGCCCGCCGCTCATACGAGCAAAATGGATTGTGACGGCGTTCGCAAAAGCGTTCGCTTCGATATCGGCCCGGGCCCGGTGGCGATCGAAATAAGTGGTATTCCGGCAGACACGGTCAAATTCGCAATCCGCCGCGGCGAATGACGTCCATGCGACTTCGGCATTGACGAAACGATGCGTCTTGCCGAAGGCTGGCGGCCATGAACTTCATTGATGACACGCCGCGGCTGGAGCTATTCCGCCTAGGGAACATTCCTATCAGAATCGACGCGACCTTCATTCTCGTGCCGATCTTTCTGATCGGAATCCTGCAGCAGGCGCCGCTCGCGGCTGCCGGCCCGGCGTTCGCAGCCATCGTTGTCGGCGTCTTCCTATCGGTGCTGTTTCACGAACTCGGCCACGCGACACTTGCACGGCTTTTCGGCGTTCCCGTCGGGGAAATCCTCGTCGGCGGCTTTTACGGCTACGCGCGATTGCTCGGAAACCCGCGCTCGACCCTGGCGAACATCATCATCCTGTTCGCCGGCCCATTGGCGAATGCCGTGCTCTTCTTCGCTCTCTGGCATCTGCTCGGTTCGCCGGAAGTCAGCAGCGGTGGCTATTTCCACTATGTCGAAAGGCCGGACTGGATGGCCGAGAAACCCTGGCTGGCCTATGCCGCGGTAACGCTCGCGCGCATCAATCTGGCCATGGCCATTTTCAATCTTCTGCCCGCGTTCCCGCTCGACGGCGGCCGCATCTACCGGGACATTATCGCGACGTTCGCGTCCCGCGTCGCTGCGGCCAAGATCATCGCCGGGATCGGCGTCATTGTCGGTCTTTGGGCTGCCGTCACCGGTTTCCGCATCGATCTCGTCCTGATGCTGATCGGAGCCCAGATCGCCATTATGAACTGGGCGATCCTGAAGCAACCGGCAGATGCCGAGCAGCTTTAGCGCACCATGCTTGCCGCAATGCACTCACACACATTTGCCAAAGAGGCCTCATCCGGCCATATCTCGGGCAATCCACGACCACCCCGTCGCTACCCGGTCACGAAAGTCCGGAACACTCCCTTCGATCTTCGCACGGCAAACCCAGCTTTGAACGTCTGACCGATGACCCGCGTTTCCGTCAATCGCACGCTCAATCGCCTGTATTGGCTGCTGTCGATCGCGCTGTTGCTACTGCTGGCCTCGAAGTTCGCCGAGGACATCCCGGACCTTCCGCCGTTTGTCGTGTCCGCCGCGAATAAGGTCTACGACTTCATGCGTGACATGTCGTTGCTGATCGCGACGGGCGGAGTCGCCTACCTGTCGAACATCTTCCAGAAGCGCTCCAAGTTCGTCGAAAGCCTGGAAGAAGAATGGCGCAACATCGTGCGCACCAAATCGGTTCTGCTCTCGACCTGCGAGAAACCCTATCTCGCGACCGACGATTATCTCGCCGCATTCTATAAGATCAGCGAGACCATCGACACGATGCGCATCGTCTACAAGAACTCTGGCGAGACGGGCAGCCTAGTCGGGCTCTATCCCTACACACCGCTGCACGATATGCGCCGGGCGCTGCAAACGCTCGATCCGCGCATCACGCCGGAAGCGACGATGGAGCAAAAGAATTTAGTCCGCGACGCCATTCTGCAGTCGTTCTTCGCGTTACGGGAAACGTTTCTCGAAGAGCTCGACCTGGAGGAACCGCAGAGCCCGCTGCTGATTTCCGGAGCACGCCGGCTGAAGGTTCCTGGTGCCGCGGTTGCCGCACGCATCATGCAGGATCACCAGCGCCGCCGCCTGGAGCGTGAGCCAGCGGCGAGACCCGACGTCGACGTCTTTCTGACAACCATCCGGACTCTTGAAGAGGAAAATGCGGCACTGGCTGCAAAAACACCGGTAGAGAGGTGAATTTGTCGTCGCCGACTGATAAGCCGCACCCGGCCCGAAACGCGCTACCCTAGCGGCAGCCCGGCCGAACATGCTAGGTGCGGGCGATATTGCGCCGCAGCGCGGCGCCCGGCACTTTCAACACCAGGTTTCCAATGGCCCTTCGCAATATCGCGATCATCGCGCACGTCGACCACGGCAAGACGACATTGGTCGACGAGCTGTTGAAGCAATCCGGCTCCTTCCGCGAGAACCAGAAGGTCGCGGAGCGCGCCATGGATTCGAACGATATCGAGCGCGAGCGCGGCATCACTATTCTCGCGAAATGCACCAGCGTCGAGTGGAAGGGCACGCACATCAACATCGTCGATACGCCCGGCCACGCCGACTTCGGCGGCGAGGTCGAGCGCATTCTCAATATGGTCGACGGCGTGATCGTTCTGGTCGACGCCTCCGAAGGTCCGTTGCCGCAGACGAAGTTCGTCGTCTCGAAGGCACTGAAGCGCGGCCTCCGCCCGATCGTCGCGATCAACAAGATCGACCGGCCCGACGAGCGTCACCTCGACGTGCTGAACGAAGTCTTCGATCTTTTCGCCAACCTCGACGCAACCGATGAGCAACTCGACTTCCCCGTGCTCTACGGGTCCGGCCGCAACGGGTGGATGGCGCGCGATCCATCGGGTCCCCAGGAAAATCTGGCGCCGATGTTCGATCTGATCCTTGCGCATGTGCCGCCGCCTGCCGTCGATGATGGCCCCTTCCGCATGCTGGCGACGACACTCGACGCCGACCCATTCCTCGGCCGCATTCTGACCGGCCGCATCACGTCGGGAACCGTCAAGCCGAACCAGGCCCTGAAAGCGCTCGACCGCGACGGCAAGCTACTGGAACAGTTCCGCGTGCAAAAGGTTCTTGCATTCCACGGCCTCGAACGGACCCCCGTCGAACAGGCCGGCGCCGGCGACATCATCGCGCTGGCGGGCATGAGTTCGGCGAACGTTGCCGACACGCTGTGTGATCCATCCGTCGAGGAACCGCTTCCCGCGCAACCCGTCGATCCGCCGACGCTGTCGATGACCTTCCGCATCAATGACGGACCGTTCGCCGGACAGGAAGGCGACAAGGTGCAAAGCCGCGTCATCCGCGATCGCTTGCTCAAGGAAGCCGAGCGTAACATCGCGATCTGCGTCGTCGAAAATGAGGATAAGGATAGCTTCACGGTGTCGGGGCGCGGCGAACTGCAACTCGCCATTCTGATCGAGAACATGCGCCGAGAAGGCTTCGAGCTGACCGTCTCGCGTCCGAAAGTGGTGTTCGAGATCGATCCCGAAACCAAGCAACGGCTCGAGCCGATCGAGGAAGTTATCATCGACGTCGACGACAACTACACGGGCGTCGTCGTCCAGAAGCTTTCCGAACGCAAAGGCGACCTCCTCGAAATGCGCCCCTCGGGCGGAGGGCGGACGCGCATGGTGTTTCACGTCCCGACGCGCGGCCTCCTCGGCTATCAATCGGAGCTTCTTTCCGACACGCGCGGCACCGGCATCATCAACAAGCTGTTTCACTCCTACAAACCGTTCAAAGGCGAGATTGCTGGACGCCGGACCGGCGTGCTGATCTCGAACGGCACCGGAGAAGCCGTCGCCTATGCGATCTTCAACCTGCAGGATCGCGGGCCGTTCATGATCAACCCGCAGGACCGCGTCTATGAAGGCATGATCGTTGGCGAGCACACGCGCGACAACGATCTCGAAGTAAACGTCTTGAAGGGCAAGAAGCTGACCAACGTCCGCGCCTCCGGCAAGGACGATGCCGTCTTGTTGACCCCACCGGTGCGCCTGACGCTCGAAAAGGCGATGAGCTACATCACCGACGAGGAGCTTGTGGAAGTGACGCCGAAGTCAATTCGCCTGCGTAAGCGTTGGCTCGATCCCAACGAGCGCAAGCGTCAGAGCCGCAAGAGCGAATCGGAACGCGCGAGCGGCGCTGCTTAAGTCACTGAACTCACTAGACTCTGACGTTGAACTCACTAGACTCTGACGTTCCAAAATTTTGGCGACGCACGAGATCCTCAAAGGGACTCGTGCGTTTTCGTTACAATTGACTTGGGCCATGAGCTTTGGTTTGTGGACCCGAACCGAAAGATTGCTGGAATAGACAACGCCGTGATCTGGCCCAAAGGCGTTACTCCGACACCAGCCTTCGAGCGCGCAGCTCGCTTCCTCGAGCAACCCGGCGGCAATCTTTTCGTTACGGGCCGAGCCGGAACCGGAAAATCGACGCTCCTCAAAGCGCTGCGCGATGCCTACGCTGACCGCATGGTTGTACTGGCGCCAACAGGTCTCGCCGCCATCAATATCGGCGGCCAGACGATCCATTCATTCTTCGGCTTTCCGCCACGCCTGATCCAGGAGAACGACATCAAGCGCAGCCGCAACGGCCGCGTGATGCGCAAGCTCGACTTTCTCGTCATCGACGAAGCCTCGATGGTACGGTCGGATTTAATGTGGGGCATAGACCGCGCGATGCGCATTAACCGCGGCCGCCAGCGAGAGCCATTCGGCGGCGCCCGTGTCCTGCTGTTCGCGGACCTTCACCAGCTGCCGCCGGTCATCCAGGAACCGGAGGTGCTTGCGCATCTCACAGACACGCACGGAAGCCCGTTCTTCTTTCTGATCGACGCGCTGCGCGAGGGGAGCGGCACCTCGCTTCTCGAGCTTGAGCAGATCTTCCGGCAGACGGACGACGATCTCATCCGCGTTTTGAATGCCGTTCGCGACGGCAACGTCGGCGACACCGATCTGGAGTTCATCAACACGCGCGTCCGCCCGATCCGAACCCTTGCCGAAGGCGAACCCTACGTCATTTTGACGACCACCAATGCCGCCGCCAAACGCATCAACAACCGCTATCTCGAAGCGCTTCCCGAGCACGCCGTCCGCTTCAACGCGACGATCACCGGCGATTTCAACACCAATATCGAACCAGCCGATCCAGCCCTCGAGCTGAAACCCGGTGCCAAGGTAATGATGCTACGGAACGACCCGGACAAACGCTGGGTCAACGGCACGATCGCGCGTATTTCGCGTCTAACCGACAAACAAGTGTTCGTCGACGTGAACGGCCGCGAATATGAGGTCGAGCCGGTCGCCTGGGAGCATCGCCGCTATGCTTTTGACCAATCGGCGGAAAAGATTGTCGAGACGGTCGCCGGCACCTTCAAGCAGTTTCCGTTACGCCTCGCCTGGGCATTGACGATCCACAAAGCCCAAGGGCTGACCCTCGATAAAGTCTATGTCGATCTCGGACGCGGAACGTTCGCCCATGGTCAGACCTATGTCGCTTTGTCGCGCTGTCGGACGATGGAGGGCTTGGCGCTGGCACGTCCGCTGACCCGGCGCGACGTCATCTTCGATTCTGCAGCCCTCGGCTATCGCGAGGTATTTCCACGGCTTCCGATGGAACCTTGAGATGACGAATCCGTTTCGCATTTGCGAAGAAAAAGATAGGTATTTGCCTGCCTATGAGGGTTAAGCTATCCTACTTTAGTAGACGGTAAGACGCATTAAACGAGGGCAGACTCACATTTTTTGAGAAGCACCGCAAAAAAGATGTTGCGGTGCACAAAATAATCCGGTATATACTTGGGTATGGTTTCGCCGTCGAGCGTCGACCGCATTTGAGAGCACGTTTCTAATTTCCAAGGAGTATCCCCCATGAACGATGCCTTTACACGTCAAGTTCAAGACTTCACACGTCAGGCGCAGGAAATGTTTACCGCTGGCAAGGACGCCAAGGTCCCGGAAAATATTTCAGCATTCGCTGAAGATGCGATCGCGAAATCGCGCGACGCGTATCACAAGTTCGCGGCGCTCGCGAAGGATAATGCCAAGGTCGCCGAAGAAGTTCTGCTGACGACCCAGGCCGGCGCCAAGTCGATCGGCGAGAAGATCGTCGCCAACACCCTCGCCAACACGGAAGCTGCTTTCGAAGCCGCTCAAGCGATTGCGCGCGCTCGGACGTTCCCGGAGATTGCGCGCCTGCAGGCCAACTACTGGCAGCAGCAGTTCGCGGTCGCCGGTTCGCAGTCGAAAGAGCTGTTCGAACTTTCGAACAAGGTTACGAAGCAGGCTCTTGAGACCGTTGGCGCCGCCACGACGAAGTCTTTCGAGCAGTTCAAGAGCGCCGGCTGATCGAAGGCTTGCCTTCTTGGGGCAGCGATCTTGGGGCACTTTTTTGACGTGCATTAGCGCGAGGCGAAAGCCTCGCGTTTTTTATTTGCGAATGCCGATGAGAGACAGGTGCGTTTTTGCGCGCGTCGCGCTACACTGCGCTCATGTTGAACCAGCGTCTTGAAGTGACCGTGCGTAACGCCCGTCCGAGCGATGCTCCGGCACTGGCGCGTATTTTTCGCGAGTCGTGGCGCCTCGCCTACACCGGGATCCTGCCGGGGCAACATCTCGAACATGAGATTCAACGCCGAGATGCCACATGGTGGCGACGCGCAATTGCCGCCGAACACAATCTTCTCGTGATCCTGCATGGCGAATATATCGCCGGTTACGCCACCTGCGGGCGCGCCCGCGGCGGCCGCCGTGACACGGGCGAAATCTACGAACTCTATCTTGCGCCTGTCTATCAGGGCATCGGAGTCGGCGAATATCTGTTCGAAGCATGCCGCGCGACGCTCGACCGTCTAGGGCTTGAGCGGCTGATCGTGTGGGCCCTGGCCGAGAATGAACGTGCCCGCGCCTTCTACGTCCGCTGCGGGGGCAGGCCGACGCGTAGAGCCTGCGTCCGGTTCGGCAACGCGGTTAACGCCCGGATCGCTTACGAGTGGTGATGTGACGGCCCGGCGCAGCATGGTCATTTGACGGCAATTCAACCTAAGCCGCGTTGTCTCATCCGCCCTTTCGCGGCAAAGGTAATCGTTCGCTAGTCCTGTCCCAACTGGAAGGTCGTCCATGCGTCTTGACGCTATCAAGCCTGGCAACACGCCGCCGGAAGACATCAACGTCGTCATCGAAGTTCCAGTCGGCGGCGAACCAATCAAATATGAGATGGACAAGGCATCCGGCGCGCTCGTCGTCGACCGTTTCCTCTACACGTCGATGCGCTACCCGGGAAACTACGGCTTCATTCCCCATACGCTGTCGCGCGACGGCGATCCCATTGATGTTCTCGTGTGCAACACGCGAGCGATCGTGCCCGGCGGGATCATCAACTGCCGCCCGGTCGGCGTGCTGGTGATGGAAGACGACGGTGGGGGCGATGAAAAGATCATCGCAGTCCCTTCCAGCAGGCTGACCAAGCGCTACGATTCGGTGAAGACCTATACCGACCTTCCCAAAATCTCGATCGATCAGATCGAGCATTTCTTCGGCCACTACAAAGATCTCGAACCCAACAAATGGGCGAGGATCGATCATTGGGGCCATGCCGATGAAGCCAAAGCCATGATCATCGAGGCGCTCGGGCGCGCGCACGGCTAGGTTGAACGGCCCATTACACCGATTTTCGTTGACTATGCCCGGCGGGCGCGGCGATTTCCCGCCTCTCTGCACTTCCTCTATCCCGACGGCGTTGCTATATCGGCCGCGCCCGGTTCCGGTCCACGAACCTGCTAGGAGAACAGATGAAGATCGCAGTCATGGGCGCGGCCGGCCGCATGGGCCGCCAGCTGATCACCGCGATCGCAGCCGATCCCCACGTAACGATCAGCGGTGCAACCGAAACGGCAGGCTCGCCGGCCATCGGCAGAGATATCGGCGAGCTTGCAGGCCTTGAGCCCATGGGTATCGCGGTCTCAAGCGACGCGGCAGCCGTCATTGCCGCCGCCGACGCAATCGTTGATTTCACAGTCCCTAAGGCGAGCGTCGAATTCGCCCGCCTCGCCGCGCAATCCGGCACGGCTCACATCATCGGGACGACCGGATTCGATAAGGCCTCCGAAACTGCGATCGCAGAGACTGCAACCAGGATCGCGATCGTCAAAGCCGGAAACATGAGCCTCGGCGTCAACTTGCTTGTTGCGCTGACGCGCCAAGTCGCGGCCGCCCTCGGGAACGACTTCGACATCGAGATTGTTGAAATGCATCATCGCATGAAAATCGACGCTCCATCGGGCACGGCGTTGATGTTGGGAGAAGCCGCTGCCAAAGGCCGCAAGATTGCCCTGGATGAGCATTCCGTGCGCACCCGCGACGGACATACCGGGCCACGCCACGCCGGAGACATTGGATTTGCGACACTCCGCGGCGGCACCGTCGTCGGCGATCACACTGTGATATTCGCAGGCGAAGGCGAACGCCTTGAGCTGACGCACCGAGCAGCCGACCGCGGCATATTTGCGCGAGGCGCGGTGAAAGCTGCAATCTGGACCCAAGGAAAGCCGCCGGGGCTGTATGCCATGAGCGACGTGCTCGGTATTTCATGAACACTTGACGACCACACCACCGAAACCGCACCGACGAGGCTATGACAGACGCTCTGACAGACAATATTCTTGTACTCGTGCGCCATGGTGAGAGCGAATGGAACAGGCTCAATCTGTTCACCGGCTGGCGCAACCCCGACTTGACCGAGAAAGGTGTGATCGAGGCCCGCGTCGCCGGCCGCATGATCCGCGATAACGGCGTCAAGTTCGATATTGCATTCACAAGTATTTTGAAACGCGCCCAGCACACGCTCGACATCATCCTCGCCGAGCTCAATCAGCCCGACGTTCCGATCATACGCGATGCCGCCCTCAATGAGCGCGATTACGGCGAGCTGTCCGGACTCAACAAGGACGAAGCGCGCAAGAAATGGGGCGAGGCGCAGGTGCAGATCTGGCGGCGATCTTATGATATCGCCCCCCCAGGAGGGGAAAGCCTGAAAGACACGCTGGCGCGCGTCAGACCTTACTACGATCAGGCGATCTGGCCACAGATCACGCAAAGCAAGAACGTCGTCATCGTCGCCCATGGCAATTCCCTGCGCTCGCTCGTCATGATTCTTGAAGGGCTGAACGGCGACGAAATCCTGAAGCGCGAGCTCGCGACCGGAGCGCCGATTCTTTACCGGCTCGGAGCCGATGGTCGCGCCATCGACCGCAAGGATCTCTTGCCGACACGGTCGCTTGCGGCACCGCCTGAGGATCGCATCGTCTGACAAACAGCAACCGGGGGAAGCGAGAATGGCGTGGGAGGAGCTGGGACGGGACGCCGATCGCGAAAACTCGAGAACGCGGGACAGGCTCGTCGGTGTCTATATTGGCATCCTAGCGGTCGTCCTCGCAATCTGCAGCCTCGGCGGCAGCAACGCCGAGCAGGACGCAACCCAGCAGAACATCGCCGCATCGAATATCTGGGCTTTCTTCCAGGCCAAAAACGCGCGCCGCCAAGCGCTTCGGCTTCACGCCGACGAATTCGATGTGATGCTGAAGACGACGCCCGCGATGCCGGACGACGTGAGAAAATCGATTGAAGCAAAAATCGCGGATTACAAGGAGCAGGACAAGAAGCTCACCAGTGACACGACGGGCGGCGAAGGGCTTGATGAGCTCTTCAACAAGGGTAAGGCGCTCGAAGCGCAACGCGACGAATCCCTGAAACGCGGACCCTATTTCGATTACGGCCAAGCTCTGTTGCAGATTGCGATCGTGCTCGCGTCCGTCGCGATCATCTCTGGCGGCAATCTCTTGCTGTTCTTGAGCTTCATCCTTGGAGCACTCGGAACGGCGGCGACGGTCGGCGGCTTTACGTTGGCTTTTCCCTTGCCGTTCGCAGGCTGACGCTGACCAAACGCCTCAGTAACCAATACAGATGCACCCGGCGTTCTCTGCGCCAAAGTGCCTTTTTGCGGGCGGGCGCTTGCTCCGCGGCGCCCGGAACGCTAGCACTCCGGCGACTGAATTTCCCTGACATTTGCCCGAAGGACGGCCGCCATGACCACGCATTCGCTTTTGCTCCTGCCCGGCGACGGGATCGGCGTCGAGACGATCGCCGAGGTCGAGCGGCTGATTACCTTCTTCAATTCCAAAAGCAACACGGTGCGCTTTCACGTCGAGCGCGATCTGGTCGGCGGCGCGGCCTACGATGCCCATGGCGTCGCGATCACCAACGAGGCGATGGACAAGGCCCAACAAGCCGACGCCGTGATGTTCGGTGCCGTCGGCGGGCCTAAATGGGCCGGCGTTCCCTATCAGCATCGCCCGGAGGCAGGTCTTCTCCGCCTACGCAAGGATCTGGATCTCTTTGCAAATCTGCGACCCGCGATCTGCTACCCGGCGCTTGCCGACGCGTCGAGCCTCAAGCGCGAGCTTGTTGAGGGCCTCGACATCATGATCGTTCGCGAGCTGACGGGCGGCGTCTACTTCGGCGAGCCGAAAGAGATCGTGACGCTCGAAAACGGCGAAAAGCGCGCAGTCGATACCCAAGTCTACACCACGCATGAAATCGAACGCATCACCAAGGTCGCCTTCGATCTCGCAAGAAAGCGCCGCAACCTCGTCCATTCTGCCGAAAAGAACAACGTCATGCGGACTGGCGTGCTGTGGAAGCAGGTCGCGACCGACGTTCACAAGTCCTATGCTCTGGACGTCAAGCTCGAGCATATCCTCGCCGACAACTGCGCGATGCAGCTCATCCGCAACCCGAAACAGTTCGACGTCATCGTGACCGACAACCTCTTCGGCGACGTACTGTCGGATGAAGCCGCGATGATGACCGGCTCGCTCGGCATGCTGCCGTCGGCATCCCTCGGCGCGCCCGATCCGAAGACAGGCCGGCGCAAAGCCCTTTATGAGCCGGTGCACGGCTCGGCGCCCGATATCGCGGGCCAGGGCCTCGCCAACCCGATCGCGACGATCGCGTCGTTCGGCATGGCGCTGCGCTATTCCTTCGACATGGGCAAGGAAGCAGATCTCGTCGATACCGCGATCGCGCGTGTCCTCGACAAGGGTCTACGCACCGGCGACATCATGCAACCGGGCATGACGAAAGTCGGAACCGGCGAAATGGGCAAAGCCATCGAAGCCGAACTCAAGACGCTCGCGGTATGAGGCCCGCGCCTTGCGGCTGGCTCCCTGCAGGGGAGTCGCAAGGCGCAATCAAAGAATCCACTCAAACGCTCGGCTGATCGCGGCAAGCACTCGGTTTGCCCTGTAACGCGCCCCTCGCCGTCCAGGCCGGCTTGCCGTCAGGTGGGCCGGGAGCCGCCTCTTCCGTCCGTGAGACGAAATAGAATTCATAGCAGTTGGTATCGACCCGTGCGACGCGATAGCACCCTCCGGAAGGGTCGCCGTCGTAAATCGTGCAGAGCGTCCCTTCGGTAACCGACCAATATCCGGCGAGTGTCATGCCGGGCTCCTTGTACGCGACCCTGCCGTCTGCGGCATACCGTTCCGTGAACGCCTTGCCGCTCGCATAACGGCCGTCGATCGTCGCATCCTTGAACTGATCGAGGATTTCGCCGTCGTTGAGCCACACCAGCCGCGATGGCACAGCTCCAAGCGGCCCCGTCGAAAAATATGCCGCAGCCGCGACGAAACCGGCAAGCAACGCGGATTGTCTCAGACGCATGGCGCCGTCCTGATAGGTAGCTGTCGGTAAATGACCCGCAGAAGTAAATGATCCGCAGAATATGACCCGAGCATGCCACGATCGCCCGAAAACCCGAACAATCTTGAAACTCTCCAGCCGCCCGCGTATGTGATTTTCTTGGGATCATCTGCCGCGCTGGCGCGAGCCAATCGCGCGCACCGGCAAACTCAAGGACATGGATGATGGGCTACAAGGTCGCCATCGTTGGCGCCACCGGCAATGTGGGCCGCGAAATGCTGAACGTACTCGCCGAACGGAAGTTTCCGGTGAGCGAGCTTTATGCGCTGGCGTCGCGCCGTTCGATCGGCACCGAAGTCTCGTTTGGAGACTCCATCATCAAATGTCGCGATCTCGAAACGTTCGACTTCAAGGGCATCGACTTCTGCCTGATGTCGGCCGGCTCTACCGTCTCGAAAGAATGGTCGCCGCGGATCGGTGCACAAGGCGCCATCGTCATCGATAACTCATCGTGCTGGCGCTACGATCAGGACGTGCCGCTGATCGTTCCCGAGGTCAATGGCGATGCGGTGCGCGGCTTTGCAAAAAAGAACATCATCGCCAATCCGAATTGCTCGACCGCCCAGCTCGTCGTCGCCCTGAAGCCGTTGCACGACGTGGCGGGGATCAAGCGAGTTGTCGTCTCGACCTACCAGTCCGTTTCGGGCGCCGGCAAGGATGCGATGGACGAACTCTGGCACCAGACCAAGGGCAAGTACGTTCCCGGCCAGGAAGTCGAGCCCAAGAAGTTTCCCAAGCAGATCGCCTTCAACTGCATTCCTCAGATCGACGTCTTCATGGAAGACGGCTACACGAAAGAGGAATGGAAGATGCTGGCCGAGACGAAAAAGATTCTCGACCCGAAGATTCGCCTGACGGCAACGTGCGTCCGCGTACCTGTGTTCGTCGGCCATTCGGAAGCCGTCAACATCGAATTCGAAAAGCCGATGAGCCCCGATGAAGCGCGCGAAATTCTCCGCTCCGCACCAGGCATCATGGTCGTCGATAAGCACGAGCCGGGCGGTTATGTGACGCCCGTCGAAGCGGCTGGAGAATTCTCGACCTTCGTCTCGCGCATCCGCGAAGACGCGACGGTCGAAAACGGCCTGACGATGTGGATCGTGTCCGACAATCTTCTGAAGGGCGCGGCGCTCAACGCCGTGCAGATCGCCGAAACCCTCATCCATCAAAGGCTGGTGCCGAAGGCCGCTTGAGCGGTCAGGCACAAAAAAGGGATCGGCAGCGACATCAGGCTGGCGGAAACGCCAGCCTCGTTACTTTGCAGCCTTAAGACGCATCAGCGCCTGCACGATCGCGTTCAAATCCTGCAAGAAGCGCTCGCGCTGCGAATTGGCCAGACTCCCCAGAATGCGTTCGTCGACACGGCGAGCCAACGGATCGTGTGTCTTCAGGATTCGTGCACCCTGCTCCGTCAACTTGACGGAATAGGCACGCGCGTCATCGCGCGTACGGCGCCGCTGCAACATGCCTTTCTTGAGCATCCGCCGAATGATATCGGCAAGCGTCGAACGATCGATTCCCGTCAACTCGACAAGTTGTGTTTGGTTTAGTCCCTCGTTCTGCGCGACCGTAAGCAAAACGGCATATTGCCGTGGAGTCAGACCCTCGCCACCCAGCTCGATCTGGAACATCTCGGCCGCGCTTTGTCCGGCTCTGTGCAAGAGGTGAAGGGGTGACCGTTCGAGACGATTGTTTGCAGGTTCTCGTGCCATTCCGCGTCCTGACGCTTCGCCCCGCTCCGGAGAACGGGAAACCTTGTTGTGCCTCAGGATGGGGCACACAAGATTTGAGGCTGCGAGCGCTGTGTTTGAGAAGTTTAAGTAGGCGCCCTAAACCACGACAGACAGCATTACGTCCAGCAAAAATAATTTTCGACTGGGAAAAATTTAGTAAAGACGTGGTTCATCTGACGTATGCTGAATATCTTACTGAAAATGCTGCAGTAATGCTTACCCCGATTATCTACTCTCGGAGGTTGAAACCTCATACTTCTTCAAAAGGCCGATCTGACAAAGCGCGAACACAAATGTAATGGGCATAATCCCGAAGACTTTGAAGGCGACCCAAGTATCGGTCGAAAAAAATCTCCACATCACTTCATTGAGTAATGCGAGAAAAACAAAGAATAACGCCCAGCGCAGCGTAAGGATTCGCCATCCGTCTTCGGAAAGCCGCATGACTTCGCCGAAGACGATCTTCAGAAATAGTCGCCCCGTGGCCAACCCAGAAAATAGAATGGCCGCGAACAACCCGTTTACGATCGTCGGTTTGATCTTGATGAAATGATCGTCCTGCAACCAGAGCGTTAGACCGCCGAAAACCAGAACGAATACGCTCGTAATTAAAGGCATGATCGCAATGCGCCCGAGCAACGTCCGGGACGCGACCAGGGAAATCACCGTTGCCGCCATAAAGGCGCCGGTCCCGGTGTAGATGCCGTAGCGGCTGTTGGTGAGGAAGAAGACAAGGAGCGGGCCGAACTCGACCGCGAGCTTGATGAGCTGCTTGCGGTCGAACAACTGCGCGTCTTCCGTCCCAACGATCTTGTTCTCGTCCGACATGTCAAACCTTCAGTCGTGGACCGGATCCGGCAGACGATATTTTTGCATGAGGCGCGTGATAACCCAAGCGTAGAGTCCCGAAACGGGCAGCACGATCGCCACTTTGAAAAGGATCCAGACGTTCACGCCGCTCATCTCGTATCCGAGAATCCGATAGAACTGCTCATCGTGAAACGTGCGTCGGACATACTCGTTGGCAACCGCCGTGAACAAAAAGAAAATCGCGAAGCTCCACGTGAACTTGTTCCAGCCTTCTTCCGTATAGTGGAACGTCTTGCCGAAGACGTACTTGAAGAAATTATGCTTCAGCCAAAGCCCCGAAACGAGAAACACGCCAAACAGCGTGTTGAAGATCGTCACCTTGATCTGCACCCACATCGGATCCGTGGTGATGATCGTCAGCGCGCCGAAAATGATGGTGACGCTTGATGCAATCAGCGGAAAAATCGGCGGCCGGTGAAAGATGTAAAGCATCGCGACGATCGCCATGCCGGTCGTGATGATCAGCGCCCACGTTCCGACGTTGATGCCGTAAAGGGCATTGACGACGAACATCGTGACGAGAGGCCCGAATTCACTCAACAGATTGATCGTCTGTTCGGCGTTGAAGGGATAGAAGCGCTTTCTCGGGCGCGTCCGAACTCTATTCCCCACGTTCGCGTCTTGCGTCATTCCTGTCCTCAATTCCTCGTTCATGTGCCGGCGATTGCGTGCGCAAACTCCGCAGCCTCGAACGGCTGCAGATCATCGGCCCCTTCACCGACGCCGATCGCATGCACGGGCAATCCGAACTTGTCCGCGATCGCCACCAGAATGCCGCCGCGCGCGGTACCGTCGAGCTTCGTCATCACCAATCCCGTCACGCCTGCACGGTCGCGAAAAACTTCAACTTGTTGCAGCGCATTTTGCCCCGTCGTCGCGTCCAGCACGAGGATCACGTCGTGTGGAGCAGTCGAATCGAGCTTTTTTAAAACGCGTATGACTTTTTCAAGTTCTTCCATCAAGGCTTGTTTGTTTTGAAGGCGGCCCGCCGTATCGAGCAAAAGCACATCAGCACCAATGCCTTGCGCCTGCTTTAAGGCGTCGAACGCGAGGCCCGACGCATCTTCACCGACCTGGCGCGCGACAACAGGACACCCCGTGCGCTCGCCCCAGACTTTCAATTGATCGATTGCCGCAGCGCGAAAAGTATCGCCCGCCGCCAGCACCACGGCCTTGCCTTCCGCCTTGAACTTCTGCGCGAGCTTGCCGATCGTCGTCGTCTTGCCGGTACCGTTGACACCGACCATCATGATGACATGCGGCTTACGTGAGGCGTCGACCACAAGCGGCTTCGCAACGGGCGTCAGAACCCGCTCGACTTCGGTCGCGAGAATGCCGCGAACCTCGTCCGCCGAGATGCCTTTTTCGAAGCGCCCCTTGCCGATGGCATCCGTGATGCGCCCTGTCGTGGCGATGCCAAGGTCGGCCTGAATAAGCAGGTCCTCAAGATCGTCGAGCGTCGCCGCATCGAGCTTGCGCTTGGAAAAGAGATCCGTGATCCCGGAGGTGAGCTTGGCCGACGTCTTGCCAAGACCTGACTTGAGCTTTTGCAACCATCCGCCAGGCTGAGGCCGAGCGTCGGCCACGGGCGACGATGCGTCCTCAATCGGCTTTTCATCTGGCGAAGGCGCAGGTTGCGAGCCGCCACGAAATCGCGCGAAGAAGCCCTTGCCCTTTTCGCGTTGATTGGTCACGCGCAAACCTCGCCGATCAATCGCGTAGAACTGACACCTGTAACGAGGGTTCGAACGATATCGCCGGCAGCATGGGCGCTCTCGCCAAGCATGTCGACTTCGGCAAACTGCGGCGTGCGCCCCTTGCCGCCGCTTTCGAGCAGGACATCGACGACACGTCCCCTCTGCGCGGCAAGATACGAGGAAAGCACGATCTGCCCCTTCGCCCGAAGCTCGGCCGCGCGTTGCTTGACGATGGCGCCGGGAACTTGCGGCATGCGCGCCGCTGGCGTGCCGCGCCGTGATGAAAACGGAAACACGTGCAGATACGTCAATCCGCATTCGTCAACAATACGATGTGAATTCTCGAACATCTCGTCCGTTTCTGTTGGAAATCCTGCAATGAGATCGGCGCCGAATACGACATCGGGCCGGAGCTTCCGCGCCCGCTCGCAAAAAGCAATGGCATCGGCGCGGCTGTGGCGCCGCTTCATGCGTTTCAGCGTGAGATCGTCGCCCGACTGCATTGATAGATGCAAGTGCGGCATCAGCCGCTCTTCGTCACCGAGCGCGATCATCAGATCGTCATCCGCTTCGACCTGATCGATCGACGAAAGCCTGAGTCGCGCGAGATCCGGCACATGCTTCAAGACCTGCCGCACGAGCTTGCCAAGCGTCGCTATGCCCGGCAGATCGCGTCCGTAGGATGTAATGTCAACACCTGTCAGCACGATTTCAGCATAGCCGTTCTCAACAAGACGGCGCACCTGCGTCACGACCTCGCCTGCCGGTACCGAGCGCGACGGTCCGCGGCCGTAGGGAATAATGCAGAACGTGCAGCGATGGTCGCAGCCGTTTTGAATTGCCACATAGGCGCGCGTGCGCGATCCGAAACCGTCGATCATGTGCGATGCCTGCTCGCGCACGGCCATGATGTCGTTGACCTGAACGCGTGCGCTTGAAGCCGTCGAAAGGCCAACGAATGTTTCTGCACGCATTTTTTCGGCATTGCCGACGACATGATCGACTTCCGGCATATCGGCGAAACGTTGCGCTTCGGTCTGCGCCGCGCAGCCCGTCACGATGATGCGCGCATGGGGCTTGTCACGTCGAAGCCGTCGGATCGTCTGTGCTGCCTGACGCACCGCTTCGCCCGTGACGGCGCAGGTATTGACGATGATCGCATCGTCGAGCCCGGCATCATGCGCGTGCCGACGCATCACCTCGGATTCATAGGCATTGAGCCGGCAACCGAGCGTTATGACTTCGGGTTCAGACATCGGGTGTGTGTGGCACTTTCGTAAAGATGCTGGTTTAGCTGACCGCGATGAAACTTGCTAAACCGGCGCATTAGTTAGTTTCGAGAGATCGATGACGCCCTCGTATTCGAATTCGACGGGCCCAGTCATCAGAATATGATTGTCGTCGTTCCACGCGACGTTGAGCACGCCGCCCGGAAGCGTGACATCGACGGTCCTTCCGGTGAGACGCTTTCGCGCCGCCGACACCGCAGCCGCACAGGCCGCCGAGCCGCAGGCGCGCGTCAGCCCTGCACCCCGTTCCCACGTCTTGAGCCGAAGAGACTGAGGCGACGTCACCTGTGCGAGCGAAATGTTCGCCCGCTCCGGAAAAACCGGATGGCATTCGAGCATCGGCCCAAGACGCGCCAGATCATAAGTCTCGACATCGTCGACCCAGAAAATCGCATGTGGATTGCCGACGTTGACGACGGACGGCGAATGCAAAACGGGATTGTCGATCGGGCCGATCTGCAGCTCTATGGCGCGCGTGTCCCGAAATTCTTCCGCCAACGGGATATCCTGCCAGCCGAACTTCGGCTCGCCCATATCGACGGTGATGGACGTCTGATCCCTGACGACCGTATCGAGCACGCCAGCCCGCGTCTCGACCTTGAAGCGATTTCGGCCGAGATCCTTCGCGAGGACCCAGCCGACGCACCGCATGCCGTTCCCGCAAGCACCCGCCTCCGAGCCGTCAGTATTATAGATGCGAACCAGCGACTCCGTCCCGGACGCCGCTGGCGGATGCAGCACCATCATCTGATCGAAATGCGATTGGGGATCGGCCGCGATCGCCGCCGCTTCCTCGGACGTGAAAACCTTCGAACTGCCACGCAAGTCGACGACGACGATCTCGTTTCCGAGACCGTTCATTTTGACGAAGGGAAGGGGCGGGGCAGAACTCATGGGGCCTTATATGGCGAGAAGCGCACGAATTGACAATTCAGCGTCGGTTCATGGAGAATTATCCAACGAATTGCGCGACCTAGGGATATCCTTGCGGGTAGAACGGAGGCCGCGTCACGGCATTTGCGAACAGAGTGAGCCAGCCCGCCCCTTGATATTCCTATGACGCACATCTCAGTCCGACGCACCCGCCCGCGCCAACGGCCCAACCGGCTGTTATTCCGGATCGCCTTCGCCAGAGCGCGCCCCTGCTACTGCTATGGCTGCATCTGTCTGACGAGGGAAGAAAGGGCTTACGAGCGCCGCGTCTTCAGGATCGCTCACGCCTGGGGCCGCTATTTAAAGAAAGAACGCAGGAGGCAGGCCCTCGAACGGCTTGCCCAAACCTCAGGCTGAATGCACCGCCTGTGACCCCGGCGCATCCCTTTTGGAATTTTCGAAAGGCGCCAGCTTGCCGACCGTAGCAAAAGGGCGCAGAGCTTGCGCCGGCCTATGGGAAATATGGGCAGGTCATGAATTTTTCGGTCCGGGCAACCGCGATACTCGGCTTCGCTGCATTTCTAACTGTTGGAACGGCAAACGCCGCGCTCGCCGACGATCTGCTCTACGCTCTGAAAATCGGCGTCCTGGCCCACGATGTGCCGGACCTTTGGAGCGGCTTTCAAATCGAGCACAGCGCCGCCGATATCAACCTCGAAGCGCAATTCGCCGCCGCCTGGGCGATGCCTTGGGGCGCGATCCGTCCCGTCATCGGCGGCACGATCAACACCCGCGGCGACACCAGCCACGCTTATATCGACGCGCGCTGGCAAGGCGATCTTCCATCCGGAGTCTTCTTCGGGCTCGGCCTCGGCGCTGCCGTCCATGACGGCGAGATCGGTGGCCTTGGCGCTGATCCCGATAAGAAATGGCTCGGATCGCGGGTCCTGTTCCATATTCCGATAGAGATCGGTTACCACCTCGACGCGCACAACGACCTGTCGGTCTATTTCGAGCACACCTCGAATGCCTACACGCAAAAGTATAACGAAGGCCTCGACCGCATCGGCGTCAGGTACGGATACCGGTTCTAGTTCGCTGCTACTCCCTGTCGGGCCAGCTCAGCGCCGATATTGGTCGTCACTGACCTTTTCCATCCACTCGACCGTTTTACCGTCCAGTGCCTCATGAATGGCAAAATGCGTTATTCCCGTCTTGGATGTTGCCCCATGCCAATGCTTCTCGCCCGGCGCAAACCAGACGACGTCGCCCGGCCGGATTTCTTCGACCGGCCCGCCGTCACGCTGCACCCAGCCGCAACCGGCAGTAACGATCAGGGTTTGACCGAGCGGATGGGTGTGCCACGCAGTCCGCGCGCCAGGCTCGAATGTCACGCTGGCGCCGACGACCCTTGCCGGATTTGGCGCCTGGAAGAGCGGATCGATACGGACTGAGCCGGTGAAATAGTCCGCCGATCCTGCCGCTGACGGCTGAGATCCGCTTCGCTTGATGTCCATTGCAATAACCCCTCCCCGAGCTTCGAGTAATTTCGCCGCACCACCCGCCATTCTTACGGGCAGCGTTGGCGTCCGAGACAGGATATGGGCTTCCAGGTTGACTTTAGCAGCACCTTCCCCCATACACCCGCCATTCCGACGGCCCTGACCTCAGAGCCGCCGCCCTGCACATGGGTAACTCCGGGAGGCAGGGGGGTTAACACCCGGCAGCGCGTTGCGCTCCCGGGTGCGTTTGTGCTTTGCGCGGGCGTTCCCACATCACGTCGAGTAGTAGGAAGAACGGCAAACAAGGCTGAATGTTTCAATCGCTCTCAGATCGCCTTTCCGGCGTCCTCGACAAGCTCACCCGCCGCGGCGCTCTGACCGAGAGTGACGTCGTCGAGGCGATGCGCGAGGTTCGCCGCGCCCTTCTCGAGGCTGATGTTGCACTCGATGTCGTCAAGGACTTCACCGAGAAGGTGAAGACGAAAGCCGTCGGCGCAGAGGTGCTGCGCTCCGTTACGCCCGGCCAGATGGTCGTCAAGATCGTCAACGACGAACTCGTCGCGATGCTCGGCTCCGACGCCCAGCCGATCGACCTGCACGCGGCGCCGCCGGTCGGCATCCTGATGGTCGGCCTGCAAGGCTCCGGTAAGACGACGACGACCGCCAAGATCGCCTATCGCCTGACGAATCGCGATCGCAAGAAAGTTTTGATGGCGTCGCTCGACACGCGCCGACCCGCCGCACAAGAACAGCTCCGCGTGCTGGGCGAGCAGACGAACGTCGCAACCCTCCCCATCATTGCCGGACAGACGCCGCTGCAGATCGCGCGTCGCGCCGAAGATGCAGCAAAGCTCGGCGGCTACGACGTCATCATCTACGACACCGCCGGCCGCGTCACCGTCGACGAAGAGCTGATGGACGAAGTCCGCGACGTCAAAGCCGCGATCCATCCGCATGAAACTTTGCTTGTCGCCGACTCCCTGACTGGCCAGGACGCCGTCAACACGGCGAAAGCCTTCGATGGCCGCATCGGCGTCACCGGCATCGTGCTGACACGCGCCGACGGCGACGGCCGTGGCGGCGCCGCACTGTCGATGCGCGCCGTCACCGGCAAACCGATCAAGCTCATCGGCGTCGGCGAAAAGTGGGACGCGCTCGAAGACTTCCATCCGGGCCGCATTGCCTCCCGAATTCTCGGCATGGGCGACGTCGTCTCGCTCGTCGAGAAGGCCGCGCAGACGATCGACGTCGAGAAGGCGACGAAGATCGCGGAGAAGATGAAGAAGGGGTCGTTCGACCTCGAAGATCTCTCCGAACAATTGAAGCAGATGCAGAAGCTCGGCGGCATGGGCGGTGTGCTCGGCATGTTGCCGGGTGTCGCCAAGATCAAGGGCCAGATCAACGAGGCCGGCCTCGATAAAAGCCTCGCGCATCAGCGCGCCATTATCTCGTCGATGACGCCGAAGGAGCGCCGCAATCCGAAGGTGCTCGACGCCAAGCGCAAACGCCGTATCGCCTCGGGTTCGGGCACCAAGGTCGAGGACATCAACAAGCTTCTGAAGATGCACCGCCAGATGGCGGATATGATGAAGACGATGGGCCGCAACGGCGGCATGCTGAACAAATTTCTTGGCCGCACGGGCGGTGGTCCGTCCGAAGCCGAACTCCAATCCATGCAAGCAGAACTCGCAAAGCTCGACCCGAAAGCACTCGAACAGCTTCCGGCCGATCTCAAAGAGCAGATCGCCAAGGGCACGGCCGGCGTTTCCGGCAGCTCCTTGCCCGGTCTCGGTCGAGGTCTACCGGGCCTTGGCGGCGGTCTTCCGAAAGGTCTGCCGGGTTTGGGTGGTGGAATGCCGAAATTCCCGGGGCTCCCCGGAAAGAAACGATGACTTCTCAAAACACACTTTTTCGAACGCATAGGAGAACGGAAACATGTCGGTAAAGATTCGCCTCTCGCGCGGCGGCGCCAAGAAGCGGCCCTACTATTACGTGGTTGTCGCCCATAGCGTGAGCCCGCGTGACGGCCGCTACATCGAGCAGATCGGCACGTTCGATCCGATGCTGAAGAAGGATGACCCGAACCGCGTGAAGCTCAACGACGAGCGCGTGAAGCATTGGCTCGGTGTCGGCGCTCAGCCGACGGATCGCGTGCTGCGCTTGCTTGACGCGAAGGGCCTCGCCAAGCGGACACCATCCAACAATCCGGAAAAGGCCAAGCCGAAGAAGAAGGCCCAGGAACGCGCCGCCGCGGCCGCCGAAAAGGCGAAGGCTGCAGAGGGCGCGCAGGGCGACGCCGCTTAAACCATTAACGTCAAGCCAATTTCCAAAGCCTTCCGCGCATCTGCTCGGGAGGCTTTGTGTTGCCGATCTCACTGGCCCGAGATTTGGACCCGACCAAAAGCTGTATTTGAAATGATACAAATCCGTAAGGGCCATGTACGCGGACGGACTCTACGAGATCGTTTTACACCGGCAGAGGCAACCGATCGGTTCGGAGGGCCACGCGCTCCTGGTTTGTCGATCCGGCCGTCTGTTCGGAGCAGACGCCCGCGGACGGATCTACAAGGGGCGGCTTCGCCTTTATGCCAAGCACACCGTCCGAAAAGGGTTCCTCGACGCAATCTACGAGACGCCGCCGAGAGTGAAGCCTCGCTGCGGAACGACCGTGGATATGCAGAGCATCGTTTCGATCTCCGGCGAGATCGACCCAACGGCGCGAAGCCAGCACACCAAAATTCTCATCGGACGCAAGACCGTCGCTGTGAAGATAACGTATCTCGGCCCCTTGCCGTAACGGCCCAGGCGCGGCATCAGAACCCGATGGCAAAAGACGAACAGACCCGCCGTGTGTTGCTCGGCGAAATCTCCGGCGTGCACGGCATTCGCGGTGACATCCTAGTGCGGACCTATACGGCAACGCCCGAAGCAATCGCGGGCTATGGGCCGCTGACCGACGCGACGGGGGCACGCGCATTCTCGCTCACCGTCGTTCGCGTAACGGACAAAGGCGTGGTCGCGCGCATCGCAGGAATTTCGGATCGGACAACCGCAGAGGCTTTGCGCGGCACGAAGCTCTTCGTTGCACGCACCCGGTTGCCGGAAACGGACACGTCCGAATTCTACCACGCCGATCTGATCGGCCTCGAAGCTCTCGCCGAAGACGGCGCGCATTTGGGCGAGATCGTTTCCGTTCAAAACTTCGGCGCCGGCGATCTTCTCGAATTGAAGCCGCTTGCAGGTTCGAGCGAATTCATTCCCTTTGAGGATCAATGGGTGCCGCAGATCGACCTCATGACACGCACCGTCATCATCAAACGGCCACCCTCGACGGGCGATGAAAACGAGGACGCCGAGCCCGGCGAACCGGATCGGGACTGAGTTAAACTGGCTGACCGCGTGCGAGCTTCGGAAGCTCACCCGTCAGCCCGGCGGCCTCGGCAAGGATCAACTTCTTGACGCTCGCGACGTGATCGAGCGCTCCGAGCGCAGCACCCCGGCCCGCCCGAATCACGATGTCGTCAACGCCAAAGACACGATTGAGCCCGTCGTAGACCGAAGCCGACATGAGCGAATCGAACCGCCGCCAGCGCTGATAGATTTCGAGATGCGGTCCAGCGCCGATATCGAGCCCAAGCCGCGCGGCATCGGCGATCACCTCGATAAGAGCCGCCGCATCACGAAAAGCGAGATTGACGCCTTGCCCCGCGATCGGATGAACGCCATGCGCCGCATCGCCGATCAACGCGAAACGGGACGCGACCAGCTCGCGCGGAATGACGATATCGAGCGGCCACGACTGCCGCGGACCATCGAGAGCGATCGACCCGAAACGCCCGCCAATCCTGAGATCGAGTTCCGCAAGAAAGCCATCGTCATCGAGCGCCATGACGCGCGCCGCTTCTTCGCGCGCCGCACTCCACGT